>DBEH01000005.1:4649-85621 GCA_002294005.1 Firmicutes bacterium UBA911 | reverse complement strand
CGGGTGGTGGTTCGCCGCCGGTGCTTCCCGACGGTCAGGGCGATGGCGGCGGGACTTCTGAAGTGCCCCCGCAACCGGCGCCGGACGACCCGGTGGAGCCGCCCGCCTGGCCCGTTGCCCCACCGTCGTCCAGCCGTTACGGCACTGCCTTTTCCGAGCTGGATTGGCTGGTGCCGTCACCGCCGCCGGGCTAGGCGCGTGAACCAGGGGGACCGCAAGCGTCCCGCGTTCCGTGGCTTGCCCGGGAGGTTTGTGGCGGGTTTAGCGCTCGCGGGGCCGCTTTGCGGTGCGCGGGCATTTTCGCGTAAAGGACGGGTGCTGTTTGCCCAACGTGGTTTACCGCCGGTTCCTGATCCTGATGGTGGCCGCCGCCCTGGTGCCGGCCTTCTGGCTGGCCGGGCAGCGGGTTGGGGCGGAACGTGATTTCCGGCAGGTGGAAATGGCGGTCGTCTGCGAGGACGTGGCGCTCCTGGCGGGGCTCTTGGACCGTGAACCGGCGGCGGTCCTGGAGGACTTGCGGGAGCAGGGAGTAACGGCGGTCCTGCTCCGCGAGCCTACTTTGAATCAGGCGGCTCTGGCGGGCGAGTTCACGGTGCTGAGCGCCGCCGAACTCGGGGATGAGCCCTGGTTTGCGGGTGCGGACTTTGAACTCCTTTCGGATCACCTGTACTTGGTGACCCGCGACGAGCGGGTGTTTGAACGCTTGGGCCGCCAGATGGAAATGAAGGTCCCGTCCAGCCGGAGCTACGCAACGGCGGACGGGCCGTTCGTGGTTGCCGCCCCCATCCCGGGGCTGTACCTGGATGTGCTGGGGGCCGGATTTCCGGCTCACGGGCTGGAACAGGCGGCGGCCGCGGGCCTGAACGTGATTCCCCAGGTGCGCACCTGGCCGGGGGTTACCCCCGCGGGCCTGGCTCTGCTGGCCGAAACCCTGGTCGAGATGCCCGGCCTTTCGGCGGTGGCCTTCAACGACCCGACCCTGCCCGGTTATCCGGGCCTGGTGCACGTCCTGGCCCGGGAACTGGGGCCGCTGGGTGTGCCCGTTGCCGATGTCGAGTTTTTCCCGCAAGCCGGGGTGAATCAGCTCGGCCGGACAATGCCGGCGCGCCAGGTGATGCTGCACGCCATTCCCGCCCACGAGATGGCGCGGTACACGCCGGCGCAGGCGGCCGACCGCTTCGTCCTGGCCGCCGTCGAGCGCAATGCGCGGGTGCTCTTGGCGCGGTTCTTCTTCGACGCGTATCACGCCGGTGATGTCTGGGCGGCGAACACCGCCTACCTGAAAGACATCACCTCCCGGTTGGAGGCGGCCGGGCTGACGCTCGGCGCGCCGAAGGCCCCCGTTCCCTGGCAGCCGCCGCGGGTCCTGGTGGTCCTGATCGGCTTGGGTGTGGTCGCCGGCGGGTTGCTCCTGTGGGAAAGGCTGCGAACCAGCAGGCTGCCAGGGCCCGCCCTGGCGTTGCCGGCGGCCGCGGCCTGGCTGGCGGCGGCCTTCGCCATGGAGGCCGGCGCGGCCGCCAAGGTGGCGGCCCTGGCCGGGGTGATCATCTTTCCCTCCCTGGCCCTGGTGAGTGTCGTCCGGGAAGAGGGGGCTTCGGTGGGGGCGAGCCTGGTCCGCTTCCTCCAAGCCGCCGCTATTTCACTGGTGGGCGCTGTTTACATGGTCGGCCTTCTTTCCGACACCGGGTTTATGATCAAACTGGACCAGTTTGCCGGGGTGAAGCTGGCCCACGCCGCCCCGCTCCTGCTGGTGATACCTTACCTGGCTTTCCGGCCCCGGGATGGCGCGGGTTGGCTGGACCGCTTCCGCGATTTCCTGGACCGGCCGGTGCTGGTCAAGTACGCCGCCGTCGCCGCGGTGGTGGCCGCGGCCGGTGCCGTGTACCTCCTGCGTACCGGAAACGAGCCCGCGATGCTGGTGTCGTCCCTAGAGCTGAAACTGCGCTCCGCGCTTGACCAGTTGCTGGCGGTGCGCCCGCGGACCAAAGAATTCCTTCTTGGTCACCCCTGGCTCTTGCTGCTGCTTTTCACCGGCTGTCGGGACGCCCGTTTCCTGCCGCTCGCCGCCCTGGGCCTGATCGGCCAGATTTCGCTGGTCAACACTTTTGCCCACCTGCACACGCCGCTTTTTGTGTCCGCGTTCCGGGCCTTCAACGGTTTGTGGCTGGGCGTGGCCCTCGGGTTGGCCCTGATCGCGGCCTGGTACCTGGGGAAAAGGATGTTGGAGGCCGGAAGTCGGAGGTCGGAGGCCGGAAGTCGGAGGTCGGAGGCCGGAGGGGAAGAAGGGGCAGGTGGCGGACAATCCGGTGTCGAAAGGTAATGGTATCCATTCCCGCCTCCGGGGAATAATCTCGGCAGTCCGTCCGGTGCGGCGGCCCGGGAAGTGAGGAGAAAAAGGTGCTGGACATTAAGCAAATAATGGCGCTTTTGCCCCACCGCCACCCGTTTTTGCTGGTGGACCGGGTGCTCGAACTGGAGCCCGGCAAGAGGGCGGTCGGCTTGAAAAACGTTACCATGAACGAGCCTTTCTTTACGGGTCATTTCCCGGGCTACCCGGTGATGCCCGGCGTACTCGTGGTCGAGGCGCTGGCACAGGTGGCGGCGGTGACCGTCCTCAGCCTGGAGGAGTACCGGGACAAACTGCTCCTCTTTGCCGGCATCGACAAGGCCCGTTTCCGGCGCCAGGTGGTGCCGGGCGACGTGTTGCGCCTGGAAGTGGAAATCCTGCAACTGCGGGGCAAGGTGGGCAAGTGCCGCGGTACGGCGTTTGTCGGTCCCGACCGGGTGGCCGAAACGGAACTCTTGTTTGCGGCGGCGGCCCGGCCGGGCTGATCTGCCTTCCAGGGCCGCATTCGCCCTTGTGCACTAAAACCCGGATATTTCCAGCTAAATACTCAGTCAATCAGTCATTGTCAATTTATCAGGAATCGGGTAGAGTTGCCGTAACTATGTGCTTGTCCCGCCGGGGAGTTTGATTTGGTGCCCCGCCGACCACCGACCACCACTCCGGGAGGTTTTGACCGGTGCAACTGGCTTTACCCCTGATACTGGCCGCCGTCTTAAGCCTGTTCGTCACCCCGCTGGTGATCAGGATGGCCCGGCGGTTGGGCGCGGTCGATGAACCAAACCACCGCAAAATTCACCAGCGCCCGATGCCCCGGCTGGGAGGCCTGGCGGTCTACTTGGTGTTCACGGCCGCGGTACTCCTGACCCAGCCTTTGACTACGCCGCTTCTGGGCCTGCTGACCGGCGCCACCATTATCGTGCTTCTCGGCATGTGGGACGACATCCGGGGCGCTTCCCCCCGGCTGAAGCTGGCCGTGCAGTTCCTGGCGGCGCTGGCGCTGATCCCCTTTGGCTTCCACGTGGAATTCCTGACCAACCCGCTGGGCGGGATCATCTACCTGGGCTGGTGGGGAATTCCGCTGACCGTGTTCTGGGTGGTGGCCGTGACCAACGCGCTGAACCTGATTGACGGGTTGGACGGTCTGGCGGCCGGAACCGCGCTGATCGCCTCTTTTACGCTGGCGGTGGTGGCGGCCGTCGCGGGCAATATGGCGGTGGTGGCCGTCACGCTGATCCTGGCGGGGGCGCTCCTGGGGTTCTTGCGCTATAATTTCCACCCGGCCCGGGTGTTTCTGGGCGATACCGGTTCGATGTTCCTGGGGTTTACACTGGCCACCCTGGCCATCATGGGCCTGACCAAGGGCGCGACCGCCCTTTCGGTGATCATCCCGGTCGTGATCCTGGGCATTCCGCTCACCGACACCGCCTTCGCCGTCCTGCGGCGCTACCGGAACGGCAGCCCGATCTTTTATCCGGACAAGGGCCACCTGCACCACCGGCTGTTGGGCGCGGGGCTTACCCACCGGGGCGCGGTGCTGTCCATGTACGGGGTGAACGTCGTGCTCGGCGGCAGTGCCGTGTTGCTCACCATCCTCAGCACGGAACAGGCGGTGCTGATGCTTTTTGTGCTAGCGGTGCTGCTGCTCGCCGCCGCGAACCGCGTCGGGATGTTCGGGAGCGCGCACGAACCAAGCCCGGAAGTCGCAGCCGAAACCAGCAAGCGCTCCGACCTCTAGGAGAGTGTTGCTACAACCCCGCAGTGCCGCATAGCCGTGTCTTTTAGAAAGCATAACCGGCCACGACACATCTCACATCTCACATACCGGGGGAGTGACACAATGGTTGTAAAGAAGGCGGTGATTCCGGCGGCCGGGCTGGGAGTCCGGTTTCTGCCCGCCACCAAGTCCCAACCCAAAGAGATGATCCCGATCATCGACAAACCGACCATCCAGTACATCATCGAGGAAGCTTTGGCCTCGGGCATCGAGGATATCCTCATCATTTCCGGGCGTGGCAAACGGGCGATTGAGGACCATTTCGACCACGCGCCGGAGCTGGAGGCCTACCTGGCGGTGAAGGGGAAGGATGCGGAGCTGGCCGAGGTCCAGCGGATCAGCGGCATGGGCAACATCCACTACGTCCGGCAGCGGTACCCCTTGGGGCTGGGGCACGCCGTGGGGTGCGCCCGGGCCTTTGTGGGCGACGCGCCCTTTGCCGTGCTGCTCGGAGACGACATCGTGCGCGGTCCGGTGCCCTGCCTGAAGCAACTGCTGGAGCAGCACGCCAGGCTCGGCGCCGGCGTGGTGGCCCTGGAGGAAGTGCCGGCCGAAGACGTGAGCAAATACGGGGTGATCAGGGGCCGCGCCGCCGGACCGCGGCTTTTCGCGGTGGAGGACCTGGTGGAGAAACCGCCGGTGGATCAAGCGCCGTCCCGGATGGCGGTGACGGGGCGCTATATCCTGGACCCGCGTATTTTCCCCCTGATCGAGCAAGCCCAGCCCGGCGCCGGGGGGGAGATCCAGCTTACCGACGCCTTGCGCCTGCTGGTCCGGGAACAACCCCTTTACGGCTACCGGTTTGAGGGGCGGCGTTACGACGTCGGCCACTGCCTGGGTTACCTGAAGGCCACCGTCGACTTTGCCCTGGAGCGTGACGAGGTGCGCGCACCGTTCCTGGAATACCTGCGCGGCAAGGTTTGAGTGCCGATGCGGTTACAATAAATGATGGTAAAGAATATCCAAATATCGTATTGCATAGCTATCATACTACTGATATAATACTATCAGAGAAGGGAGATGGCGCAATGAACATCAAACCGTCAACAGCGTTGAGGAACGAGTATACGCAAATATCCGCGCTTGCAAAAGAGACAGGCGAGCCGATTGTCATCACTAATAAAGGAGAGGCGGATCTCGTTGTTCTGAGTATAGACGCTTTTGAGGAAAGAGAAAAAATGTTTCGTCACAGAGACAAGGTGTACGAGGCGGAAGTCGCACGTCTGAGCGGCATGCCCACTTATACGCCAGAGCGGATTCATGCGGAGTTGGAGGCTCTTTATGCAGCCGCCGGTAAGTAAGCTGATTTACCTCGCACCGGCAAGAAAGGATATCCTTGACATAGCCGGATACCATCTCGAAAAGGCCGGCGTTAACTCTGCGAGGAGTATCACAGAGGAAATCGAGCGAAATATTGGCCGCCTGGCACAGTTTCCGCTTATGGGGCAGACGCATCCCGATCCTGTGCTTGCAGAAAGTGGATACCGAAAGCTGGTTATCACTCCCATGTACGTGTGCATCTATAAAGTGTTCGATGATGGCATATACATTTATCGTATAGTCAACAGCAAAACAGACTACCCCAAGTTGCTCAAATAAGTCAAAACACGATTTTGTCCCCGGTTGAAACACCGACCACCAATAATGCTCAGCCCTTGCGACCGTCTCCGGCCCGGCTTTCCTGCAGAGATTTGCGTTTCTCCGCGGTCTTCAACCCCTTAAGGTACTTCTCGAACATTTCTTTCCGTTGCCCAAGACGCTGCAGCAGTTGGGTTTTGGTCATTAATCACGCCTCCTTGCTCACAATTATTGCCAAACAGACCCTGGTTAAAACCCGGGAACGCTTTCACGTTCCCGCATTTTTGCGGGTGGGGCGGGGAAATCTAAGCCGGTACGAACGGCCTGACGGGGGGAGTTTCGATGAGTCCCTTCCTGGAGATCGTGATCCGCGCCGTGGGTGCCTTCATCGCCGTGGTCCTGATCACCCGCATCGTGGGCAAATCCCAGATCGGACAGTTGACCGTGACCGACTTCGTGAACGGCATTGTCATCGGCTCGATCGCCGCCGCCCTGGCCATCGACCTCCGTACGCCGGCGTCCTTTTACTTTCTGGCGCTGGCCGTGTTCAGCGGCCTGACCCTCTTCCTGGAATGGGCGGCCATGAAGAGCCGTCCGGTGCGGAAAATCCTCGAGGACGAGCCGACCATCGTGGTGCACAACGGGAAAATCTTGGAGGCCAAGATGCGCAATATGCGCTACCACCTGGACGACCTGATGATGCAGCTCCGCAGCAAGGGGGCGTTCAACGTCGCCGACGTGGAGTTCGCGGTGCTGGAGCCGAACGGGGAAATGAGCGTGTTGCTGAAATCGCAGAAACGCCCGGTCACTCCCGCCGACCTGCACCTGCCCACCCGGTACGAGGGAATGCCGTCGGAATTGATCGTGGACGGGACGGTGATCGAGCAGAACCTGGTCCAGAACAACCTTGACGAGGAGTGGCTGTTCCGGGAGCTTGAGAGACAGGGTGTGCGTTCTTCCGAAGAAGTGATGTACGCCAGCCTGGACTGCGACGGGAATCTCTATGTCGACCTGAAGGAAGACGCCATTGACCACTACACCGACGTTGCCGACAAGGTGCCGGGCAAGTTCCCGCAGTAGCAGGATTCGGCAATGACGGCGCGGAACAATTGCACACAGGCTTGCAGAACGCAAGAACGCTCGGGAGCGGCATTTTTCGGGGAGGCTGGTCGGCAATGATCAAATTTGGCACCGACGGCTGGCGCGGGGTGATGGCCGCCGACTTCACCTTCGCGAACGTGGCGCTGGTGGCCGGGGCGGTGGCCGACTTCGTGTCGGCCCACAACTTGGCGGGGCGCGGGGTGGTGGTGGGGTACGACAACCGTTTTCTCTCCGACCGTTTCGCGGATACCATGGCCGAAGTGCTGACCGGCCGGGGGGTCCGCGTTTTCCTGGGCCAAAAGGCGCTGCCCACTCCGGTCGTCGCTTTCGCGGTCCAACACCTCCGGGCGGGCGGCGCCGTGGTGCTGACGGCCAGTCACAACCCGCCGGAATACAACGGGATCAAGTTCATCCCGGAATATGCCGGGCCCGCGCTGCCCGAAATCACCGACGAAATTGAGGAATACATCCTGCGCCGGCAGCGCAGCGGCACCATCCCGGCCGGCGGGGCGAGCGGGCCGGGCCGGGAACTGACGGACCCATCCCGGGAGTACGCCGAGCATATCCTAGGGTTGATCGACACCGAAACCATTGGCCAAGCCGGAATGCGGGTGGTGGTGGACCCGCTCTACGGCGCCGGGATCGGCTATTTGGAGGAGATGCTGTCCGGCCTCGGGGTACGGGTCAGCAGTTTGCACAACCACCGCGACCCACTTTTCGGCGGTGCGCTGCCCGACCCCGGCGCCGCCAACCTGGGGGCCCTGCGGGACACCGTGCTGCGGGAAGGGGCCCATCTCGGGCTTGGTCTGGATGGCGACGCCGACCGGTTGGGCGTCATCGACGCCGACGGCACCTACATTTCTCCGAACCAGTTCCTGGCGCTGGTGTACGCCCACCTGCTGACCGCCCGGGGGTGGAGCGGGCCGGTGGCGCGCACGGTGGCCACCACGCACCTGGTGGACCGGATTGCCGCCGGCTGCGGGCAGGAGGTGGTCGAGACCCCGGTGGGGTTCAAATACATCGGCCGGGCCCTGATGGAGCGCGGCTGCATCGTGGGCGGCGAGGAGAGCGGGGGCCTGTCCATCCGGGGACACGTCCCGGAAAAGGACGGCATTCTGGCCGGGATGCTGGCGGTGGAGATGGTGGCGGCGCACGGGAAGTCTTTGAAAACTCTCCTGGAGGAAGTGGGGGACAAATACGGGCGTCTGTACAGCGAACGGGTCGACGTCCGCACCGGTGCGGACAAAAAGCCCCGGATATTGGAGAATCTGCGCGGGCTGGAGCCCGGCCGCCTGGCCGGTCAGCCGGTGGCCGGCCGGTTCACCTTGGACGGCACCAAGCTGGTGCTCGAAGACGGAGCCTGGGTCCTGGTCCGGGCTTCGGGCACCGAACCGGTTTTCCGGATCTACACCGAAGCCGGCTCACCCACGCAAAGCGAACGGATCCGGAACGCCGTCCGCCTCCTCGCCGATCTGTAGTGGCCGGGGGGGGGTAGACCTTTAGTCTCCCCCCCGGCCATCTAAAGCAGTCTTGGAATCTATCCAGCAAACCGAGCGACTGAAGGTTTGACCCCTGGTGGCGGGCGGCAAGAATGGATAGTAGCCGTTTATGGCCGGGTGCGCAGGGAAAACAGCGCCCGAACGCGAAACAACGGGAAATGCGCGGCGGGTGAGCGGCGACGCACGGACCGGATGACCGGGTGACCGGAGATGATGAGCCGGCGAAGCGGCGAGAGCGGACCGTGGTGCACGGCCCCCGCCACGCCACCGGCCAATTGACCGACGAGGTGACTATCCTTGGCCTGGCACCTGTTCTTTCAGGCCACCCTGTTGATCGCGGCCTTGAGCCTCCTGTCCCGAGTGCTGGGTCTCGGCCGGGAGATGGCGATCGCCCACCAGTTCGGCGCCACGGTGGCCACCGACGCCTATCTGGTGGCCCTGACCATCCCGAGCCTTTTGTTCATAGTGTTCGCCCAGGCGCTGGCCACCGTGGTGGTGCCGGTATTCACCGAATACAAGTCCCGCGGTGAAACCCGTGAAGCCTGGCGGGTTGCTTTGAACGTGGCGAATCTCCTGGTGGTGGTGCTGGTGGCCGTGACCGCCGCCGGAATATTGGCCGCACCGGTGCTGGTCCGGCTGATCGCTCCCGGTTTTGAGCCGGCCGCCGCGGAGTTGGCGGTCGTCCTCACCCGGATCATGTTCCCGCTTTTGGTATTCTCCGGACTGGCCACGCTGTTCAACGGTTTCCTGAACGCCAACAATGTTTTCGGCATTCCGGCGTTCAGCGGCACGGTCAACAACCTGGTGATCATCGCGGGCGCGCTCACCCTGGGCAGCCTCTACGGCATCCACGGCCTGGCCTACGGCACGGTCCTGGGCATGGCCGCGGCCGGTTTGATCCAAGTCCCCAGCCTGTACCGGGCCGGTTTTCGTTTCCGCCCTGGTTTTGACTGGCGCCACCCGGGAGTACGCAAGGTCTTCGGCCTGATGCTGCCGATCACGGCCGGCATCGCCATCAGCCAGTTGTACGTGCTGATCGACCGGGTGCTGGCTTCCTTCCTGGCCGAGGGGAGCATCGCCGCCTTAAACTTCGGCAACCGTTTGATCCAACTGCCGGTCAGCCTCTTCGTGCTGGCCCTGAGCACGGCCGTATTCCCGACGCTGACCACCTGGGCGGCCGAGGGCAAAAGGTTGGAGGTGCGGGAGACTCTGGAGCGCGGCCTGCGGATGGTGGTCCTGACCACGGTGCCGGCCGCCGCCGGGCTGATCGTGCTCCGCCAACCGGTGGTGCAGCTCTTGTTCGAGCGGGGGGCCTTCGACGAGCGGGCCACCGCCATGACCGCCGCCGCCCTGCTTTTCTACGCCGTCGGCCTGGCCGGGCTGGCGGCGAATATCCTTCTGACCCGGGGTTTTTACGCCTTTCAGGACACCCGGACCCCGGTGAAGCTCCTGGTCGTGAACGTGGCCTTAAACCTGGCCTTGAGCCTGGCCCTGATGGGGCCGCTCCAGCATGGGGGCTTGGCGCTGGGCAGTTCCCTGGCCGCCCTCGTGAACACCGTGCTTCTGGTCCGCTATTTGGAGCGGCTGCTGCCCGGGTTTTGGCAGCCGACGGCCTGGCTCCGTTTCGGTGGCGGGGTGCTTGTGGCGTCCGGCCTGATGGCCCTGGCCGTGCAGGCCGCCGATACCGCTCTGGCCGGACTGGTCCCGCCGGGCTCCGCAGGCCTCGCCCTGCGGGTCACGGGCGCGGTGACGGTGGGCGTGGTGGTTTACGTGGTTGCCGCGCTGCTCCTGCGGCTGGAGGAGATCGGGACCCTGCTCCGGGCCTTCGGCCGGCTGGGAGGACGCTTCTTGAGCAACATTACCAGGCGCGGCCGGTAACCGCCGCCTACCGCCGGGCATAGCATGGGGCGTGGAGGTGGTGACAATGTTCAAAGTGACCGAATTGGGCTCCAAGGACATTATCAACGTTGCCGACGGGCGGCGCCTGGGGCCGCTGAAGGACCTGGAAATCGACGCGGACACGGGACGGGTGCGGGCTTTGGTGCTCCGGAGCCCGGAGAAATACCTGCGGGTCTTCCGCCGGGGCAAAGATGTGGTTGTCCCCTGGAGCGGCATCAAGACCATCGGGGTGGACGTGGTCCTGGTTCAACTGCCCGGGGGCGAAAGTCCCCATTCTTAAGCGCGGGGCCGATAAGCAACGTACCTGCCTACGAATTCACTTTTGGCGGACAAGAACACGGGTTTTCAAGCGCTTGCCCGCCTCTGGCGTGGGTGAAAAAGGTGTCTGACACCTTTTTGCACCTCGGCGCCATAACGCCTGTGGGCGGCTTCGTGGCTTCGTGCGTCCAAGCCGGCCTGTTTGTTAACCAGATGGTCAAGCAATAGTTGACAATATCACCCGATGAGGCTTAAAATAATGCAAAAAACTGCAGAGGAAGGGGAATGTTCAATTGCGTTTGACGGCTACGGTTAACGCTTACGGCAGCCGGGCTTTCCGGTGGTGTGAGGAACAGAGCCTGCCCAAGAAACTGGTGCTTGCGCTCGGATTTGCCGCCCTGATTGCCCTGGCGGCCCAGATCCGCGTGCCGGTGCCCTGGTCCCCGGTGCCGGTGACCGGCCAGACTTTCGCGGTGCTGCTGGCGGGGGTGCTCTTGGGCCGGAACTGGGGGGGGCTGACCGTGGGTCTCTACGGTGCGGCCGGTGCGGCCGGACTGCCGGTGTTCACGGGCATGGCCGCAGGGCTGGCCGTCCTGGCCGGTCCGACCGGAGGGTATCTGGCCGGCTTTGTGGTGGCGGCGGCGTTCGTGGGCTACGCCGTTCGGGCCTTCCCGCGCCTGCGGAGCCTCATCGGCCTAACGGCCCTGATGCTGGCTGCAAACTTCCTGATTATTCATGGATTGGGGCTTCTCTGGTTGGGCCACCTCACCGGTGCCGCGCTGCCCGAACTGCTCTGGATGGGCACCATACCCTTCATCGTCGGCGACGTTACCAAGGCGCTGGCCGCGGCTGCCGTCGCGAGCGCTCTTTTACCTCGGGATTCCTGAACCGCCGGCGGCTGCCGGCAAACGATGACGCAGCCGTCCGCCCGGAGGACGGCTGCAAGCTTGGAAAGGGATGGCGATGGTGATTAACACCGACCGCTGAAATTATCGGATTTTTTGACATATGTTAGGCCGGCTGCTAAAATACTTTTGGTAAGCCCAGTTCCCCAGAGATTGGAGAGAGCGCTGTTTGGCGAAGCATCTTTTCACTTCCGAATCGGTGACCGAAGGGCACCCCGACAAGGTGGCCGACCAGATTTCCGACTCCGTCCTGGACAACATCCTCTCCAAAGACCCGTTGGCCCGGGTGGCCTGCGAGACCCTGGTGACCACCGGACTCGTGCTCATCTCCGGCGAGATTACCTGCAAATGCTATGTGGACATACCGAACATCGTGCGGGAAACCGTGCGCGACATCGGCTATACGCGGGCCAAGTACGGCTTCGACTGCGACACCTGCGCCGTGCTGACCAGCATCGACGAGCAGTCGCCCGACATCGCCATGGGGGTGGACAAGGCCCTGGAGGCCAGGGAGGGCCTGGATGACCTTTTCAGCCGGGTGGGCGCGGGCGACCAGGGGATTATGGTCGGCTACGCCACCGACGAAACTCCCGCGCTGATGCCGATGCCCGTTTACCTGGCGCACCGCCTGGCGCGCCGGGTGGCCTCGGTTCGCAAGAACGGCACCCTGCCCTACCTGAGGCCCGACGGCAAAACCCAGGTTACGGTGCAGTACGCTAACGGACGCCCGGTGAAGGTGGACACGGTCGTGATCTCGGCCCAGCACCATCCGGCCGTGGACCTCGCCACCATCCGGGCCGACTTGATCGAAAAGGTCGTTGAGCCGATCGTCCCGGTGGAGTTCATTACCAACTCCACCCGCTACCTGATCAACCCGACCGGCCGGTTCGTGGTCGGCGGGCCGCAGGCCGACACGGGGCTGACCGGCCGCAAGATCGTGGTCGATACTTACGGCGGCATGGCCCGCCACGGCGGGGGCGCCTTTTCCGGCAAGGACCCGACCAAAGTCGACCGTTCCGCGTCCTACGCGGCCCGGTACGTGGCCAAAAACATCGTGGCCGCCGGGCTCGCCTCCCGGTGCGAGGTGCACGTGGCCTACGCCATCGGGGTGGCGAGGCCGGTCGCGTTAAGGGTGGACACCTTCGGTACCGGCCGGATTGACGAGGAGCGGCTCGGGAAGCTGGTTTCAGAACATTTTGATCTCCGGCCCGCGGCGATCATCCACCACCTGGACCTGCGCCGTCCGATCTACCGGCAGGTCGCCGCCTACGGCCATTTTGGGCGTGAGGACCTGGACCTGCCCTGGGAGCGCACCGACAAGGTCGAAGAAATCCGCGCCGCCGCCGGCATCGGCTAGCCGGATTCGAGCGTCAATGACCGCCCCCGCACCGCCGGGGGGCGGTTTTTCGTTTTGAGGGCTGTCCGGGCGTTCGGAGAGATATACACGTGGCGGATCGGGGCACTATCGGCGGCCACATTGGAAGACCCTTCAAGTAGCGCGGCAAGCCTGGAACAAGCGGCGCCCAACTGTCCGAACCCGTGCGGAGAGCGGGTTTCGGCGCCGCCCGGAGGCGAGTGAGTCTCATTCCTCGGCACGGACACAGTAACAGATAGATGTTCCCCCGGTTAAGCACACCCCTGGTCCTATCCCTCATTCTGAATTCTGAATTCTCTGCTTCATATTCTACCCCGGTGCCCACCCTCCCCCCGGACAGTTCTTCCCGGTTGCCGGAGGAAACGGGCCTTTCTTGTCGAATCTACCAGTTCAAGGTGGGGTGCCGGATGCGCGCCGGAAACATCTTCAGCATGTTTTACCTTTGGTCTGTGACTGTCGGGGGCGTTTGGCTGCTGTCCTGGCTTTTTCCCGCCGTCGACCTGGACTTCAGCGCCGAACTGGCCGTGCTGATCTTGATCGCCATGGCGGCTGAGTGGCTGGTGATTTCTTTCCCGCACGGGCAGCTTTCCGCCGGCTGGGTGGTCACTTTCGGCGCTTTTCTCATCTACGGGCCCGCGGCGGCGGCTTGGGTAACGGCGCTTGGCATCCTGTTCGGCCAGGGAATCGTCAACCGCGGCAATCCGGTCCGGACCACCCTGTTCAATGCCGCCCAGAGCGTCCCGGCGGTCTACGGCGCCTATCTCGCCTACCTTTTCTGCGGCGGGACACCCCACCCGGGGGAGATGCTCACCCCGGCCAACGTCTTGCCGCTTTTGGCTTTCTCCGCCGCCTACTTCGTGCTCAACAACCTGCTGGTCACCCTGTACCTGCTGCCGCGCCGCGGGCTCTCACTCAGCGGTTGGCACACCGCCGTGCGCTGGGACGCCTCGACTTACGTCCTGTTAATTCCGCTCGGCTTCCTGGTGGCCGCTCTCTACCGGTCCGCCGGGTTCGCCGGCGCCTTTCCGGCACTCCTGCTCGGCTTGATCGTCCAGTTTTTCGTGCGCCGCTTTGTAATAGTGGAAGAGAACAACCGGGAACTCCGCCTGCTCCACACGGTGGCGCAGGGCCTCGGCGCCTGCCCCGGACTCGATGAACTGCTGAAGCTGATCCTGCGCGAAGTCCGGCGCCTGGTCCCTTACGACGCGGCCGCGGTTTATCTCTGGTCCGAGGAGCGGCACCTGTTTGTGCCGGTGGCGTTGGAGGGCGCGTGCGCCGGCGGATTACACGACATCGTCTGGGAACGGGACGAAGGGATTGCCGGCTGGGCGGCGCAAAACCGCGAACCCCGCCTGGTCACCGACCTCCGCCGGGAACCGGAGTGGCAGCGGATGACCGGACTGTCGCCGGTGACGCGCTCGCTCATTCTGCTGCCCCTGGTGTTTGGAAACGAGATGCTGGGAGTCTTCGTGATCGGGGACAAGCGCCCGGGTGTGTACGACGAGAAGAGCCTCGGCCTGCTGAGCGTCGTCGGGGGCCAGGTGGCGGCCGCCGCCGACAACTGGCGGATGCGCCGGCGTCTGCAAAAGGTGGCCGGCCGCGACTACCTCACCGGCCTGCCCAACCGGGAACAGTTCGTCGGCCGGTTGGAGGCCGAGTTGTCCGGGTATGAGCGCATGCACCGGCCGCTGGCCGTCATCCTGCTTGAAATCGACGGGTTGTACGACCTGAACCGGCGCTTTGGGTATGCCACCGGGGACACCGTCCTGGTTCAGGCCGCCCGGGCCGTGGAGGAGTGGTTGCCGGCCGACGGCACGGCGGCCCGCTACGGGGGGGACGAATTTGCCTTGCTGCTGCCCGATACCGGGGAAATTCGCGCCGTCCAGAGGGCCGAGCGTCTGCAGCGCATGCTGGAGCAGATCTCCTTCGGTGTAGAGGACCGAAAGGAACGGGTCCGGCTCCCGGTACGCATCGGTTTTTCCACCGCGCCGCTGGACGGGGTCACTTCGGATGCGCTGTTGGCCGGGGCCGAGGAACGCTTGCGCCTCCCCGCCGGGCGGGAGGTTTCCGAATTTCGCCCTGCGGGCGGACACGCCGCCAATGTCTAGCTTGCGCGCGGTTTTGGACGGGCTGTTCCGGTTGGTTTTCCCGGATCCGGGAGGCTGCCCGGTCTGCGGGGCGGGTGTGGCCGAGGCGTTGTGCCCGGCCTGCCGGGCCGAAATCGAGAGTCTTTCAGGGGAGCCGCACTGCGACCGGTGCGGCCGGTTCTTTTCGCCCGTTCCGGCACCGGAACCACGGCTGTGTCGGGATTGCCGGCGGGACGCGCCGCCTTTCGAGCGCTGCCGCGCCTACGCGCCTTACGACGGGGTGGTCCGCGACGCCGTGCACCGGCTCAAATACGGCCGGAGGCCGGACCTGGCCGTTTTCCTGGGCGGACTCATGATCCGGACCGTCCGTTCTGACCCGGCGTATGCGGGCGCCGATCTCGTGGTGCCCGTGCCCCTCTCCCGGGAGGCGTTCAAACGGCGCGGATTCAACCAGGCGGAACTTCTGGCCCGGGAGGTCGGCGGTCAGCTGAATGTCCCCGTCCGTCCCGCGCTCGACAAAGTACGGGACACGCCGGCGCAGGCCGGACTGCCGCGGGCGGCCCGGTTGACCAATCTGTCCGGGTGCTTCCGGTTCGCGGACAAACCTGATTTTTTGCGGGGCCGCACCGTGATCGTGGTGGACGACGTGCTCACCACCGGCAGCACGTTGTCCGAGGCGGCTAAAGTGTTGTTGGAGGCCAGGGCTTCAAGGGTTTTGGGTGCAGTTCTTGTCGCCGCCCGGATTTAAATCTGACACGCTCCTACAAGGCCGTAGCGCCTATCCACAACCAGAGATCACCAGAACCGGCTTATGCACAGGTTTATGCACAGTATCCACAAGAAATTGTACCCAATTAGGGTTTTTACAAATCCCGATTTCGACAATCCTCTTTTGGCCCGAAGTGCAGGATTTCCCTGCCTTCGGGGGAATAATATGCTTTAACTCCAGACGAAAGGGGTTGAAGCGGATGCGCATTTACGTCCGCGGGAAGAACATCGAGGTTACACCCGCGCTCCGGGGGTACGTGGAAAAGAGACTGGCAAAGCTTGGGAAGTTCGACCAGCACTTCGGTTCGGTCCAGGTGGCCCTGTCGGTGGAGAAAGACGCCCACCGGGTCGAGGTGACCGTGCCCATCGACGGACTAATCCTGCGGGGTGAGGAAGCGACCGGGGATATGTACGCCTCCATAGACCTGGTGGTCGAGAAACTTGAAAAACAGTTGGAGAAATACAAGGGCAAATTGTTGAACCGGCGGCCTGGTGCGGGCGAGCCGGCCAGGGAGCGGGAAGCGGCGGAGGACGAGGACGAATACCGCATTGTCAGGACCAAGCGGTTTGCCCTGAAGCCGATGCCGGTGGATGAAGCGGTGATGCAGATGAACCTGTTGGGGCACAGCTTCTTCGTGTTCGCCAATGCCGAGAACCAGCAGGTGAACGTGATTTACCGGAGAAAGGACGGGCACTACGGGCTGATTGAGCCCGACTTCGGCTAGGAGGATACTGAAAAAGCGGTACCAACCGCGGCGCGGGGGCCGGACACGACCGGCCCCCGCTCGTTTTCCAGCATCTGTATGCCGGCCTTGAAAATTTTTAGTTGAAATGCTAAAATCAATGAGCGTCAAGGAGGAACCGGCGGGTTCCTCCAATTCAACCCAAGGGAACGTGAGGGGGGGCACCCTTGCTCGGATTCTTGAAGAATTTCCTGGACGACAACGCCCGTGAGGTGAAAAAGCTGCAGCGGGTGGTGACGGCCGTGAACGAACTGGAACCCCGCATGGAGAGGCTCACGGATGCCGAACTTCAAGCGCAGGCCCCGGTCTTGCGGGAGCGCTTGAACGCGGGCGCGCCGCTGGACGATCTTTTGCCGGAGGCCTTCGCGGTGGTCCGCGAGGTTTCGCGCCGGGTCCTGGACATGCGGCACTTCGACGTGCAGATCATGGGGGGTGCGGTGTTGCACCAGGGCCGGATCGCCGAGATGAAGACCGGCGAAGGGAAGACCTTGGTGGCCACCCTGCCGGCCTGCCTGAACGCCCTGGCCGGCCGGGGCGTGCACATCGTGACCGTCAACGACTACCTGGCCAAGCGGGACAGCGAGTGGATGGGCCACATCTACCGTTTCCTGGGCCTTTCCACCGGGCTGATCGTGCACGGGCTCGACGCGCGGCAACGTCAGGCGTCTTACGCGGCGGACGTGATTTACGGCACCAATAACGAGTTCGGTTTCGACTACCTGCGCGACAACATGGCCGTGTACCCCCGGGACATGGTGCAGCGCGACCTCTACTACGCCATCGTGGACGAGGTGGACAGCATTCTGATCGACGAGGCGCGCACGCCGCTGATCATCTCGGGGCAGTCGGGCAAACCGACGGACACCTACTACACCATGGCCCGCCTGGTGCCCCGGCTGAAGCCCGAGGCGCACTTCACGGTCGACGAGAAGGGGCGCACGGCCAGCTTGACCGAGGAAGGCTTCGCCCGGTGCGAGGAATTGCTCGGTATCGACAACCTGTCCGACCCGGAACACGAGGAGGTCTTGCACCACCTGAACCAGGCGCTGAAAGCCCGCGCGCTGATGAAGCTGGACCGGGACTACGTGGTGAAGGACGGCCAGGTGATCATCGTGGATGAGTTCACCGGCCGGCTGATGTTCGGCCGCCGTTATTCCGACGGTCTGCACCAGGCGATCGAGGCCAAGGAGGGCGTGAAGATCGAACGGGAGTCGCAGACCCTGGCGACAGTCACGTTCCAGAATTATTTCCGGATGTACGAGAAGCTGGCCGGCATGACCGGCACCGCGGACACCGAGGCCGAGGAGTTCAAGAAGATCTACGGGCTGGACGTGGTGGTCGTGCCGACCCACAAGCCCATGGTCAGGGAAGACATTCCGGACATCGTCTTTAAAACCGAAGAGGGCAAATTCCGTTCGGGAGTCGAAGAGATCGCCGCCCGGCACGCCACGGGGCAGCCGGTCCTGGTGGGCACCATCTCGATCGAAAAGTCGGAGGTTTTAAGCCGGATGCTGACCAGGCGGGGAGTGCCGCACCAGGTCTTGAACGCCAAGTATCACGAGAAAGAGGCCGAGATCGTCGCTCAGGCCGGCCGGATCGGGGCGGTGACCATCGCCACCAACATGGCCGGCCGCGGCACCGACATCATGCTGGGGGGCAACCCGTCGTTCCTGGCCCTGCAGGAGATGCGCCGCCGGGGCTACCCGCCCGAGGTGATCGCCGAGGCGGCCGAGTACGGCCCGTGCACGGAGGAAGTGGCCGAGGCCCGGCGCCTCTACCGCGAACTGTACGCCGAGTCCAAAAAGGAGACCGATGCCGAGCATGACCGGGTGGTCGCGCTGGGCGGCCTTTTCATCATCGGTACCGAACGCCACGAAGCCCGCCGGATCGACAACCAGCTCCGGGGCCGTTGCGGCCGCCAGGGCGACCCGGGGGCGACCCAGTTTTTCGTTGCGTTGAACGACGATTTGTTGCGCCTGTTCGGGGGCGACAATATCGCCGGGATCATGGACCGGCTGAAGCTGGAAGAGGACGCGCCCTTGGAGCACCCGCTGATTTCGAAGTCCCTGGAAACCGCCCAGCGGCGGGTGGAGAACCGCAACTTCAGCATCCGCAAGCACGTGTTGAACTACGACGACGTGATCAACCAACAGCGGGAACTGATCTACCGGCAGCGCCGCCAGGTGCTCTGCGGGGATAACTTAAGGCCGGTGGTGGAGCAGATGATGGAGGAAGTGGCCGGCCAGGCCGTGGCCGCCTTCGCGCCGGATGGGGTCTACCCGGAGGAGTGGAACTATGACGGCCTGTCCGAGTCGGTGGCCCAGATCCTGCCCGGAGACCGGTGGGCCGTGGAGGAACTCGAAAGGCGGCTGGAGAAAAAGCGCGACGACTTCCGCCGGGAGGACCTGCGGCGGTTGTTCCAGGAAGAGATGGAACAAGCCTATGCGGCCCGGGAGGCGGAACTGGGCCCGGAGACCATGCGCGAGATCGAGCGGGTGCTCATGCTGCGCATCGTGGACGAGAAATGGATGGACCACCTGGACGCCATGGACCAGCTCCGTGAGGGTGTGGGCCTGCGGGCTTACGGGCAAAAAGACCCGCTGGTGGAATACAAGTTTGAGAGTTTTGACATGTTCCAGAACATGATCGCGAGCATCCAGGAGGAGACGGTCAAGAAGCTCTTCCGGGTCCGCGTGGCGCCGCCGCAGCAGGCGGAACGCCGGCAGGTCAAGGAGAACCTCTACGCCGCCGGTGGCGAGAGGGCGAACCAGCCGGTGCGCCGCGACAAGAAGGTGGGCCGGAACGACCCCTGCCCGTGCGGGAGCGGCAAGAAGTACAAAAAGTGCTGCGCCGCGAAGGACGAGCAGGCGGCGGGGTGAAAAAGGGGCCCGACCCCTTTTTCACCCGAGGAGGCGGACGTCTTGACCGGCACATGCGGCCGATTTGAGGAGGTGCGCTTGGGCGAAAAAAGGGGGGACTGTCCCCCCTTTTTTCGCAACGCAAAACGCTCGCAGGTAATCACGGTTGACAAACGGGACTTGGTCGAGAGAATCGGTGCCGTTTACGGTAACCGAGTACGGGAGATTCTGGACGGTGTCCGCCTCTTGCTGGAACCACGGGACTAACCTTTATCGCTTTTTATGGGGGATTGATGGTCATGTACGTTGAGCTGAACAAGACTGCGGAGGAGTTGCGGTGGCGGATCGCCGACCTGGAACACTCTCTTTGACCTGGCCGGCAAGAACACGGAAATAGCCGCCCTGGAGAAACAGATGGAGACCCCGGATTTCTGGCAGCACCAGGAGCGCGCCCAGGAAGTCGCCCGGCGCCTGGCCGGGCTGCGGCGGCGGGTGGAAGGTTTCAACGGCTTGCGCCGGGATTTCGAGGACGCGGTCGTACTGCTGGAGTTGGGGGAGGAGATCGAGGACTCCGACACCGCCCGGGAAGTAGCGCGGTCCCTGGCCGAGCTGGACCGCACCGTGGCCGCGCTGGAGCTGGAACTTTTGCTTTCCGGGCCCCACGACGAGGCGAATGCCATCTTGAGCCTGCACGCCGGCGCTGGGGGCCTTGAGGCCCAGGACTGGGTGGAGATGCTTTTCCGGATGTACCTGCGCTGGTCCGAGAAACGCGGTTATGCCGCCGAGGTGCTCGACATTCTGCCGGACGACGAAGCCGGGCTCAAAAGCGTCACCTTTCTGGTGTCCGGGCCTTTTGCCTACGGCTACCTGCGGGCCGAAAAGGGCGTGCACCGGCTGGTGCGCATCTCGCCGTTCGACGTCGGGGGGCGCCGGCACACCTCCTTTGCGTCGCTGGACGTCCTGCCGGAGGTCCCGGAGAGCGCGGCCGTGGATCTCAATCCCGACGACTTGCGGATTGACACCTACCGTTCCGGGGGGGCCGGCGGGCAGCACGTGAACAAGACGGACTCGGCGGTCCGGATCACGCACCTGCCGACCGGGATTGTGGTCTCCTGCCAGAACGAGCGTTCCCAGATCGCCAACCGGAACGCCGCTATAAAGCTGTTGACGGCGAAGCTTCTGGATCTGGAACTGCGGCGCCGGGAAGAGGAGATCGCCGCCCTGCGGGGTGAGCAGCCGGACATCGCCTGGGGCAGCCAGATCAGGTCCTACGTGTTCCACCCGTATTCGATGGTCAAAGATCACCGGACCAAGTTCGAAAAGGGAAACGTGGAGGCGGTGATGGACGGGGACATCGACGAGTTCATCCAGGCCTACCTGGTCTGGAAGGCGCGGTCGAAGTAGGCGGGGTAATGAAAAGACCTGACAGGCGGGGAAATTCCCCGCCCTTTTGGTTCCGGCGGTCTTCAGGTTTTGGGTGTCGGGATGCAGGAATTAGTGTGAGGGAAAGGAATACCTACGCAATGGGCCTGGACGCCGCCGGAGAATGTCAAGTACCGGCGCCGCACGGGCCGAAGTTCTTCCGGGGGTGGAGCTTGACCAAATGGAAAAAATCGTTGCCGAGCTTACCGAAAAAGCCAGGGAAATACGGAGGCATATCGTCCGGATGGTGGCGGAGGCCGGATCGGGGCACCCGGGCGGCTCGCTTTCCGCCGCCGACATTGTCACCGCCCTTTACTTCAACCAGATGCGCCTGGATCCGGTGCGGCCCGACTGGCCGGACCGGGACCGGTTTGTGCTCTCGAAGGGGCACGCCGCGCCGGTGCTGTACGCGGCCCTGGCCGAACGGGGCTACTTTCCGGTGGCGGAGTTGAGCACGCTGCGCAAGCTGGGCAGCCGGCTGCAGGGCCACCCCGACATGCGCAAACTTCCGGGCGTGGAAATGTCGACCGGTTCCCTGGGGCAGGGGTTGTCGGCCGCGAACGGCATGGCCCTGGCGGCCCGGCTGGATGGGCGGGATTACCGGGTATACGCCCTTCTGGGCGACGGCGAATGCCAGGAGGGTCAGGTCTGGGAGGCGGCCATGGCCGCCGCGCACTACGCGTTGGAGAATCTGACGGCGATTGTGGACTTCAACGGCTTGCAGATCGACGGGCCGGTCAGCGAGGTGATGTCAACCGAACCGCTGCCGGACAAGTGGCGGGCTTTCGGCTGGCATGTCCTCGAGATTGACGGCCATGACTTCGGGCAGATCCTGCCGGCGTTGGAGAAGGCGCGGTCGGCCGGGGGCCGGCCGACGGCCATCGTGGCCCGAACCGTCAAAGGCAAGGGTGTGTCGTTCATGGAACACGGGGTGGACTGGCACGGGGTGGCCCCGAAGGGGGACCAGGTCGCCCAAGCCCTGGCGGAACTGGCCTAACCACGGGAAAAGCGTTGTTATCGGGGAATCCACATCTCTTGGAGAAGTGAGAGGTTTGGCAGATGCAGAAGATCGCGACCCGGGAGGCGTACGGCAAAGCACTGGTGGAATTGGGCACGGGGAATCCGGACATCGTGGTGCTGGACGCCGACCTGGCCAAGTCCACCAGGACCATTGAATTCAAGAAAAGGTTTCCCCACCGGTTTTTCGACCTCGGCGTGGCCGAGGCGAACATGGTCGGCACGGCCGCCGGGCTGGCCGCCGCCGGCAAGATTCCTTTCTGCAGCACCTTCGCCGTGTTCGCCGCCGGCCGGGCTTTCGACCAGATCAGGCAGAGCGTGGCCTACCCGCGGCTGAACGTGAAAATCGCCGCCAGCCACGCCGGGATCACCGTCGGGGAAGACGGCGCTTCCCACCAGTCGGTGGAGGACGTCGCGTTGATGCGGGTGCTGCCGAACATGACCGTTTTTGTGCCGGCCGACGCCGTGGAAACGGCGGGGGCGGTGCGCGCCGCCGTGGACATCGACGGTCCGGTGTACATCCGGTTGGGCCGCGCCGGGGTGCCGGTCCTGCACGGGGATGATTTCAAGTTTGTCCCGGGTCAGGCGGTGACCCTGCGCCAGGGGCTGGACGCCACCATCATCGCCAGCGGGTTCATGGTCGGCCAGGCGCTGCAGGCGGCCGACCTGCTGGCCGCCGAGGGAATCGAGGCGGGCGTGCTGAACATCCACACCATCAAGCCGCTGGACGTGCAGGCGGTCGTGGACGCCGCGCAGCGGACCGGGTTCATCGTCACCGCCGAAGAGCACAGCATCATCGGCGGGCTCGGCAGCGCCGTCGCCGAGACGCTGGCCGAACACTACCCGGTGCCCATGCTCCGGGTCGGCCTGCAGGACGTCTTCGGCGAATCGGGGAGGCCCGATGAACTGCTGCAAAAGTACGGCCTGACACCGGACGACATCGTGAACGCGGTCCAAAAACTGCTGTAGCGCGGCGGGAACCGCCGCCGGGCTC
The DNA here is from genome assembly GCA_002294005.1 of Firmicutes bacterium UBA911. Classification (GTDB taxonomy): domain Bacteria; phylum Bacillota; class Desulfotomaculia; order Desulfotomaculales; family Desulforudaceae; genus Desulforudis. The sequence continues at coordinate 62,996 of DBEH01000005.1, read as the reverse complement.
CGTGCCCCGCACGGACGGCGGTTTCAGCTTGGCTCGGGCTAAGGTAGAAAAATCGCCTGGGGGCGCTGGATGAGAAAGTACATACGGTGGGATTCTATGCCGGGGAGTGTTTGCCCGGCTTGTCTTTTTGGGTCTTTGAGGTGAGGCGCATCCGCATCGTGGAGGCTTATGTGGGCGAATATGCCGCCGGGAAAAGCGAGGTGGCCGTGAATCGGGCGCTGGAACTGGCCCGGGAAGGCGAACCGGCGACCCTGGTCGATCTGGACACCGTGGAACCCTGCTACACCTTGCGCCCGCTCCAGGAGGAGCTCGGGGCGGCCGGCATTCACGTGGTCGCCTGGGAGACGCGCCGGACGCTGGGCCTCGGAGAAGCCGGGAGCGTCCTCAAGGCCGAGGCCCGGTGGGCATTGCGCCGTCCCGGGCACGTGGTCTTCGACGTCGGTTACGGCGTCGGGGGGGCGAAGGCGCTGAACCTGGTGGAGGGCGTGGAGCATGAACGGTGGTTCAACGTGCTGGCCGTCATCAACGCCAGCCGGCCCCTGACCGCGACGGTGGAGGGCATCGTCGCCCACGTCCGGGACCTGGGCCCGGTGCACGGGCTGATCAACAACACGCACCTCGGTTCGGAAACCACGGCGGCCGTGGTGCAGGCGGGGGCCGCCCTGGTGGCGGCGGCCGGGCGCAGCCTGGGCATCCCGGTGGTGGCCACCACGGCCCCGGCGGCGGTGGCGGCCGAAATCGGCCCGTATGATCCGGCGGCCCATCCGGTACGCCCGCTGCGGCGGTTTATGCCGCGCGCTTTTTGGTAGCATTTCTAGATGTCAGGAGTGTCCCCGATGTCCGGCGCGGTGATGGCAGAAAAACGGGTCTTCATGACCGGGAACGAAGTGGTGGCCTGGGCGGCGGTCGCGGCACGCGCCGACGTGATGTACGGCTACCCGATCACGCCCCAGAACGAGGTGATGCACTACTGGACGCGGTTGGCGCCCAAGCACGGGAAGATTTTTCTCCAGACCGAGGACGAGCTCTCCGCGGGTTTTGCGACCATCGGCGGGGTGCTGGCGGGGAAAAAGTGCTTCACCGCCACCGCCGGCCCCGGCAACGTGCTGATGCAGGAACCCGTGTCCATGGCCGAAATGATGCGCCTGCCGGTCGTGGTGGTGGTGATGCAGCGCGGCGGCCCGTCCACGGCCACGGTCATCTATTCCCAACAGGAAGTCACCCTGACCACTTTCGGCGGCAACGGGGAAGGCTTCCGGGTGGTGTACTCCACGGCCGGCCTCCAGGAACTCTACGACCACACCATCAAGGCCTTCAACACGGCCTGGCGCTACCGCTTTCCGGTGTTCGTGCTGGCGGACGGCTACCAGGCCAAGATGCGCGAGCCACTCACCGTTTATGACCCGGTGGAACGCGGAATTGAACCGGTAGCACCTGAACCATACGTGGGGCGGCCGGGCAAGCCGGGCGCGGACCGGCCGCCGGGACACTACCGGAACACCTACAACACCGAGGAGGAACTGTACGCGGTGGTCCTGGAACAGGCCGCCGAGTACGAACGGGTGGCCCCGGAGATTGTTGAGCATGAGGAGTCCGGCGCCGAAGGCGCCGCTGTCCTGGTGGTCGCCCACGGCGTGGTGGCCCGGGCGGCGAAACAGGCGGTGGAACTCCTGCGGGCCGAGGGCCTCAAGGCGGGTTATTTTAGGCCGGTCACCCTGCGCCCGTTGCCCGCGGAGGCGCTCCGGACGGCGGCCGGGCGGGCGGGGCGCCTGCTCGTGGTCGAGTCGGCCTATGGGCAGTTCGCCCGGTTGGTGCGGGACGCCCTGTACGGTTTGACCGTGGACGTGGTCCCGCTGTACAAACCGGGACTGGGTATCACGGCGGAAGAAATCGCGTCGCGCTGCCGGGAGCTGGCGGCTTCCTCAGCACGGACTGAGTGACCGGGGATGATTGCTGGTTAAGCACACCACCCATAGGGTCGGCAAGCCTCAAGTCATAGGGTTGGCAAGCTCAAGGAGGGTCCGGAGGATGACGGTCAAGCCGGCGATGCCGGAAAGCTGGCGTTTGGAGACCAAACCACACAAGTTCTGCCCGGGATGCGGGCACGGGATCGCCCTGCGCGCCCTCGGGCAGGCCATCGACGAACTCGGGATCCAGGACCGGGTCGTGTTCGGGTGTGACATCGGCTGTTCCCTGCTGGCGTGGGACTTTTTCAATGTCGATTCCGTACAGACTCACCATGGGCGGACCACGCCGGTGGTCACCGGGATCAAGCGGGCGAACCCCGAACTGATTTGCGTCGCCTACATGGGCGACGGCGGGGGGTACGCCATCGGGGCCCAGCACCTGGTCAATGCGGCGGGCCGGAACGAGAGGATCACCGTTATTCTGGCCAACAACACGCAGTACGCGATGACCGGCGGGCAGATGGCTCCCACCACCCTCCCGGGGCAGAAGACGGAGACCTCCCCCTACGGCCGGGACCCAGAGGCTACCGGCCACCCCGCCAAAGGGCCGGAAATGGTGGCCGCCATCACCGGCGAGGACGCCTATGTCGCCCGGGGTACGGTGAGCAAGTTGCCCCAACTGCGCAGAATGATGGTACGGGCGCTGCAAAACCAAATTGAGGGCCGGGGTTTTTCTTTTGTGGAGGTGCTGTCCACCTGCCCCACCAACTGGCGGACCAACGCCAAGGACACCTGGGAGTTCCTCGAGAAAAAAATGCCGGCCCATTTCCGGACCGGAGAACTCAAAGTGCCGGCGGCAGCCGGAAAGGACGAAGATGGAAAGAAAGCGGTCCATTAAGATCGTCGTCGCCGGTGAAGGGGGCCAGGGGGTGCAGGCGGTCGCCGAGATCCTGGCCGAAGCGGCCTACGAGGATGGTGCCCAGGCCCTGTACATCCCGGCCTTCGGCGTGGAACAGCGGGGGGGCGTGAGCCTGGCTTTCCTGCAGATCAGCGATCAGCCCGTCGCCGCTCCTAAATTCGAGAAGGGGGACATCGTGGTCGCTCTGAGCGAGCGCGCCGTCCGGAGAACCCGCCAGTACGTCGGGCCGGAGACGGTCTTTATTTACGACGGCCTGGCCGAAATCAAAGAAGAGGAACTGCCTCGAACAGCCCGCCGCATCCTGAATATTCCGGCGGTGGCCGTCGCCAGGGCGGAACTCCACCCGCGGGTGTTCAACATCGTCATTATGGGCGCGGTCATCGGGGCCACGCGGGTCGTGCCGGTGGACCAGGCCAAAAAGGCCCTGGAGAAAAGACTCGGTTATAAATTCGAACAGGACCCGAAGCTGCGGGAGCTGAACCACCGGGCCCTGGAACGCGGCGTGGAGCTGGTGGACGGGATTCTGAAAGGAGGCGGAAATTAAGGTGGAAGGCTTTGAACCCGTGACCCGGGAACTTCCCGGAGGCACCTTCGTGGTTTTCCCGGGACTTTGCAAGGGCTGCGGCCTTTGCCTGGAGAAGTGCCCCAAGCGCTGTCTGGACTGGTCCGAGAGGCTGGGCATCTACGGGACGCCGGCCATCGAGCCGGTCGACGGCGAGACCTGCAACTACTGCGGCTTGTGCGCCCTGGCCTGTCCGGACTGCGCCATTATGGTAACCAAAAAAAAGCGCGGCGACGCCTGATCCGGCGGGCAAAAACACTTGACCGCCCCGCCCGAAGCAAACAATCAACCGTTTGATCAGTCATACAAGGAGTCGCTCACGACGGTCCCTCGTCGCTCATGCGGGGATGAAAATGCGGGGGCGGACCCGGGAAGCGGTTTTGTTTTTTGCGGTGTACTTCTCGGAGTCGGCAGGAATTTGGTGGAAAAAGAAGAATCGTTAGGGCAACTACCGGGCAGGTGAGGACCTTGTTCGGACGCCGCGAGCAGTTGGCCGCCCTGGTATTGGCGGCCGCCATTGTCTTCGGTTTGGGCTATGTCTACGCTCAGGCCAGATTCAAGCCGCCCGAGCTTCCGGTTCTCGAACAGGCGGGGGAAAAGGAGCAGGCGACGCTCCTGGTCCACGTAGCCGGGGAGATAAACGCCCCCGGCGTGTACCGGGTCGAGAGGGGCGCCCGGGTGGTGGACGCGGTGGAAATGGCCCGTCCCTTGCCTTCGGCCGACCTGCAGGCCCTGAACCTGGCCGCGCCGCTGCAGGACGGCCAGAAGGTGTTGGTGCCCCGGGTCCGGGCGCCGGATGCCGAAGGGACGGTGCCGGGAGGCAGTGCCCCTGCCGGGGCGGGCGATTCCCGGATCAACATCAACACCGCCGACCGGGCCGAACTCGAGAAACTGCCCGGCATCGGCCCGGCCCTGGCTGAACGGATTATCCGGTACCGGGAGCAAAATGGCCCTTTCGTCTCGGTGGACGACCTGATGAACGTGTCCGGGATCGGTGAGAAACGGCTCGAAGGGCTGCGCGACATGGCCACCACCTACTAAATCAGGGGGATTCGTTCACGACGGTTCATCGTCGCTCACGCGGGAATGAAAATGTTTGTCCCAGATTCTATCTTCGGAGGAGAAAAGGTGGCGAAAAAGGGGGCCTGACCCCTTTTGCTGAATGGGGAGAGCGGATGAACAGGCCCTTGGTAATGATGGCGGTACTGTACGGATTTGGCGTGTTCCTGGCCGGGCGTTTCCACCTGTACGGCGACCATCTTTTTCTATCGGCAGGGGCCGCTTTGACAGTGGCGTCCATTGCCTACTTCGCAGTCAAAAAGGCGGCGCCGGTGTTGATCCTGGCGCTGTTTGCCGTTCTTGGCGTTGTGGTGACCGGGTTGACCGTCGATCGGACCGGTTCTGCGTTGGCGGCGTGGGACAACTCCGCCGTAATCCTGGAAGGGGCGGTGATAAGGGACGCCGATGTCCGCCCGGACCGGGTGATTTACATCCTCGCGGTGCACGAGGTCCGGAAGGGCAACGAGGTGACGCATCCGGGCGGGCGCGTGGTCGTCAGCCACCGCGAACCGGACGCGGTTTACGGCTACGGAGACCTGCTGCAGGTCCGGGGCGTACTCCGGACTCCGGTGAGTCCCGGCAATCCCGGGGAGTTCGACTACCGGGCTTTCTTGGAGCGCCAGGGTGTGGCCTTCAAGATGAACGTGTCCGGCACGGGCGCGATCGAGCGCATCGGTGTGGACCGGGGGAACTATGTGGTGTATCTGGCCCTGACCGCCAAGGAGAGGCTGTCGGCGGGGCTGGAACGGGCGCTGGAACCCGGTGCCGCCGCCCTCGTCCGGGGTATTACGATGGGTGTGCGGGGTGAGATCACGCCCGAGATGAACGAGGCCTTCACCGTCACGGGTGTGGTGCACATCCTCAGTGTCAGCGGACTGCACGTCGGTTTTCTGGTGGGATTGGTGCTGTTTTTCACCCGTCTCGGGCACTTAAACCCGAAGTGGACCCTGATTATGGTGGTGGCGGTGCTGGCTTTCTACGCGGTGATGGTGGGGTTCAAACCGCCCGTTATCCGTGCTTCGGTCATGGCGCTGTTGCTGCTCGTCGCCTACCAGATGGGGCGCCTTCGGGACTGGCCCACCGCTCTGGCGCTGGCCGCGCTGGTGATCCTCCTCGGGAACCCCTTGAGCCTTTACGATCCCGGTTTCCAGCTTTCCTTCACCGCCACCTGGGGGATCCTGTACCTGGGCCCCTTAATCGTCCGCGGTCTCGACCAGCTGGCGACGGCCCGGCGCCTTTCCTGGTGGAAACCGGCCGCCGGTTGGTTCGTGGCCGTGCCGCTGGCCGCCCAACTGGGCATCCTCCCCCTGATCGCGTATTACTACAATTTGATTTCCCCGGTATCGTTGCTGGCCAACCTGGTGACCGTACCACTCGTCGGGCTGATCTTTGTGCTCGGTTTCATCAGCGCCCTGCTCGGCGCCTTCCTGCCGGCCGCGGCCTGGCTGACCGGACCGGCCACCGGGGCCCTGGTCGATCTTTTCCTGGCCCTGGTCAAGTTCTTTGCGGGCCTCAAAGGGGCCTATTATTACGTGCCCACGCCTCCTTTGCTGCTGGTCGGCTTCTGGTACCTGGCCTGCTGGGGGCTGGGCGCCTTTACCGGAGCCACCCCCTGGCGGGAAAGATGGCCGGGCGCGGCGGCGCTGGTGGGCGGGTCCAGGCGGCGTACTCTGGGAATGCTGGGGGTAGGCCTTTTCCTCGGCTTGGCCTTCCTGATCTGGCCCACGGAACCCACCGGCCGGGACCACATTGAGGTGCACTTCCTGGATGTGGGGCAGGGCGACTGCACGCTGATTCGGACCGGTACCGGTGCGACCGTCCTGATCGACGCCGGCGGCTGGCGGGGGGAGATGGCCGGTGAACCCGGAGCCGGGGAGAAAGTGGTGGTGCCCTACCTCCGGCGGATCGGAGTGCGCCAAATTGATATCCTGGTGATCACCCACCCCCACGACGATCACGCCGGCGGGGTTCGGGCGGTTGTCGGCAATATTGAAGTGCGCAATGTTGCCGTTGCCCCCGGTGGCGGACGTGAAGAACCCAATCCGGCCTATTTAACGTTGCTGGAAGAGATTGAACGGTCTAACATTCCGGTGTTCGAGGTCTGGGCCGGGGATTGCCTGCGGGTGGACCAGCGAACTATTCTGAAGGTGCTTGCGCCCGCCTTTCCCCTGCTTTCCGGCACCCGGGGCGATTTGAACAACAACTCGGTGGTCCTCCGGCTGGACCACGGGGCCAGGAGTTTTCTGTTTGCCGGGGACGTGGAGCAGGAGGGTCAGGCGCGCCTGACCCTGGGGCAGGAGGTCCGGGCGGACGTGCTGAAAGTGCCGCACCACGGCAGCGGCGCCTTCACACCGGATTTCTTTCAGGCCGTCCAGCCGTCCGTGGCGGTGATCACGGTCGGCCGTGCGAATCCGTTCGGCCACCCCCATCCCCGTACCCTTGAAGTACTTCAGGATTTGGGTGCCGCGGTTTACCGCACCGATCTGGACGGCGCGGTGATCGTCAGGACGGACGGACGTTCCCTGGAGATTGAGACCGGCCGGGAGCGGAAAGACTTGAAGCCTGCTGCTTAGCGGGAGGAGTTGTTCACGACGATTCACCGTCGCTCTTGCGGGAATGAAAATGTTCATCCCAAATTCTATTTTCGAGCGGTGGCGACCACCATCAAGATCGACGAGCGCCGGGACAAGGAGTTGACCATTGCGGGCAAGGTCCGGGCGGTCGAGAAGAAGTTGGGAAGGTAAGATGGAGTACTACCTAGAGTTTGTGCGGGAAGTGGAAGAGGGGCGGATTCCCCCGGTCTATCTGTTTTACGGGGACGAGGTGTTTTTGCACCGCCAGGCAATCGTGCGGCTAAAATCAGCCCTGCTCACGGCCGGGGCCGAGGCCTTCAACCTTTCCGAAATCGACGGAGAGGAGGCGGGGCCGGAGGAAGTGGTGCGGGCCGCCCGCCTGGTGCCGGTGCTGGCGGTTTTCCGGCTGGTGGTGGTGCGCAATATACCCTACTTCGACCATAAGACCGGCCTGGCGAGCGAGTTGCTTGAAGCCTACCTGGAGACCCCCTCGCCCTCAACTTGCCTGGTGCTGCAAAAAGCCGGTCCGGTGGACCGGCGGAAAAAGCTTTACCAACTGGTCACACGCCGCGGCCGGGCCGTTGATTTCACGCCGCTCTCCCCCGGGGATGCGGCCCGCTGGGTGAGCCGCGAAGCGAAGAAATCGGGAATTGTCTTCACCCGGGAAGCGATGGACCGGTTTCTCTCTTCGGTTCCGGGGGGGCTGCAGGGTGTGGCCGTGGAACTGGAAAAGGTGCTGACCTACGTGGGCGGAAGGGGCCGGGTGACCGTTGAGGACGTTGCGGTGCTGGTGCCCCCGCGGCACGAAGAGACGATCTTCCGGGTGGTCGACGCGGTCGGCGAAGGACGTTTTGAGGACGCCATCGAAGGGATTCGGGCCTTGACCGCCGCCGGCGAGTCATCTCTTGGCATCCTGGCCATGCTCGCCCGCCAGTTTCGCCTGTTGCTCTGCGCGCCCGACCTGGCCGCGTCCGGGCTCCCGGTGCCCGACATCGCCGCCCGCCTGCAGACCAAACCCTTTGTGATTAACAAAGTGCTGGTCCAGGCCCGGAATTATCGCCCCCGCCAGGTGGCCGCGGCGTGCGCGGCTCTTCTGGAAATCGATGCCGACGTCAAGACCGGCCGCCGGGACTTTCTCCCGGCCCTTTCGGACTTCTTCCTCCTGGGCAATCGCCAATAAACAAGCCCCGGCCGCGCAATACCGGGGCTTCTTGGGCTGAACAAACCGAAACGCCGGCCCCACACCGGGAGAAACGCCGGCCCCACACCGGGAGAAACACCGGCCTTAGCCGGTGCTGCTGTTGAACTTCTTGGTCAGGCGCGACTTCCGGCGTGCGGCGGTATTCTTGTGCAGGATGCCTTTGGATGCCCCTTTATCAATGGAGACAAGCGCCTTCTGCAGCTTTTCGCGGGCCTGTTCCTGTCCATCCACGTGCACCGCTTCTTCGAAACGCCTGATTGCCGTTTTCAGTGCGGACTTGGCCCTCTTGTTCTGCTCGGTGCGCTTGCGGGTGGTCTCAATTCGTTTCTTGGCTGAACGGCTGTGTGCCACCGTCTCACCTCCCAACGTGCAGTGTACCACGCAAGTTTTCAAAATGCAAGCCAGACATTGGCCTTTTTGCGGTGTATAGCCAATTCGGTTTTCGCTAAAGCTATAGAGAGTTTTCCGGGAAGGGGGTGTAAAAAATTATGACTGAACAAAAAGTTCGCACCCAGTGGATCGGGCTGATCGTCCGTTTCCTGGTTTCGGCAATCGTACTTCTCCTATTGAGTTGGCTGGTTCCCGGCTTCGTTGTCGCGGGTGGTTTCTTTGGGGCGTTGATTGCCGCCGCCGCCATCGCCATTCTCGGCTGGCTGGCTGAAACGGTGCTGGGTGACCGGATTTCGCCCCAGAGCCGTGGCCTGGTCGGCTTCGCCGTGGCGGCCGTGGTGATTTACCTGGCCCAGCTCATCGTTCCGGACCTTTTGACGGTGAACATCATCGGCGCCCTGATTGCGGCCTTCGTCATCGGCATTATTGACGCTTTTGTGCCCACAGTCCTGCGCTAGAACATAATCCCCCCCTTTGTGGCGTACACATCCGGAGAGGGGGGGATTGGTCTGCGCCGGACAGTCAGTGTGCTCTTTTTTTGTCTGCTGCTGGTTTGGACCTGGGTGTTCCCCGGAGCAATGAACCTGGCCAGGGCCGGGAGCGGGGCTTTCCTGGAATGGAGCACCCGTGAACCGCAAAAGGTCGTGAACACGATTCTGCCGGTCTGGATGGGCGTTTCCCCGGTTGATCCCGGCGGTCTGGCGGCCGGGGTCTTGGAGCGAGTGGCCCGGGCCGACCTGAGGGATCCCGGGCGGATGATCGCCCGCCAGATGTCGTTGCCCGCCGGGACCCGTACTCCCGAGCCTGTTTCCACGGTGGTGTCTCCGTCTCCGGTGGAGGCGTCCGGAGGGGTGCGGGACGTTCCCGGGCGGACCGGGGCGGTTACGGTGGGCATCTACCACACCCACACCGGTGAAACCTACCCGCTGACCGACGGGGTGGAACGGTTCGACGAGAAGCCCGGAGCGGTGGTGGAAGTCGGAAGGGTGCTCAAAAGGGCGCTCCAGGAAAGGCACGGCCTGGGGGTGGTCCATTCGGAGACGAGGCACGACGTGCCCTACAGCCGTTCCTACCTGGAATCGGAGCAGACCGCGCGCCGGATGGTCGAGGAGCACCCCGGGCTCAAGATGCTGATCGGCCTGCACCGGGACAGCGTAACGTGCCGGGAGCGGAAGGTGACCGAGATCGGGGGCCAGGAGGTGGCCACGATCCTCCTGGTCGTCGGCTCCGACGCCCGCCAGCCGTTTCCCGGTTGGGAAAAGAACTACGAACTCGCCCGGGCCGTCGCCGCCAAGTCCCAGGAGCTGTACCCGGGCCTCTGCTTGGGGGCGAGAGTCCAGGAGGGGCGGTACAACCAGTTTCTCCATCCGGGAGCCCTGCTCGTGGAGGTCGGCAGTGTGGCGAATCACACGGAAGAAGTGCTGCGCACCGCCGAGCTCCTGGCCGACATCCTGGCGGCGGTCCTCGATGACCGCCCCGACGACCAGGACTGAAGCAACCAAGGGTGGGCATAATAGGAACGGTATGGAGGTGAGGCGATGGGCGCCACGAGAGCCCGGATTATCCTGGTGCTGTTGCTTTCTGTGTCCGTATTGGTCTGGGGCACCGGGACCTGCCTTTACTACCTGAACCACTTTCTCGCCCCGCCCACGCCGATCCGGGCGGTCGAATTCCACCGCTTGGACGACACACGGCTGGCCTGCACCGTGCTGGGGGTGGACCTCGTGCTGGAAATACCGCGCGACCATTCCTGGTGGACGGCGCCGAAGAACCACCCGGGCCACTATGTTGACCTGGGGGACCGGCATATTTTTATTCGAGGAGGCAAGAATTAAGTATTAGGCAGCGAATATAACAGCAGTCTGGGGCCTGCGCTATCCGAATCAGACCGAGCTTGAGAGTCTTCGGCATTTCTCCCGGACACTGCCGATTCCATTGAACAGGACCGTCGGTGCCATGAAGATTGTTATCGGATCAGAGTCTTTTTACCCCAATGTTTCGGGTGTGGCCGTCACCACGATGAACCTTGCTTGCCACCTGGCGGCGAAGGGGCACCAAGTGACGGTGATTGTTCCTTCACCCGGTCGCCAAAGCTACCGGGAACAGTTGGCGGAGGGCTTGACGGTCCAGCGGATCGGCTCCTTTCCAAATCCCTTTCGCAAGGGCTTTCGGGTCACCTTTTTCCCGCGCGCTCTGGCGGGACAAATCCTGGATCAGTGCTCTCCGGATGTCATTCACCTTCAGGATCCCACGTCCATCGGCTGCGCCCTGTTGAGCGAAGCCGGAAAGAGACGTATTCCCGTGGTGATCAGCCATCATTTCACGTTGGATTACGTTTTGGCCTATCTTCGGTTTTTAAAACCGTTTCACGGCCCCCTGCGCCGGTGGGTCACGAGAAGAATGGCCAGGTTTTATAATTCCTGTCAGTGCGTGATCACTCCCAGTCAGACGGCAAGGAGCCAATTGGAACCGGCGGGATTGAACACCCGAATAAAGGTTGTTTCAAACGGCGTGGACCTCAACCGCTTCTTCGCGTACGAGCCGCCGTCCGGCATTCGTGCGGCGCTCCATCTGCCCAACCGGCCGATAGTGCTCTACGTGGGGCGGATAGACCCGGAGAAAAGCCTGGACACGCTGATCGGGGCCGTACCCATCGTGCTGGCCCGGCACAAAGTCCACTTTGTGCTCTGCGGGGGCGGTAATCTCTTGGAAGCACTCAGGAAGCGCCTTAGAAAGGATAAGCTCGCCGACAGTGTCACGCTGCTGGGGCCTTTGGAGTACAACAATGAACTTCTGCCCCGGATGTACCAGCTGGCGGCCTGTTTTGTAATCCCGTCCGGGATGGAAACGCAGAGCATCGTCACCCTGGAGGCGATGGCTTCCGGGCTGCCGGTTGTCGCCGCTCGCGCGGCGGCCCTGCCGGAACTGATCGTTGACGGGGACAACGGGCTTCTCTTCCGCTTCGGAGACGAACAGGATCTGGCGGCCAAGATCAGCCTGCTCCTGGAGAACGAGGAGATGCGGCGGCGGATGGGCCGGCGCAGCCTGGAAAACGTGGTGCAGCACGAACTGCAGAAAAGCATGGCCCGGATCGAGGCGGTCTACAATGAAGTGGTGGAAGAGGCAGCGGGGTAAACCAGCACGCTCACATCGCGGCGGGTGGTCAAACCTTCATCTTTCATCCTTGGTCGTCCCGGCTGTTATAATAGAGTGGCCGGTGGTTCGACGGGTACGCGGCCTTTTGCCGCCTGTGGTTCAGCGGCGGCTTGCGCGCACGTCTGCCGGAGACCTTATCGACTGGAGCGTCAAAATATGCCAGTGGAGCGCGACCGAATCCGCAATTTCTGTATCATCGCCCATATCGACCACGGCAAATCGACTCTGGCCGACCGACTGCTGGAGCACACCGGGGCGCTCGTGGGGCGCCGGATGCAGGAGCAGGTGCTGGACCAGATGGACCTGGAGCGGGAGCGCGGCATCACCATCAAGCTGCAGGCGGTCCGCCTGGCCTACCGGGCCCGCGACGGCCGGGATTACCAGTTGAACCTGATCGACACCCCCGGGCACGTTGATTTTTCCTACGAGGTCTCCCGGAGCCTGGCGGCCTGCGAGGGGGCCCTGCTGGTCGTCGACGCCGGCCAGGGCATCGAGGCCCAAACGCTGGCCAATGTCAACCTGGCCTTGGACCACAACCTGACCATCATCCCGGTCATCAACAAGATCGACCTGGCGAGCGCCGAGCCCGACCGGGTGCGGCGGGAACTGGAGGATGTCATCGGCCTGGACGGCGCGGACGCCGTCCTGGCTTCGGCGAAGCGCGGGGACGGGGTGGAGGAAATCCTGGAACGGATCGTCCGGGACGTCCCCCCGCCCGGCGGTGATCCCGAGGCCCCTTTGCGGGCCCTGATTTTCGATTCCCACTACGACCTGTACCGGGGGGTCATCGCCTACTTCCGGCTGGTGGACGGCCGGCTTTCCCCGGGCGAGCCGGTCCGGATGATGGCCACCGGCCGGGAGTTCGAGGTCAGCGAGCTGGGCGTGTTCACCCCGGCGCCGGTGGCGGTGGATGAACTGCGCGCCGGCGAGGTGGGCTTCATGGCCGCGGGGATCAAGAACGTCAAGGACTGCCGGGTGGGCGACACGGTCACCGCCGCCCGCCGCCCGGCCGCCGGCCCGCTGCCCGGCTACCGGAAGGCGAAGCCGATGGTGTACTGCGGCCTGTTCCCCGTGGAGGGGGCCGAGTTTGAAAAGGTGCGGGACGCTTTGGACCGGCTTTCCCTGAACGACGCCTCCCTGGTCTATGAGCCGGAGACCTCGACGGCGCTTGGCTTCGGCTTCCGGTGCGGGTTTCTGGGGCTTTTGCACATGGAGATCATCCAGGAGCGGCTGGAACGGGAGTACGGGCTGGACCTGATCACCACCGCGCCCAGCGTGGTGTACCGGGTGACCCGGACGAGCGGCGCCGTCCTGGAAATCCGGAACCCGTCCGAGATGCCCCCGGCCGGGGAGATCGAAAAGTTGGAGGAGCCCTTCGTGCTCACCGCGCTCCTTTCGCCCCAGGACTACATCGGGCCGGTGATGGAGCTGTGCCGGGACCGCCGGGGCACCTTCCGGAACCTGGAGTACATCAGCACCCGCCGGGTGCTGATCACCTACGAGATGCCGCTCGCCGAAATCATCTACGACTTCTTCGACCGCCTGAAATCCGCCACCCGCGGCTACGCCTCCATGGACTACGACCTCCTGGGCTACCGGGCGTCCGACCTGGTGCGTGTGGACATCCTGGTGACCGGGGAGCGGCTGGACGCCCTTTCGATCATCGTCCACCGGGACCGGTCCTACCACCGATCCAAGGTCATCGTGGAGCGGCTGAGAGACCTCATCCCGCGGCAGATGTTCGAGATCGTGATTCAGGCGGCCATCGGGCCGCGGGTGATCGCGCGGGAGAATATCCGCGCCCTGCGCAAGGCGGTGCTGGAGAAGTGCTACGGCGGCGACGTCACCCGCAAGCGCAAGCTCCTCGAGAAACAAAAAGAAGGCAAGAAGCGGATGAAACAGGTGGGCCACGTCCAGATCCCCCAGGAGGCCTTCATGTCGGTCTTGAGCATCGGGCAGAAGTGAACCGGCCGGGGCTCTACGTCCACGCACCCTTCTGCCGGCAAAAATGCGCCTACTGTGACTTCGTTTCCTACCCCCTGAACCGCGCCGCCGTGGAACGGTACGTTCGGGCGGTGACCGCCGAAATCGCGCTCCGCGGCGCGGCGGCGGAAGGCGATGCGCCGCTGGAGGCCGCGAGCCTCTACATCGGCGGGGGCACTCCCACCTTGTTGCCGCTGGAGGCCCTTACCACGATTGTTGCCGCTGTACAAAGACACTTCCGGTGGCCGGAAGGGCTGGAGGCCACGGTGGAGGCCAACCCCGAAGCGGCCGCCTTTTCTGTTTTGGACGGCCTGCGCCGGCTCGGGATCAACCGCCTGAGCATCGGGATGCAATCCGGAGAGGACCGGTTGCTCACCGTGCTGGGGCGGGGGCACCGGGCGGCCGACGTGCGGGAGGCGGTGCGCTCGGCCCGCCGGGCCGGCTTTTCGAACCTGAACCTGGACCTGATCAGCGGGATTCCCGGCCAAACCCCGGCCGACTGGCGCCGCACCCTGGAGGCGGCGCTGGCCCTGGAGCCCGAGCACATCTCGGCCTACGGCCTGGAAGTTCCGCCGGGCACGGCCCTGCACGCACGCCTGCAAAACGGCGGGCTTTTCCCCGTTCCCGAAGGCCAGGCGCTGGAGATGTTCCACCTCACCCGGCCGATCCTCGCCGGCGCCGGTTTCGAACACTACGAGATCGCCAACTACGCCCGCTCCAGGAGCCGGGAGTGCCGGCACAACCTCGTCTATTGGCGCAACGAGCCTTACCTCGGCTTCGGCCCGGCCGCCCATTCGTTCTGGAACGGCCGGCGCACGGCCAACAAAAGGGCATTGCCGGCCTACGCCGCCCGCCTGGCCGCCGGGGGACTGCCGGTGGCCGAATCGGAAGTGATAGACGTCCGGACCCAAATGGCCGAGACCATGTTCCTGGGCCTGCGGATCGTCCGCGGCGTGGAACGGGCGCGGTTTGCGCGGCGCTTCGGCCGCGACCCGGAGGCGGTGTATGGGCCCGAAATCGCCCGCCTGCGCGCCGAGGGCCTGTTGACGCTGGAACCGGACCGGCTCCGGCTCACCGCCCAAGGTCTCGCGCTGGCCAACCTGGTTTTTGAACGGTTCCTGTAGGCGGTGCGCTTGCGTCAGCTCTGGGAGACGCATTAGATGCTTGACAGATCCAGGGAAGGGTGCTATCTTATTGCCTGGGATTAGCACTCATTCCAGGAGAGTGCTAATAAGGGGGCGGAACCGTGGGCATCGACGAACGCAAGAAAGAGATCCTCCGGGCGATAATCCTCGACTACATCGCCACCGCGGAACCGGTTGGTTCCCGGACCATCGCCCGCAAGTACGGGTTGGGCATCAGCCCGGCCACCATCCGTAACGAAATGGCCGACCTGGAGGAGATGGGCTATCTCGAACAGCCGCACACGTCCGCAGGGCGGATTCCGTCGCAGCGGGGCTACCGGTACTACGTCGACCGGCTCATGGAACCCGAGACCCCGGCGGAAGAGGAAAAGCTGGTAATTAAGACCAACTATCAGGCCAAAGTGAAGAGTATCTCCGAGGTCATTGAACGAACGGGGCAACTGGTGAGCCAACTGACCAGCTACGCCGCCCTAGTGTCAACGCCCCGGATGATCGGTAGTGCCGTGCGGCACGTGCAGTTGGTCGCCATGGGGGAGGGCAAGGCCATGGTGCTGGTGATCACCGAACCGGAGCGGGTGCAGACGCACGTAATCGACGTGCCGGAGAACATCACGGGCGAGGACCTGGAGACCATTTCCCGGGTCTTGAACGCAAAGATCAGGGGCCACAGCTTAAACGACATCAGGATTACCATCCTGCGCGAGATCTACCTTGAGTTGTTGCGCCACAAGGCCACGGTCGAATACATCATGGAACTCATCGGGGACGGTGAGGAAAGCACGGAAGAGCGGGTGTATCTGGGCGGGGTCTTAAACATCCTGAACCAGCCCGAATTCCGGAACGTGGAGAAAATGAAGACACTTCTTAGCCTTCTGGACCAGGAGGGACTCCTGTCGTCCCTGTTGGCCGAACAGGCCGAACAGGAGGAGGGAATCACGGTCCTCATCGGCGATGAGTTCAAGTGCGACCTCATCCAGGGCTGCAGCCTGGTCAGCGCCCGCTACGGGGTCGGCGGGCGCGCCGTGGGCGCTTTGGCCGTGCTGGGGCCGAGCCGCATGGACTACGCCCGGGTGACCGGCCTGGTTGATTACCTGACCCGAAACCTTTCCCGGGTTTTGGAGAAACTGTACAGGTAGAATTCTCTCCCCCAGGAGGTGTTTTCTTGAGCCTCAAAAAGCAGGCCGTGCAGGGTTCCGAAGTAAACGAGCGCCTGGCGGCCCTGGTCACCAACGCGAACGCCATCCGGGCCGTCAGCTCGGCCGTGGAGGGCACCTTGGGCCCAAAGGGCCTGGATACGATGCTGGTCGACAAGTTCGGCGAGGTGGTGATCACGAACGACGGGGTGACCATCCTGGGCCGCATGGAGGCCAACCACCCGGCGGCCAGGATGCTGATCAACGTGGCGCGGGCCCAGGAGGAAGAGGTGGGTGACGGGACCACCACGGCGACCGTGATGGCCGGCCAGATGGTCGCCACCGGGGTCGATCTGGTCGTGCGGGGCGTCCCGGTGGCCCGGGTGATCGAGGGTTTGCGCCTGGGACTGCGGCGGGCGCTCGAGACAGTGCAGTCCCAAGCGCGTCCGGTGACCGGCCTGGACGACGCCCGTATCCGCCAGGTGGCGCTGGTGGCCGGCCGGGAGCATGCCGACATCGCCGACCTGGTCGTCCGGGCGGCCGTGCTGGTCGGGGTTGATAAGCTCAAAGAGCCGAATTTCAAGCTGGCGGACACGGTGACGGCGGTGGAGGGCGCGGACAACGAGGTTTTCATGGGGGTACTGATCAGCAAGGAGCCGCTCAATCGTCAGGTGCCGCCCGCCTTGTCCGGAGGGGTCCGGGTATTGATCCTGGACGACGCGCTGGAGCCTGAGGAGATCGGGGACGAGGCCCTGGCCACCGAGGCCGGGTTCGCCCGCTATCTGCAACTGCAGGATGAATTCCGGGCTAACGTGGAAAAGCTGGTCGATCTGGGGACCGGCCTGGTCCTGGTGGACCGCGGGGTGGCGACCCCGGCCGAGGAGGTCCTGACGGACGCCGGGATAATGGTGGTACAGCGGGTGCTGAACAAGGAACTCCGCCGGGTGGCCGAGCATACCGGCGCCCGGATGATTAAACGGACCGGTCTGAAAAAGAGCGTCGCCGACCTGGAGGCGGTGCTCGGCCGCGCCCGGGCGGTGGTCCACGACGAGAGACTGGAGCGGGTACGGATCGAGGACGGGGCGGGCAAACCGATGGCCACCGTCCTGGTGGGCGCGGCGACCGAAGAGGTGGTCGGTGAACGCGAACGGATCGCCAAGGACGCCGCCGGGGCGGTGCAATCGGCGGTCCGCGGCGGGGTGGTGCCCGGGGGCGGCTCCCTGGAACTATGGGCGGCCCGGGAAGTGGAAGGGGTGCGGTCCGGGGTGAAGGGGATGGCGGTGTACGGGGTGGAATGCGTGGTGGAAGCACTCCGGCGGCCGCTGGCCCAGATTGTGGCCAACGCCGGGTTCAATCCCCTGGAAAAAGTCGGCGACGTAAACGCGGCCCAGGTCGCGTCGGGGGCCAACAGCCTGGGGATCGACTGCGACACCGGCGCGGTCGCGGACATGGAAGCGGCCGGCGTGCTGGACCCGGCGCTCGTAAAGACATATGCCCTGCGGGCGGCCGGTGAGGTGGCCGAGGCGGTGCTGCGGATCGACACCATCATTATGAAGCGGGAGGAACACCAGGACGGCAGGGGGGTTGGCAAGGATGAGTGAACGCAACGAAAACGGCTTTGCCGGCGGGGCCCAAACCGGCACCGCCGCCATGCCTGAGGCAAAACAACCCGGGACTCCGGAGAACGGGAACGGGGGCCTGGAGGCGCGGGTGGCCGAGGAGGCTTCGATGGCGGCGGACTGCCGGGAACGGCTGCTCCGGCTGCAGGCCGACTTCGAGAACTACCGGCGGCGGACCCGGCAGGAGCGTGAGGGGTGGTACCGGCAGGCGGCGGAAGAGGTCGTTTTTTCGATCATGCCGGTCCTGGACAACTTCGAGCGGGCCCTGGAACACCCGGGCGACCGGCTGGAGGATTTCCTGGCCGGGGTGCGGATGATCCACCGTCAATTGGACGAAATCCTGGCCGGGCAGGGGCTGGAACGGGTACCGGGAGCGGGGGCGGAATTCGACCCCCGGCTGCACGAGGCCGTGGGGCGCGTGGAAACCGCGGACGTTCCGGAGAACACGGTGTTGGAGGAACTGCGTCCGGGGTACTACTTCAAAGGTAAGGTCATGCGCCCGGCGATGGTCAAAGTGGCCAAACGGGCAGTTAACGGGGAGGTAGCGCATAATGAGTAAGATTATCGGCGTCGACCTTGGGACCACGAACTCCTGCATGGCGGTGATGGAAGCCGGGGAGGCCGCCGTAATGCCCAACGCGGAGGGAGGACGCACCACTCCGTCGGTGGTCGGGTTCTCCAAGACCGGGGAACGGCTGGTCGGCCAGGTCGCCAGGCGCCAGGCGGTCAGCAACCCGGAACGGACCGTGACCTCCATCAAGCGGTACATGGGCACGGACCACAAGACCCGGACCGAAGGCAATGAATACACGCCGCAGGAAATCTCGGCGATGATCCTGCAAAAGATGAAGGCGGACGCCGAGGCCTACCTGGGCGGCAAGGTGGAGCGGGCCGTGATCACCGTGCCGGCCTATTTCAGCGACTCCCAGCGCCAGGCCACCAAGGACGCCGGCCGCATCGCCGGGCTCAAGGTGGAGCGCATCATCAACGAACCGACGGCGGCGGCGCTCGCCTACGGCCTCGACAAGGAAGAGGACCAGACCATCCTGGTGTTCGACCTGGGGGGCGGGACGTTCGACGTGTCGATCCTGGAACTTGGGGATGGTGTGTTTGAGGTCAAGGCCACGAGCGGCAACAACCGCCTCGGCGGCGACGACTTCGACCAGCGGGTCGTCGACTGGATCACGGCCGAATTCAAAAAGGAGAGCGGCATCGACCTGAGCCGGGACCGGATGGCCCTGCAGCGCCTGCGGGAAGCCGCCGAGAAGGCCAAGGTGGAACTTTCTTCCGTGGTGAATACCAACATCAACCTGCCGTTCATCACCGCCGACGCCGAGGGGCCCAAGCACCTGGACTTAAACCTTTCCCGGGCCAGGTTCGACGAGCTGACCGCCGACCTGATCGAAATGACCATGGGACCCACCCGGCAGGCGATGCAGGACGCCGGCCTGGAGCCTAAGCAGATCGACAAGATCCTGCTGGTCGGCGGCGCGACGCGCATGCCGTCTGTGCAGGAAGCGGTGAAAAAGTTTTTCGGCAAGGAGCCGCACAAGGGCATCAACCCGGACGAGTGCGTGGCCATCGGCGCGGCCATCCAGGCGGGCGTGCTGACCGGGGAAGTCAAGGACGTGGTGCTCCTGGACGTGACCCCGCTGTCGCTGGGCATCGAGACCCTGGGCGGCGTGTTCACCAGGATCATTGAGCGCAACACGACCATCCCGACCGCGCGGAGCCAGACCTTCACCACGGCGGCCGACAACCAGCCGTCGGTGGAGATCCACGTCCTCCAGGGCGAACGCCAGATGGCCGCCGGCAACAAGACGCTCGGCCGGTTCAACCTGGTGGGGATTCCCCCGGCGCCCCGGGGCATCCCCCAAGTCGAGGTCACCTTCGACATCGACGTAAACGGAATCGTCAGCGTATCGGCGAAGGACCTGGGCACCGGGAAATCCCAGAGCATCACCATCACCGGGTCCACCGGTCTGTCCAACGCCGAGATCGACCGTCTGGTCAAGGAAGCGGAACAGTTCGCCGAGGACGACCGGAAGCGCAGGGACGAGGTTGAGAGCCGCAACAACGCCGACGCCCTGATCTACCAGTCCGAGAAGACCCTCAAGGAACACCGCGACCAGGCCGACCCGGCTCAGGTTTCCGAGTTGGAGCAGGCCGTCGGGCGGTTGAAGCAGGCTCTCGAGGGTCAGGACACCGAGCGCATCAAGCGGGAGGCCGAAAACCTCACCGGGCCGCTGCACGCTTTCACCGCGGCCATGTACCAAAAACAGCAGGCGCAGCAGCAGGGGGCCGGTCCGGAGCCGGAAGCCGGAAAGGACAAAGAGGACAAGGACAAAACGGTGGACGCCGACTACGAAGTGAAGTAGAATGAAGCAGAATGAAGCAGGGGAAAATCCCCTGCCGGATTCTGCCGTGGTGAGGTCGGAGAATGAGCAAGCGAGACTACTACGAGGTACTGGGTGTGGAGCGGGGCGCCTCCCAGGATGACATAAAGAAAGCCTACCGCAAGCTGGCGCGCAAGTACCATCCGGACGCGAACAAGGAAGACCCGCAGGCGGCCGACAAGTTCAAAGAAATCGCCGAGGCGGCGGCGGTACTGGGCGACCCCGAACGGCGCGCTCAGTACGACCGTTTCGGTCATGCCGGTCCGGAGGGGCAGGGCTTCAATTTTGAAGATATTTTTCGCGGCGGTTTCAGCGGATTCGGGGACATTTTCGAGATGTTCTTCGGCGCTCGCCAGCCGCAGTACGGCCCCCAGCGGGGGCCGGACCTGCGCTACGACCTGCGTTTGGCCTTCCGGGAAGCGGTTTTCGGCGCCGAGCGCGAGGTCAGGATCCCCCGGACCGAAACTTGCGAGCGCTGCGACGGTTCCGGGGCTGCGCCGGGCACGCACCCCCGGACCTGCCCGCTTTGCCGGGGGCAGGGCCAGGTCAGTGTGAGCCAGCAGACGCCGTTCGGGCGTTTCGTGCAGACCCGCCCCTGTGAGCGTTGCCGGGGTGCGGGGCGGATCGTCGAGACGCCTTGCCCGGAATGCCGGGGCGCTGGACAGGTGCGTCAGATGCGCTCTCTGAAGGTGAAAGTGCCGGCTGGGGTGGACGACGATTTCCGCCTGCGCCTGGTCGGGGAGGGCGAGGCCGGGGTGCGCGGCGGCCCGCCTGGAGACCTTTACGTGTACATCCACGCGGACGCCGACGAGTTCTACGAGCGTGAGGGCCACCAGATTCACTGCGAGCTGCCGATATCCTTCGTGCAGGCCGCCCTGGGCGACGAGGTGGAGGTGCCCACCCTGGACGGTCCGACCACGATCCGGATACCGGAGGGGACGCAGACCGGCACCGCTTTCCGGCTTCGCGGCCGCGGTGTCCCCCACCTGAACGGGGCCGGCCGGGGGGACCAGTTGGTCCGGGTGCGGGTGATCACGCCGACCAGGCTCAACGACAAGCAAAAGGGCATCCTGCTGGAGTTCGGGCGGGAGGCGGGCGGCAAACTGCACGCCGAGGAAAAGGGCTTCTTCAAGAAAATCAAAGACGCCTTCATGTGAAAAAGGAGCCTGTCCCCTTTTTCGGAAGCGGTGTTCCTAGCTCAGGCCGAAAAAGGGGACAGGCTCCTTTTTCAAGCAGACACTGTCTTAAGAGAAGACAATCCCCGGAAAAAAGGTGTCTGACACTTTTTTAAATGGATTCTGAATTCTAAAGTCTATATTCTCCCGGGGAGGCAGGCCGTTTTGTTCTGGCTTGAAATCGAGGTGACCGTGGCGGACGAGCACCGGGATGCGGTCAGTAACGTCTTCTTTGAGCTGGGGAGCGGGGTCCAGGAAGAACCCGCTTCCATTCATTCCGGGGCGGCTGTGATCCGGGGCTGGTTTCCGGTGGGCGACCGGCAGCTACCACAGAAGGTGGTGCTGCTTCGCCGGCGGGTTGAAGCGATCACCGGGCCGCCGGCGCGGATGGAGGTCCGCCGGGCCAGCGACCGGGACTGGGCGACAGCTTGGCGGGAAGGCCTGAAACCATTCCGGGTCGGGGAACGCCTGGTGGTCAAGCCCACCTGGGAGGAGTTTCTGCCCGGTCCCGAAGACCTGGTAATCGAAATCGACCCCGGCTTGGCCTTCGGCTGCGGCACCCACCCGACAACGGCGATGTGCCTGAAGCTTTTGGAACGCTACGTGCGGCCGGGAATGGTCGCCGTGGACGTGGGCACCGGTTCGGGAATCCTGGCCGTCGCGGCGGCGCTACTGGGCGCTGCGGTGGTCTGGGCGGTGGATGAAGACCCGCTGGCTGTGCGCACGGCGGGCGAAAACGTGGCCCGGCATAACCTTACGGGCCGGGTGCGGGTCCGGAGCGGCAATCTTTTGGACGAACTGTCCGAACCGGCCGACCTGGTGGTGGCGAACATCGTGGCCGAGGTGTTGGCCGATTTGTGCCCGGCCGCGGCCACCGCGCTGGAGCCGGGAGGCGTGTTTATCTTCAGCGGCATTCTGGACCAGCGGGAAGACGTAGTCCGCCGGGCGCTGGCCGCCGACGGTTTTCGAGTCGAGTCCCGCCTGGCCCAAGGGGAATGGGTGGCCCTGGCGGGGGTGAAAGAGTGAGAATCCCGCGTGTTTTTGTACCTCCCAGCCACTGGCGGGGCCGGGAGGAAGCCTGGATCACGGGGGACGACGCCCGGCACCTGACCAGGGTGCTGCGGCTGGCCGCCGGGTCCAAAGTGCTCCTGCTCGACGGGTCGGGACGGGTGTACGCGGCCGGCATCCGGGAGGTGGACCGGGGGAGGGTGCGCGCCGTGGTCACCGGCCCCGCCGAACTGCCGGCCGACCCCGGGCTGCGGGTGACCTTGGTGCCGTCCCTGGCCAAGGGCGAGCGGATGGATGACCTGGTGCAAAAAGCCACCGAGGTTGGGGTGGCGGCCATAGTACCGGTTATCTCCGAACGGACGGTGGTGCGCCTGACGCCCGGGAAGGCCGGCCGGCGCGTGGAACGCTGGCGCCGCATTGCCACCGAAGCCGCCGAGCAGTGCCGCCGGCCCCTGATACCCGAAATCCATCCGGTTTGCCGGTTTGAAGAAGCCCTGGGGCTGGTGCCCGCCGGGAGTGCGGCCTTTTTCCTCTGGGAGGAGGAGCGCGGTACAGGACTGAAAGATGCCCTGCGCTCCAGGCCGCCGGCCCGTGAAGTGTTCCTGTTTACCGGCCCGGAGGGCGGCTTCACGCCCGAAGAGGCGGCCGCGGCCGCCGCCCGCGGCACGGTTTCCGTTTCCCTGGGCCCACGCCTCCTGCGGACGGACACCGCCGGTGTGGTGGCCGTAACGCTGGTGCTCTACGAGTGGGGAGACATCGGTTAAGCGCCGGCCGTGCGTAGGGCATAATCCACCATAAATAAAATTCGCCGGAGTTGGGGAATTGAGACGAGACCATGAAAAAAGCCGCTTTCCACACCCTGGGCTGTAAAGTCAACCAGGCCGAAACGCAGGGTCTGGCCGCCCTTTTCCGGGACCGCGGCTATGAGGTCGTCCCTTTCGAGGAGACGGCGGACGTATACGTGGTGAACACCTGTACGGTCACCGGTGAGTCGGACCGCAAATCGCGGCAGGTCGTGCGCCGGGCGGTGCGCGCCAACCCCAAGGCACTGGTCGTGGTGATGGGTTGTTACGCCCAGGTGGCGCCCGCGGAGGCCGCCGCCATTCCCGGAGTAAGCCTGGTGGCCGGCACGTCCGGACGGGGGCGGATCGTGGACCTGGTGGAGCAGGCCGCCGCCGGGAAAAAGGGGCCTGACCCCTTTTTTGACCCCTTTTTGGCGGTGGAGGACATCGAACAGGCCCGGTCATTCGAGGAGCTGCCCGAGCCGGCCGACCCGGGCCGGACCCGGGCCTTCCTGAAGGTGCAGGAGGGCTGCCGTGATTTCTGCACCTACTGCATCGTGCCTTACGCCCGCGGACCCCTGCGTTCCCGGCCCCCGGAGCGGGTGCTCGAGTTGGCCCGCGGGTTGGTGGACCAAGGTTGCGCCGAACTGGTGCTCACCGGGGTCAACCTGGGGGCTTACGGCCGGGACCTTGGCACGGAGAACCTGCCGGGCCTGATGCGCCGCCTGGTCCGGATTCCGGGACTCGCCCGGTTGCGCTTAAGTTCGGTGGAACCGAACGAGATCACCCGGGAACTGGTCGAGTTGATGGCGGAGAACCCGGTGTGCGCCCCGCATTTTCACATCCCGCTGCAGAGCGGCAGCGATTCCGTCCTTTCTCGGATGGGGCGGCGCTACAAAACCGCGGAATTTGCCGCCCTGGTGGAAATGATTCGCGCCGGAGTGCCGGAAGTGGCCGTCACCGCCGACGTCATGACCGGTTTCCCGGGCGAAACCGCCTCCGAACACCGGGAGAGCCTGGAGTACGTGCGCCGGACCGGTTTTGCCGGGCTGCACGTGTTTGCCTATTCCCCGCGCCGGGGGACTCCCGCGGCCTCCTTCCCCGACCCGGTGCCTCACCGCATCAAGAAGGAGCGCAGCCGGGAGATGCTGGCCCTGGGCCGTGAATTGCGGCACCGGTTTGCCTCCCGCTACCTGGGGCGGACGGTGGAAGTGCTGGTGGAGTCGGTTTCCGGCGGCGTCGCCACCGGCTACACCCCCAACTATTTGCGGGTATTCTTCAAAAACGGACCCAAACTTGCGGGGCGCATCGCAAAAGTGTATGCTGACGGTGCAGAGCAGGGGAATTTAAGGGGAATAATTCACAGCGAGGCAGGATTCCCAGAGGCAAGCGTCAAATAAAATACCTTTGGCTGACCCGACGTGAGGAGGTGGTGGGCTTGCAAGACTGTATCTTTTGCCGGATTGTGAACCGCGACGTTCCGGCGGATGTGATTTACGAGGACGAACACCTCCTGGCGTTCAAGGACGTCAACCCGGTGGCTCCGGTACACGTGCTCCTTATTCCGAAGCGGCATATCCCGACTCTGTTCGATGTCCGGGACGGGGACGAACGGTTGTTGGGGCTGCTTCAGAAGGCGGCTGTTCAGGTGGCCCGTGGCCTGGGCCTTGAGGAGCGGGGCTTCAGGCTCGTTGCCAACTGCCTGGAGGACGGGGGACAATCTGTCTTCCACGTTCACTACCACCTTCTTGCAGGGCGGGAACTGAACTGGCCGCCCGGCTAAAAATATTTACAGAGGGGTGTTAATCTCACAGTATGCTTAGCCTCAGACGCGGACTGGTGGGAGGGAGGGATACCGGTGGCGGAAGTCAGAGTCGGAAAGAACGAGACTCTGGACAGTGCTCTACGGCGTTTCAAACGCACGTGCCAGCGGGCCGGGGTTTTTGCCGAAGCCAGGAAGCACGAACACTACGAGAAGCCCAGCGTAAAACGGAAGAAAAAGTCCGAAGCGGCGCGCAGGCGCAAGCGTCCCTTTTAATACAGTATGAGTGTGGGCGGCCGTAGAGCCGCAAAGGTGCAGCAAGGGGCCCGGTCCAAGCGACCGGGCTTTTCCGTTGTCAGGCCCGGTTTAGAACATAAATAAGGTTTTTAGGAATTCCTCCCCCGCACAGATTTCAGGGGGGGGGGTTTTATGGCTTGGCGCGACGTGCGCAAAAAAATGCGGCGGACCATGGCCGACCTGCTGGAAATACCCGGCGAAATCGCTCTGGACCTGCCCAAGATCGTCCTGGTGGGCAATGTCCAGGTGATTATTGAAAATCACCGCGGCATTGTCGAGTATACGACGGAGTCGGTACGGGTGATCGTGCCGGTTGGTGAAGTCCGCTTGCGGGGCCGCAATTTGGTTTTGCGCAACATCCTGCCGGACGAACTGTGCGTCGAGGGGGAAATCCAGAGCCTGAACTTCACTTAGCCCCACTCAATAAAGCCGGCATGGGGGTGAAAGCGTGTTAGTATTGAAGATCCTGGCCTACCTGTTCGGCTACGTAACCATGGTGGTCAACGGACGAACCCTGGAACGGTTCATCAACCTGGCGACCAGAGGGGGCATCTATTTTTGGGATATCCGGCGGCTGGACCAGGACCGGATCCTGATCAAGACCCGGTTGAGCGGCGTCAAACCACTGCGTCATATCGCCCGGGACACGGGCAGCCGGTTCAAAATCGAAAGGCGCTCCGGACTGCCCTTCTTTCTGGGCCGGGCCCGGCGCCGGAAGACGCTGGCGCTGGGCGTGGTTTTTTTCCTGACCGCGCTGTATGTTCTGTCATCCTTTGTGTGGTTCGTCGAGGTTGAGGGGAATGTTAAAGTCGGAGAGCAGGAAATCATCGCCGCCGCCCGGGAAGCCGGTTTCTACCGCGGTGCGCCCAAGTGGCGTTTTGAGGTATTCGCGGTGGAGGAGAAGATCAAGGAGCGGCTTCCCGCCGTGGCCTGGGTCGGCCTGGAAATCAGGGGTACGCGGGCGCTGATCACCGTGGCCGAGAAGAAGTTCCTGCCGCCCGACCAAGACGGGCCCTCCGATATCCTGGCGGGCAAGGCCGGCTTGGTGCGGGACGTGCTCGTGCTAAGCGGCCAGGCCGTCGTCCGGGAGGGGGATACGGTCTTCCCCGGGCAGCTCTTGATCTCGGGGGAAATCTGGCCCCCGGAGGCGCTCGATCCCCAGGGAGCGATTTTAAACGTTGAGCCCCGCCTGATAAGGGCCCGGGGGATCGTCAACGCCCGGGTCTGGTACGAGGCCTACGGGGAATCGGCCCTGGTGGAGCATACGCAAAAGCCCACCGGTCGGGAGGAGCGGCGCGTGGCCGTACGGCTCTTTGGGCGGCGGTTGGTGGTCTCCGGTCCCCGCGAGGATCCTTTTTCGAGCTTCCAGACGTCCGAAACGGTATGGACGGGGCCGGGCTGGAGGAATTACTTCCTGCCCGTCGAAGTAAGCACCACTGTTTTCCGGGAAACGAAGCCGCACCCGGTGCGCATAAGCCGGGAGGAAGCATTGCGGTCGGCCACGGAACAAGCGCGCGGGATATTGAAAGAACGAGTGCCGGCCGAGGCCGAGGTGCTGCACCGGCGGGTCGACCTGGTGGACACGGGAAGCGCCGAGGAGTTGGTCAGGGTCCGGATCATCGTGGAAACCCTGGAGGACATCGGCGTGGAAAGACCGCACTCGTAGTTATTGAATTCCCAAGGAGGAGAATTCCTTATTGACGGAACAGGCGGAAAAGAGGATTGTGGTTCAGGACCCCCGGGTGGCGGCCGCCATTGTCGGGAACTACGATGAACACCTGGCCGTTCTGGAGGACGACCTGGGGGTGCGCCTGGTGCTGCGCAATGGGGAGATGATCCTCTTTGGCACTCCGGAGCAGGTCGCCGAAGGGCAGGAAGTCATCCGCCAGCTGGAGGCCTTCTTCCTGGAGCGCCGCGACTTGACGCCTTCCGACGTCAAGTATATCATCAATAGCGTACGTGCCGGGGAGCAGGCGGGCCTGGCGGGCCTGGCGCGCGAAGTGATCCTGACCACCCCGCGGGGCAAGCCGGTGCGGCCCAAGACGCTGGGACAGCAGAAATACGTCCGGGCCATGTCCGAAAAGGACGTGGTTTTCGCCATCGGGCCGGCTGGGACCGGGAAGACCTACCTGGCCGTGGTGATGGCGGTGCGGGCGTTGCGCAACAAGGAAGTGGGCCGTCTGGTCCTGACCCGGCCGGCCGTGGAGGCCGGTGAGAAACTGGGGTTTTTGCCCGGGGACCTTCAGGAAAAGGTCGATCCGTATCTGCGTCCCTTGTACGACAGCTTGTTTGACGTGTTGGGCGTGGAAAACACCCGGCGCTACCTGGACCGGCACATTATCGAAATCGCCCCTCTGGCCTACATGCGGGGACGGACGCTCGAGGACGCCTTCATTATCCTGGATGAGGCGCAAAACACCACCCCGGAGCAAATGAAGATGTTCCTAACCCGCATGGGTTTTGGGTCCCAGACGGTGGTTACCGGTGACGTCACCCAGGTCGATTTGCCCAGGGGACAAGCATCCGGGCTGATCGAGGCCGGAGAGGTGCTCTCGGGGACCGCCGGGATCGAGTTCATATACCTGACCGGGGCCGACACCGTGCGCCACGCGCTGGTGATCAAGATCGTGGAAGCCTACGAGCGGGCCGGGAGGCTGAAAGAGGAGTGACCTCTTAGTGGGTCTGCGTGAGCTGGTGGTATACGCCGGGCGCGGCGTGCCGTCCCTTTTCCGCAGCCAGAAGGTCCGCCGGGCGGGTGCGGCCTCGTTGTTCCTGTTGTTCTTGACCCTCATCGTCTGCGTCGACTTCTTCCCCCGACAGGTGCGCCTGCAGGCGGGGCAGGCCTCCCCGGATACCATCAAGGCACCGGAAACCACCACCTTTGAGGACCGGGTCAAAACCGAGGAAGCCCGGCAGCAGGCCGCCCAGATGGTGGCCCGGCAGTACGATTTTGACCCGCAGGTCACCCTGGCCGTGCGCGCGGAGATAACGGGCGTCATGTCTGGAATCAGGGACGCGCAGCAGGACGAAAACAAGAACACCCAGGAGAAGGCTGAGGCCCTCAAGCCGGTGATCCCCTTCGCCTTGCCGGCCGGTGCGCTGGCAAGCCTGGCCGGGGGAGACCCGGCGGCCACCGCCGCGGTGGAAAAAGAACTGACCGTGATGGTCACCCGGACGATGGAAACCGGTCAAGGGGTGGCCGAGGAGAACCTGGCGGACACCAAGCAGTCTTTGACCGAGGGGATCAGGGACGCCGGCTGGAGCCAGCCGTACGAGCTGCTGGCCCAAAACCTGGTTAATGCCTTGGTGCGGCCGAACGCCTTTTACAACGCGTCGCGCACCGAACAACTGCGGCAGGCGGCCATGGACCAGGTGGCACCGATCCAGTTGACTCTGCTGAAGGGGCAGAAGATCATCGGCGAAGGGGAGATCGTCACCTCGGAACACCTGGTGAAACTCCAGGCCGCTGGAGTGCTGCAACCGCCCCCGCCCTTCAAGAGCGTTCTGGGCACGGTGCTCCTGATGGTGCTCCTGATGGGGGCCGTGCTGTTCTACATCCGGCGCGAGCACCGGGAGATATACGGGAATGTCGCTTACCTTTACATGTTGGGGATCATCGTCCTGGCCGTAATGGGGGTCGGCAAGGTGCTGGTGGCCATCCAGGTCACGCAATGGCCCGAGTTTGGCGGGCTGATGGGCTACGGGGTGCCGGTGGCGGCCGCGGGGATGCTGGTGGCGATCCTGCTGGATCTCCGCCTGGCGCTGATCATGGTGGTCGTTCTGGCGGTCCTGGTCGGGGTCATGACGGGGAACGACTTGCGCTTTGCCCTGGTCGGCCTCCTGGGCGGGATGGCCGGGGTGTTCAGCGTGTCCAAACTCAGCCAGCGCACCGACCTGGTTCGGGCCGGGGCCTGGGTCGCGGTGGCGAACATCGCGGCCATAATGACGGTCGGGCTGGTGACCGATACCTCCTGGGGCCTTTTGCTGGTGTCCGGCCTGATCCTGGGCACGGCGAACGGCCTGCTGTCCTCGGTGTTGGCGAACGGGGCGCTGCCCTTCCTGGAGAGTTCCTTCCGGATCACCAGCGCGGTCAAGCTCCTGGAATTGGCCAACCCCGGCCAGCCCTTGTTGAAGCGGCTCCTGCTGGACGCTCCCGGGACCTACCACCACAGCATCCTGGTGGGAAATCTGGCGGAGGCTGGGGCGGAGGCGGTGGGTGCGGACACCATCCTGGTCCGGGTGGGCGCCTACTACCACGACATCGGCAAGATCCGGCGTCCTTATTTCTTCATCGAGAATCAACTGACGACGGAAAACCCGCACGACAAGATTACGCCGGGTCTGTCCACCCTGGTCCTGAACGCCCACGTCAAGGACGGCGTGGAGTTCGCCCGGGAACACAAGCTGCCCCAGGCGATTGTGGACATCATTGAGCAGCACCACGGGACGAGCCTCGTCACTTTCTTCTACCACAAGGCGCTGCAGCAGGACGCGAAGAACCTGGTGCGGGAGGAGGACTTCCGCTATGAGGGTCCCAAACCGCAGACCAGGGAAGCGGCGCTGATCATGCTCGCCGACACGGTGGAGGCGGCGGTGCGGTCGGTTCCCAACCCGCCGCCGGGCCAGATCGAGGGCCCGATCCGCAAGGTGATCAAGGACAAGTTGGCGGACGGGCAGTTGGACGAGTGCAACCTGAACTTCCGGGACCTGGAACTGATCGCGGCCGCCTTCGGCCGGGTGTTCACCGGTATTTATCACCACCGGATTGAGTATCCTGACGGCAAGGAGATCGAGAGGAGACGGGCCGGAAATGACCGTCGCAATAAGCAACTTACAGGAAACAGTAACGGTTGATGAGCGCCTGGCCTCCCTCGTCACCATGGCCGTCGAGTCGGCATTGGCCGGGGGAGCAGGGCCGCGGGTCGAAGTGAGCGTCGCCCTGGTGGACGACGATTATATCCACGACCTTAACCGCCGTTTCCGGGGACAAGACCGGCCGACCGACGTCTTGGCCTTCCCCATGGGCGAAGAGGAGCCCGGGGCCGGAGATGAACCGGGGGTTTTGCTCCTGGGCGACGTGGTGATCTCCCTGCCGGCGGCGGTGCGCCAGGCTGCCGAATACGGTCACGGGTTCGCGTGGGAGGTGGCCCGGTTGGCTGTGCACGGCACCTTCCACCTCTTGGGTTACGATCACGAAAGGGATGAGGACGCGCGCCGGATGCAGGAACGCGAGGACGCCGTGCTCGCCGCGCTGTCCGACACCGAACTTGCCGAACGGGCCGGGGCGGCCCTGCAAAACGCTTACGCGCCTTACTCCGGATTCCGGGTGGGGGCCGCGCTCCTGGTTCCCGGCGGCCGGGTCTTCACTGGGTGCAACGTGGAAAACGCTTCGTACGGCCTTGCGGTCTGTGCCGAACGGGCCGCCGTGGTTTCGGCCGTGGCCGCCGGGGTCCGGGAGTTTACGGCCCTGGCGGTGGCCGTGGAAGGAGAGAAGACCGCGCTTCCTTGCGGCGCCTGCCTCCAGGTGTTGAGTGAATTCGCGCCCGGGCTGCGCCTGATCCTGGCCGACGGCCGCGGCGAGTTCACGGTGCGAACCCTCTCCGAGCTTCTGCCCGAAGCTTTCCGCCTGCACAGGACGGACGCCTGACTTATAAAACGCAAGCATGTCAGGGCTTGCAGAGATTGGAACAAACAATTCTAAAATAACGGGCTGCGGGTATTTTACATGCGCGGGTCGTGGCCGCCTGCAATGCCGGGGTGACACCATGGCACCCCGTAGCCGACAGCAAACATGAAAGGTCGGAGCAACGCAATGGATCAACCGCCGGAACACCGGTCCGGGTTCGTGACCATCGTCGGGCGTCCCAACGTGGGCAAGTCCACGCTCTTAAACAGCCTGGTCGGCCGCAAGGTGGCGATCATTTCCGACAAGCCCCAGACCACCAGGCACCGCATCCGGGCCGTGCTCACCAGGGACGACGCGCAGGTGGTGTTCGTGGACACCCCGGGAATTCACAAGCCCAAACACCAGTTGGGGCGGATGATGGTCGATACGGCCTTGAAGACCCTGAAGGACGTGGACCTGGTCTTGTTCCTGATCGAGGCGCACCGGGAGAGCGGACCGGGGGACGAATTCATTCTGGAACGCCTGGCCGGGATAAGCACGCCGGTGTTCCTGGTGATCAACAAAGTCGACTTGGTCGCCAAGCCCAAGCTCCTGCCGCTCATCGACGAGATGCGCCGGAAGATGGGGTTTCGAGAAATTGTGCCGCTTTCCGCCCGGACGGGAGAGAACACCGGCCCTTTGGTCGACCTGGTGGTCGGGTGCCTGCCGCCGGGACCGCGGTACTATCCGGAAGACACCGTGTCCGACCAGACCGAAGAAGTGATCTTGGCCGAGCTGGTGCGGGAGAAGGTGCTCCATTTGACCGCCCAGGAGGTGCCGCACAGCGTGGCCGTGGTGGTCGAGGAAGTGTTCCCGGGCCAAAAAGGGGTGACGGTGATCCGGGCCAACGTAATTGTGGAGCGGGAATCACAGAAGGCGATTCTGATCGGTGAAGGCGGCCGGATGTTGAAGAACATCGGGCAGCTGGCCCGGGAGGAGATCGAGAGCCTGCTCGGCGTGCGGGTGTACCTGGAACTGTGGGTGAAAGTCAAGCCCAAATGGCGCCGGGACGAACGGCAACTGCAGCACCTGGGCTTCAAAAGCACCGACTGACGGGGTTAAAAAGGGGCCAGGCCCCTAACACTTTTTGACTGAAGTTTTGAGGTCTGATCCCCGGGGTAAAAGGGGCCAGGCCCCTTTTTACTTTCCCTGACTTTCAGTTGGTAATGAGATCCCTGTTATTTTTGAGGTTCGACCCCTAAAATTTTCTGCACTGGAAGGATTAAACATCTAAGGGGCGAATAGTCTCCCGCATGGCTTGCAATGTGCAGCGTACCGATGTGCTGGGCCTGTCACCGGTTCTATGGACCGGCGGTTTGGGAGAAGCCCCGCCCGGTGGCTTACCGGGTAATCGCGTGCAGTCCGGCCCCGGCTGCGGCCGGGGATACGGTTCACACCAAGGCGAGAACTCATGTTCCTCCCGAAAGACCTGCCAGTGGTCTAGAAGAAACGGTCAAATGCAAGGGTGCGCTGTGTTTTTTTGGGTTCAAGCAGGAGAAAAAGCGCCTCTGAGGAACTACCACTGTATATGCCCCGTGTCAGCACAGCGCTTTAGACGTTGCAAGGGGGGTGGACCGTAGTGGCGGGCAGTGTGGACGGGGGCCACAAGTGGGCGTTGAAGGAATGCCTGCGGCGGGCGCTCAACGATATGCAGGGGAACGAGATCAAAGAACACGTGCGGAAGCATTACCGGATCTTGTGTGAGAATTTCAGCGTGTCTTCCGACCTGGACCCGGAGCTCATCGACGCCTGGGTGGAAGAACAGTGGAAGCTTTGGGCCAACTCTCTGGAGAAGGAACAGATCCGGTAGGAATTGAGCATACCGGTACGATAAAAACCCCATTCGCCGAAGCGGCGGGTGGGGTTTTTCAATAGGCGCGGCGGTAGAGGGCAACCAGTTCGGACACCAGGGGTTGGCGGGGATTGGTCACCGTGGTCTGGTCTTCGTAGGCCATTTCGGCCAGCAGCGCCAGCCGGTCCTCGAACCGGTCCCGCGGCACGCCGCAGGCGGCGATGGTCAGCGGCAGGTCGAGTTCCGCAGTCAGGCGCCGCACGGCCCCCGCCAAAGCCGCCGACCCTTCTTCGGCGGTTGACGCCGGGAGCCCCAGGTGCCGGGCGATTTCCTGGTAGCGCTCCGCGGCCCGGTAGTGCCCGTAGTTCGGATAGGGAGCGTACTTGGAGGGCGTTTGGGCGTTGTATTCGATCACGTGAGGCATGAGCACGGCGACGGCGCGCCCGTGCGGAATGTGGAACTCATTGCCGAGCTTGTGCGCCAGGCTGTGATTCACGCCCAGAAAGGCGTTGGTGAAAGCGATGCCGGCCAGGGTGGCGGCGGTGTGCATTTTCTCCCGGGCCTCGCGGTCGCCGGGGTTACGGTAAGCCCGGGTCAGGTACCGGAACACCGACTCAATGGCCTTGACGGCCGGCGGGTCGGTGAAGTCGGACGCCCGCACCGAGACGCAGGCTTCCAGGGCGTGGCCCAAAACGTCCATGCCGGCGTCGGCGGTCAGTCCCGGAGGCTGGCCCATCGCCAGGTCGACGTCCACGATGGCCACGTCGGGGGTCATGGCGTAGTCGGCCAACGGGTACTTGATGTCCCGGTCCCGGTCGGTGATCACCGCGAAGGCGGTGACCTCGGAGCCGCTCCCGGAGGTGGTCGGCACGGCCACCAGCCGGCTTTTCCGCGGCCGCGCGGGCAAGCGGTAAGTGCGCTTGCGGATATCCAGGAATTTTTGCTTCAGGTGCTCAAAGCGGACCTCGGGGTACTCGTGGAAAAGCCACATGGCCTTGGCGGCGTCGATGACCGAACCGCCGCCCACGGCGATGACGGTGTCGGGGTCGAATTCGCCCAGGCGCTTGGTGCCCCGCCGTACGGTCTCCAGGGAAGGGTTCGGTTCGACGGCGGAGAACACCTCGAGCTTGACCGGTTCAATCCGGCGCTCCAGGTGGCGGCGCACCCGGTCCACGTAACCCAGTTCGGCCAGCACTTCGTCCGTGACCAGGAACACCCGGGCCAAACCCGGAAGCTGGCTCAGGTGGCTCAACGAGCCGGGCTCGAAATAGATCTCCGGCGGTACCCGGAACCACTGGGTTTCGGCGCGGCGCGGCGCGACCCGCTTGATGTCCACCAGGTGGACGGCGCTGACGTTGTCGGTGGTGGAGTTGTGACCGATATAGCCGCAGCCCAGGGTGAGCGACGGGGTTAATATGTTGTACAGGTCGCCCAGGGCGCCCTGGCTGGCCGGGGAGTTCAGGACGATCCGGCCGGCGGGCACCCGGCGCGAATAGCTCTCAATCACCTCCCGGTCCGCGGCGTGAATGACCGCCGTATGCCCCAGACCTTCGTACTTCACCACTTCCGCGGCCCGCTCGATAGCGGTCTCGGCATCATCCACCTCGTAGAGGGCCAGCACCGGGCTGAGTTTTTCCCGCGAGAGCGGGTGGTCGGGACCGACCCCCTCCTGCACGGCCACCAGGATCTTGGTTTCTTCCGGCACCTCGAAACCGGCCATGCGGGCGATGTCCGCCGGGCTTTTGCCCACGACCTGCGGGTTTAGGGAGCAGGTCCGCCCCGCGGTGGTTACCTGCTCCAAGAGCCGGGTTTCCTCGGGGCCCAGGAACCGGCAGCCCGCGTTCTCCATCAGCTCTTTGACGCGGCCGGCCACGGCCCGGTCCACGATCAGCGCCTGTTCCGAGGCGCAGATCATGCCGTGGTCGAAGGTCTTGCTCAGGATCAGGTCGGTCACCGCCCGCTCCAGGTGGGCGGATTGGTGAATGTAGCAGGGCACGTTTCCGGGGCCGACCCCGAGAGCCGGGATGCCCGCGCTGTGCGCGGCGCGCACCATGGCGGTTCCCCCGGTGGCCAGGATCAAGTTCACCCCGGGGTGGTGCATCAACGTCCGGGCCGCCTCCACCGTCGGGTCTTCGATCCAGACCAGGCATTCCGCCGGGGCGCCCGCGGCCACGGCACCCTCCAGCAGGGCCTTGGCGGCGGCGGCGCTGGAACGCTTGGCTCCGGGATGGAAGCTGAACACTACCGGGTTTCTGGTTTTCAGGGCGATCAGCCCCTTGAACAGGGTGGTCGAAGTGGGGTTGGTCAGCGGAATCAGGGCTGCGATTACCCCGGCCGGCTCGGCGATTTCCCGGTAGCCGGTTTCCGGGTCCTCGTAGATCATCCCGGCCGTTTTGCGGTCCCGGATACTGTTGTAGACGTACTCCACGGCGTAGAGGTTTTTTAGGATTTTGTCCTCGTACACCCCGCGGCCGGTTTCCTCAACGGCCATCCGGGCGAGTTCCATGTGCCGCGCCAATCCGGCCAGGGCGGCGGACCGGACGATATCGTCCACCCGCTCCTGGTTCAGGGCGCGAAGCTGCTCCAGCGCGTTCCGGGCCGCGGACACCAGCTTGTCGATTTCTTTGGGCACAGCCGTCTGCTCTTCGGTCATCTTCCGGCCTCCGGGGGTTAAGTCTTGCGAAGTGTAGTTAGTTTTCTCTTTTCCGCAAGAATCTACCGCACTTTCAATGACGACCCGGACATTTTTGCGGGACGAAGAACGCCCTCCCAGCCGGGTGGTGCAGTTCAGGCAAGGTGCTCCCTCCCTAGACGCCGCCCACATTACAATAAATACCATTATTGGTTCTAATTACAGTCCACCCACATATCCATATATCTTAGGGCCATCAGTTGATCAGCGGTACGGAGGTCTTCGGACATGAAGTGGTTTCCGGCAACGGTTCTGGCGTTCATCATCCTGTCCGTGGCGGGAGCCGGACCGGCCGGGGCGGCGGTGATGGTGCCGCTCCGCCCCGCCCTTGAGCACCGGGGGACGACGGTGGGCTGGGACGGTGAAGGGGCTACGGCTTACTGCAGCGGGCGGGTGCTGCGGGTGGTTCCCGGCCGGGACACCGCCGCGGTGGACGGCCGGGAGGAACTCCTGGAGGTGCCGGCGCGGTTGGTGGGCGGGATGACCTTCGTGCCCGACACCCTGCTGGCTGGTTTCCTGAGTCCCCCGCCGCCGGCTTTCAGGTCCGCGGCTTTTATCCGGGTCATGGTCGGGGAGCAGGGGGAAAAGCCCTGGTTCATCGGGTTGTTGGATTCTTCAGCAGAGGCGGCAGTGACGGACAGCCCGCCGGCGCCCTCGGCTCCCGGTCCGACGGTTGCACCTCATGGCCGGATGCCGGAAGTTGGCGTCGAGGTAGCGCCCGAGGTGGTGCCCGAGGAGTTGAATCCCGAGAGTCCGGTGCCGGGCCGCACCTGGCTTTTGCCCGCGGGCGGAGCGGACCGGGTGCTGGAAGGGTTGATCTCATTGATGGAGGCGGAACTGGACCCGGGCGGACTGTCCGGACTCACCATGGCGCCCGGCGCCGTCGCCATTTTGCGGGAGGCCCTGGCGTCGGGGCTTGATTCGGTCACCCTGCCGCTTGAACGCCGGATCGGTTCCTGCCTGGTGAACTTCAATCCGGGCGGTGAAAACTACAATAATATGCTCAACGCGGTGCAGGCCGCCGCCTACCTGAACGGAATCACCATCGCGCCCGGGCAGGTGTTCTCCTATAACCAGACGGTCGGGCCCTGGTCGGCCGAACGCGGTTTCGTGATCGGCTTCGCCATCAGCGGCGACCGGCACGTGCCGGCGCGGGGCGGGGGGGGTGTGTCGGACCTCCACGGTGCTGTACGGCGCCGTGCTGAATGCCGGCCTGACCGTCATCGAACGCCACGCCCACACCAAGCCGGTGGGATACGTGCCCGTGGGGCGGGACGCCGCCGTTTCCTACGGCGCCGCCGACTTTAAGTTCCGCAATCAGCTTCCCCACCCGGTCCGGATCGAGGCCGGCGGCACCGTACGGCAACTGCAGGTGACCCTCTGGGAACTCCGGGGGTAAAAAGCCGGCGGCGGCCAATCAGGCCTTCTTCCATCAGGCGTGAACGCGGTCAAAATCGAGCGGGAAAAAGGATGGCGGGCAGTTTAACGTCTTGCCCGGGACGGAGGCAGGCAACCGTCGCCGCAGTGGGCGCAGCGGCGCAAAAGCCAACGTTTGCGCAGCACTCCCTCACCCTCCCGTTTGTCTTTTAAAAAGTCTATTATTGTACGGCAGCGGGTATTCCGCCGATCTTTGGATATGCGGATTTGACAACCTTTCCCGGTCAAAACAGAATCGATCAGGAAGTTCGGCACGGGAGAGGGGGTTGGCCGGTGCGCTTGTATCCGGTCGTCAACGAGCTGACCTGTATCGCCTGCGGCACCTGCGCCGCCGTTTGCCCGGCGGAGCCCAAAGTCTTTGAGGTAACCGGCGTTTCCGCGGTGGTGCATCCGGAAGCCTGCCTGGAATGCGAAGCGTGCGTGGACATGTGTCCCACCGGGTCGATCGAACTGGTGGATGCATAACCGAAAGCCGGGCGCCTTCCTGTACGGCGTCCGGCTGTTGTTTTACGCTTTAGCCTTACCATTTTTGCGCTTTAGCCTTGGCAGATGGTCTCGCGGATACTGCCGCCCCGGGTTCCGACCACCAGGGAACGCAGGGGAATCTTCCCGCCGGTGTCCTGCCAGGCGCTTCGGGGCAGCCGGGGACACACAGGCCGCAGCCGGTGCACTTTTCCTCGTCGATGCTGATGACCTGGCGCCTGATTCTCTGCGTCACGGGATGGTCCTCCTCTCCAGATTCTTTTGTTAGACATCATACCCCAGAAAGGGGTTGCCCGCTGTGATGCCGGTCACAGGCCGGTGTGGCGTTCGTCACGTCCCGCGCCGTTCGGCCGAAAACCTTGATCGAGATGCGAAGCGCACCGATAATAGTTCCAGAGTGTATTCGTACGAATCATGGAATCTTCGGGGTGAGGGGGCGGTTGGATGCCGCGCCGGAGGGAAGCTGAAGAAGATGCAGCCGCCCTGTTGAAACGGGCACAGAAAGGTGACCGGAATGCGCGTGAGGAATTGATTGCCGCCAGCGAGTCCTTCATTGTCGGTTGTGTGGCCAGAGTCGTCCCGCGCCGGGGCGGGATCAGGGATATGGACGAGTACAGCATAGCGCTCCTGGCGTTCAACGAAGCGGTTGACGGGTATGACGCCGGCAGGGGTGCCTCTTTTCACGGTTTTGCCCGGCAGGTGATCAACCGGCGCCTGGTCGATCATTACCGGGCTTCCCGCCGTTTCTTCCCCGAGTTACCCCAGGCCGAGCCGCCCGAAGAGACGGTGGAATCTGATTTCACCCTTCCGGAGGACGACGTCCGCGAGGAGATTGAGCGATTCGCCACGCGACTGGGCGAGTTCGGGATCACGC
Source organism: Firmicutes bacterium UBA911 (assembly GCA_002294005.1). Classification (GTDB taxonomy): domain Bacteria; phylum Bacillota; class Desulfotomaculia; order Desulfotomaculales; family Desulforudaceae; genus Desulforudis. The sequence continues at coordinate 24,986 of DBEH01000005.1, read as the reverse complement.
TGGAGGACCTGGTCCGGGAGACGCCCAGGCACCGGGATTCACGGCGAATGGCGATCGGCATCGCCCGCCGCGTCCTGGAAGATCCAGAGCTCCGGGCCAGCCTCGAGCGGAAGAAAAAACTGCCCTTCACTCTTTTGCTCCGGCAGCTGGTCCTTAACCCCAAAACGATCCAACGGCACCGAAGATACATTATAGGAGTGTACGTGGTCTTGGGTGGGGACTTTCCCCTCCTGCGGGAGTATGTCCGAGGCGCGGAAGGTGGTGCTGAAAGTGGCCGGTAGGGGAGTGGTCTGCCGGGTGAAATCCCGCTCGGCGGTAATTTTGACCGCGGACTTTGAGTTTGTGGAAATCAGGAAACGGCCCGGGATTCAAACCGGGCAGGAGGTCCGGTTCACCATGGAGGATCTGGTGGAATACCGCCGACCGATCCGGTTGCTGGCCCTCGCTGCTTCCTTTATGGTCCTGTTCCTGGCGGCATTTTTGGCCATGCCCCGTTTCACCCCCGGACCGGCGGTTTACGCATACGTCGGGGTGGAGGTCAATCCCGGGATCGAGCTGGCCCTTGACCGTTCTCTGACGGTGATCGGGGTGGAAGCCCTCAACGCGGACGGTGTCGGTCTGGTGCAGAAACTCGACCTCGTCGGGCTCCCGGCGGCCGAGGCCGTGGCGGCCGTGGTCCGGGCCTGCCAGGAGCACGGTTACCTGGGCCGGGGACCGGAGGTCAGGCACCTGGTCGTAACCACCACCTTTAGCGGTGAGGAAGGCCGGTCTGCTTTGCAGGCCGAACTGTTTGCCGTTATCCAGGCCAAACTGGACGACGCCGGCGGCCAGACCGGAGTCTACATCCTCAACTGTTCCATCGAGTCCCGGGAGCGGGCCCGGCATGCGGCCCTATCCCCGGCACATTACGTGATTTGGCAAAAGGCCCTCGAAGGAGGGGTTGCATTGGATACGGACACCGTGCGGGCCGGGAAGCTGCGGGAGGCCCTGAACCTGGAAGGCCGGGACTTCGGGATGGCCGTGGCCGCCCTGGCCACCATGCAGGGACGGGTGGGGAGGTCCGGGGAAGAGACGCCCGTCGATCCTGGTTCACAGGCGCCGGAGACTCCGCCCGGTCACGGCCGGCGGGTTGAAGACCCAAAGGCCTTCCCCGGCAAGCCGTCCGCACAACCGGGCGGGAAACACGGCGTGCCGGCGGTACCGGCAGATCCGCCCCAGAGCTCAACGGGCGAGGATCAAGACGATCCCGCGCCTGCGAACGCCGTCGCGGAAGAAGAAGTCGGAACGCCGCCGGAACTGCAGACCAAGCCAGGGGGGAAAGGACCGTCTTTCCGGGAGGGTTTTCCGGGAAGCAAAACGGATAAAAGTGACAGGGCACAGACAAGAACGATCCGTGTTGATAAGGAAAGGGGTGGTGGCACACAAGATACAGGACAATAGCTTGCTGATTTCTCGTTGAGAGTGAATTGTAAGGAGGTAAGCAAGAAAGTGAAACTAAAAAGACTACTGGCGGTACTCACGGCCTGCCTGTTCGCAATCGGATGCTTTGGCGGGCCGGCCTTTGCCGGCGAGGACAATAACAACGCGGGGGGTCCCCCCCGGACACCTCCCGGGCTCGCGAAGAAGCTTGACGGCCACCCGAGCCTCGGGGGGCTCTTGAATGCGTATCAGAACGTGGTCCGGAACGGGGCGAGCGAGGAGGCCCGGCAGGTGCTGGCTGATTTAATCGCCGCCCGCGGTGGGCAAGGCCTGCTCGATGAGCTGGAGATAATGGCTAAACTGCCTCCGGGACAGTTGAAGAAGATCGACTCGGACCCGGTGGCCCGGCAGGAGTTCATTGACTTAATCAATGATCTGCTGGATGTGTTGGAGGAACTCAAAGACCCTGATCTCGATGACGCTGCCCGGAGTGCGTTGATTCAGGATACAGCCGAACTCCTGGAACAGCTCCGGGAGTACGAACGCGCCGAGTTTTTCTTCCGGAAAGCCCTCCGTTATGCTCCCGGGGATCTGAACGGTTACACCCATCTGCATCGCCTGCTCAAGGCGAAGGGCGATAAGGCGTTCCGGGTGTTCATGAACGGCGGGGAAGTGAACTTCGACGTGCCTCCAGCGGTTCTCAAGGGACGGACGATGGTACCGCTCCGGAAACTGGGCGAGACTCTGGGCGGCACGTTTGCCTGGGATGCGGAAAACCAGCAGGTCACTTTTGAGTTGGACGGCAGGGAAGTTATCCTTCAAGTGGGCAGCACCGATGTGATCTTCGATGGTGTGGTCCACGAGTCCCTGCTGGAAGTCGCGCCCGCTATCGCGAACGACCGGGTCCTGGTCCCGCTGCGCTTCATCGCCGAGGAACTTGGTGTTAACGTCGACTACCTGCCCAACATGGTGATCCTGAAAACCCTTTAAGCGGTTGATGGGGTCTGCCTGAAAAAACCGCCTTAAGGGAGCTCCGCAGGGGCTCCCGGCTTTTTACAGGAAGTCTACTCCAGCAGACATTTTCAACGCGACCGCGTCTTGCCCGAGGTCTTCGGCTTTTAAAGGGTTTTTTTTACAAGCAGCCAATAATAATAAAACCGGATTCTTTAGGCTGGTTTTTCACAACCGGGAGTGCGTATTGCGATGTGGCGTAAACCCTGCTGTGCTCTGCTTTGTGGTCTGGTGCTGTCGGCCTTTTTAACGGCCGGCGCTTTACCCACCGGCGCGCCGGCGGCTGCGGTTCCGGACTTGCAGCGGCTAAACCCGGCTGAACTCCAGGCGCTGGAACGTGAACTCGCCGCCGAACTGCTCACTCTCAATTTGCAGATGATGGGGCTGCAGGAAGACCGCGTTCGCTCCGAAGAGCGGCTGGCGGAACTGGCCGCATCCCGGGCGCTGGCGGAGCGCAACCTGGCCGAGGCCCGAGCGCGCCTGGCGGAAACACACGAGCGGTTGGGGCGGTGGTTGCGTTACTTGTACGAGGAAGGCCGCCTGCCGGTGTTTACTTTGCTGCTGCAGGCGGAAAGTTTGGCCGATTTCCTGTGGCGCCTGGAGTTTGCCGTTCTGCTGGTTGAACGCGAGGGCATGCTGTTGAACGAGGTACGCACCCAGAGCGCCGCCATCAAGGAACGTTTGCACCAACTCGCGTTTCTCGAAACCGAAGTAAAGACCGCCCGCAGCAGAATAACGGAACGCCTCGCCGAACTCCAGCGGGTGCAAAACCGCAGGTCGGCGCTGCTGGCCGAGATCCGCGGCCGTTCGCACGAAATGGCGGACCGGTTGTCGGGCCTGGAACGGCGGTGGCAGGAGTCGCTCGCCCCGCTGAACAACCTGCTGGGACAGTTGAACATCATCCTGGCCCGGGACGTGCAGCCGGACCGGATCTATTTTCAAGGACGCAACATGTTGATCGAGGTCGGTTCCCGGACCATCAACCGGGCCCTGGCCGCCGCGGCCGAGGGCGCCGCCGCCGGCCTCCGGGTCGACATCGACCACCGCGGAATCACGGCGACCAGCCTGGACGCCCAGGGACGGCCCGAGTTTCGGGTCTTCGGGCGCCTGGTTCCCGTCTCCGGCGGAGAGGCGGTGGTGTTCCGCGCCCAAACCGTGACCATTGACGACCTGGAGATCGACGCCTCGACATTGAACTTCATGGCTGGGGACCAGGGAGTGTTTACAATGGGTGACCGGTTCCGGTTCATGACCCTGACCGACATCACGTACGAAAAAGACTGGATGCGGTTCACCTTGCGGCGCAACTGATGATGCCCCCGCCGACCACCCGTTCTCCCTGGTAGAAGACGGCGGCTTGTCCCGGGGTGACCGCCCGTTGGGGCCGGTCAAAAATGACTTCGGCCGTGCCGGACGGCTGAGGGTACAGCCGGGCGGGGGCCGCCTTGGCCCGGTAGCGGATCTGGACTTCGATGGGGGTGCCCTCGTCGGGCTGTTGCACGATATAGTTCACTTCCACCGCCAGGAGATCGGTACGCAGAAGTTCCTCTTCCGGACCGACGATCACCGCGTTCCGCTCCCGGTCGAAACCGAGTACGAACACCGGCCGGCCCAGGGCTAGTCCCAGCCCCCGACGCTGGCCGACGGTGTAAAAAGGTAGGCCCCGGTGCCGCCCGAGGACGTTTCCCTGCCGGTCCACGAAGGGCCCCTCCGTCACCGCCCGCCCGCACCGCCGGCGGATGAAAGCCCGGTAATCGTCCCCCGGAACGAAGCAGATCTCCTGGCTTTCGGCGGCGGCGAAGGGGATACCGGCCGACCGTGCCTTTTCACGCACCATTCCCTTCGTCAGGTTCCCCAGGGGCAGGAGCAGGCGGGCCAACCGCTCCTGGTCGAGGTGAAACAGGACGTAGCTCTGGTCCTTGCGGGGGTCGCGGGCGCGCAACAGGAGGTACCGTCCCGATTCGGGCTCCAGTTGCACCCGGGCGTAGTGTCCGGTGGCGAAATAATCGGCACCCCATTCGAGCGCTTGACGGAAAAGAGCGCCGTATTTCAAGTCGCGGTTGCAGGCGACGCACGGGTTGGGGGTGCGTCCCTCCAGGTAGGCGGCGCAGAACGGCCCGATCACCAGTTGTTCAAAGAGGTCACTGACGTCCGGCACGTGGTGGGGCAGGCCCAGAAAAGCGGCTACCCGGGCCGCCTCCGCCGCCACCCGGTTGTTCGTGGCCATCGTCAGGGTGAACACCCGGTGGCCGGCCTCTTTCATCAAAAGGGCGGTGGTTGAACTATCCACGCCCCCGCTCAGCGCAACCGCCACGGTGGCCAAATCTGCACCCTCCTCATTTCAGTGTTCCACGTTCAAGGCCGGACGCCGGTAAGTTGATGGCGCACGCTACGGCAGGAGCAGCATTTCAGTATTCCACGCTCAAGGCCGGATGGGAACCGGGCCGCTCCAGGAATTTGCCGGCAATTGTAGAATAACAGACCGGAAGGTCCTCCGGTAGTAATCAACAGACTAAAAAGGCAAGTAAGAAAAGGGGTCTGACCCCTTTTTCGCATTAAATCCGGCGCAGGATCAATAATGAAAAGAAAAACGGGGGCGCGTCCATCTTGCGGCCGACTTGGCTGGACCAGGGCTTGATGCTATTATTTGCCGGGTCCTTTATGGTTTTTGTGAACCTGCACCTGGCTTTCATCATTATGCCCCTGTACGTGCTCGAACTGGGGGGCGGCGACTGGACGGCGGCCTGGTACAATACCCTTTTGGCCGGGGCGGCGGTGCTGTTCCGGTTTCTTTTTGCGTCCTGGGTGGACCGGTACGGCCGCCGGCTTTCCCTGCTGGTGAGCGGCCTGGCCCTGGTGACCGCGCCGCTTTTAATTCTGCTCGCTGGTTCGTCTGCGGCCCATTTGTTGCTCGTCCGTTTGATTCAGGCCCTGGGTCTGGCGCTCTACCCCCTGGCCGCGAATACCCTGATCGCCGACTTGAGCCCGGTGGCGCGGCGCGGGACCGTCTTGGGCCTGCAGCGCTTGATTATTATCACCGCCCTGATCACGGGGCCGCCGGTGGCGGTCCTGATTGTGGAACACTACGGCTTTCAAACCCTGTTTGGACTTCTCTCCATACTGGGGCTCGCCGGAATGGTGCCGCTTTCGGCCGTTCGGGAGCCGGTGCGTGACCGTGCGGGTACTTCGGCCCGGCACGGGTTTCAGGCTGTTCTCGCTTCCCGCTCGCTGCGTTTTTTAATCTGGGCGACCTCCGCCTGCGGCTTGGCCTACGGTGTTCTGCTTACGTTTCTACCGCTGTACGCGGTACGCGTGGGAATCGAGAATTTCGGCCTTTATTTCACTGTTTTTGCCTTCAGCGGTCTGGTTTCCGGGGTGGTTGCCGGGCGCCTGTCGGATGCCTTCGGCCGCCGCAAAGTGCTGGTGCCGTCGCTGGCCCTTTTCGGCACGGGCATTCTTTATCTCGGACTGTCGGCGCCGGGAACGGCAATGGTGGTCAGCGCCGCGGTGGCCGGCGCCGGCTACTCGGCCTCCCTCACCCTGCTGGTCGCCTGGGTGGTGGACGCGTCCGGGCGCAAGCTGCGCGCCGCTTCCCTGGGTCTTTTTGAGAACGGGATTGACGCGGGGATTACGGTGGGCTCTTTTGCCTTCGGGAGTGTGGTCGCCCTGCTCGGCTTTGGGTTCGCCTTTTCAACCGCCGGCGCACTGTTGTTGGTATTCGCGGTCCTGATCGCCACCCTGGACCCGGGGCCCGTCCCTCGTCAGCGTTAGGGCAAGCGCCGACTTGTAGAGGATTTAACCAAATCCCGGCTAATACTTGGGTAACCCTCCTCTGCTTAGACTAGTCCGGCCTGGTGCCGCAAGACGGGGGCCTTGAGCCTGTTTTTTCAAGGGGGCCATTCTGGGATGCTGATCGAGACCCGGCCTTGGCCCGGCGATCCGGAAGCGCTCTACACCGGCCTGGGAAACCGGCCGGGACTGGCGATCCTGGACAGCGGGATGGAACCGCGGGCGGACGGCTTGTACTCTTCCGGCCGGTGGTGTATTGCCGCTTTTGATCCCTTTGCCGTGCTGGAGTGCCGGTTGGACGGTTGCCGCCGGGTTTCCGGTGTCGTCCGTAACCGGGAGTTCAAGGCGGACCCTCTGGACACCCTCCAAGACCTTCTGGAGGCGTACGCCCTGCCGGCCGGCGCCGGGCCCACGCCCCTGCCCGCGGGCGGAATCGGGTTTTTGGCGTACGGCCTCCGGGTTTTCGTGGAGCCGCGGCCCGGCCGTCCCGACGACCTGGATTTGCCCGTGCTCCGGGTTGGCTTTTACGACGCCGTGCTTGCATTGGACCGCCGGGAAGGGCTCCTCTATCTGACTTCCACCGGGCTGCCGGCCGCTGGAAGTGCCCGGGCCGAACGGGCGGCGTCCAGGATGCGCTTGTTGCGGGAAGTGGTGGCGGCGGCCGCCGAAAGGGCGGCTTGCGCCCCGCCGGAGCCGGGTCGGCCGCTCGGGGTACCCGGGCCCGTGAGTTCGAGCTTTGACCGGGCCGCCTACCTGGAGGCGGTGCGCCGGGTCAAAGACCACATTTGGGCCGGGGACGTCTACCAGGTGAACCTGGCCCAGCGGTTTTCGGTGCCCTGGCCGGGGTCGGCCTACGCCCTGTTCAGGAGGCTCCGCCACGAAAACCCGGCGCCGTTTTCCGCCCTGATTGAAGGCGCGGACTTCTCCGTGGTCAGCGCGTCCCCGGAGCGTTTCCTGCACTTAGATCCCCTGACCGGTCTGGTGCACACCCGCCCGATCAAAGGCACCCGCCCGCGCGGCCCCTCACCGGAAGCCGACGCCCGTTTGGCCCATGAACTCCTGGCCAGCGGTAAGGACCGGGCCGAGCACATAATGATCGTGGACCTCGAACGCAACGACTTGAGCCGCGTTGCCGAACCGGCCTCGGTCCGGGTTCCGGAAATGCTGGTTTTGGAGCCTTTCCCGACGGTCTGGCACCTGGTGTCCACGGTGGAGGCCCGGCTCCGGCCGGGGACCGGCGTCGCCGCTCTCCTGCGGGCGACCTTTCCGGGCGGTTCGATCACCGGCGCACCCAAAATCCGCGCCATGGAAATCATCGAGGAACTGGAACCGGTGCCCCGGGGCGTGTATACCGGTGCCGCCGGTTACTTCAGCTTCGACGGCCGTCTGGACTTAAACATCACGATTCGGACCATGGTACTCCGCGGCGGGCGGGCGTGGTTTCACGCCGGCGGCGGCATCGTGGCCGATTCGGAGCCGGAGGCCGAGTACCGGGAGACGTTGGACAAAGCACGGGCGTTGTTCGCGGCCCTGGGAAGCCTGGAATACCGTAGAGGAGGTTTTGAACCAGAATGAGGCCGGTGCTGCTTTGGGTTAGCGGCCGCCTGGTGCCGGCGGCCGAAGCCGCGGTTTCCCCGTTTGATGCCGGATTTCTCTTGGGTTACGGGGTGTTTGAGACAATGCGGTCCTTCCGGGGGAAGGTGTTCCGGCTGGAGGCGCACCTCGAGCGCCTGACCGGCGGTTGCCGGCGGCTGGGCCTCAACAGCGTTCCGGAACATGCCGCTCTGGGCCGGGCGGTGGCGCTCACCCTGCAGGCGAACGGCCTGACCACCGCACGGTTGCGCCTGACGGTAACCGCCGGCCGGGAAAGTACTCCGGGTGCCGGACCGGCCGTGGATGCGCCGACCGTGGTGGTTACCGCCTTTCCCTTGTCCCCGGAGACGGAACAACCGGTGTCCTGGACCGCCGGCACCTGCCCCCGGCCTGTTTTTTCAGGGGACCAGCTTCTGTCGGTCAAAACGGTTTCGCGGGCCGCCCACACCCTGGCCCGGCGGGAGGCATTAGCCGCGGGGTACGACGAGGCGCTCCTGATCAACGAACGGGGTGTTTACACCGAGGGCACGGTCACGAACCTTTTCGTGGTCCGGGGCCGTGTGCTGCAAACGCCTCCGTTGTCGGACGGGCTGCTGCCGGGTCTGACCCGGGGAATCATTAAGGAATTGGCCGGGGGATTGGGCCTGGAGTTCCGCGAAGCGTCGGTGCGGGCACCAGATATGCTCTTGGCCGACGAGGTTTTCCTGACCAATACGGTGGGGGGCTTGATCCCCTTGGCGGCCCTGGACGGGGTGCCGCTCGGCGCTGCTGTTCCCGGCCCCCGGACGGTTCTGCTCCGGCAGGCTTACCGGGCGCTGTTGACGAAGGAATGCTGATTGTGTCGCTTTTGCCCGGACGTGATACAATACTGGCAGCGCTGGAGAAGGGGAAGGTCAATGCCACAACTGCGCGTCCTGATCGCGGTCAAGGACGAGGCTGAGGCCAAGAAGCTCGGGGCCAAGCTCCTTAAAGCCGGTCATCTGGTGATCGGCCGGGTATGGGAGGCCAAGGACGTGTTGCGCCTGGCCTTTGAGACCCAGCCCGACCTGGTCTTGCTGGACCCCGCCCTCCCGGATTACGGGGGACTGGGAGTGGCCCAGGTCATCGACGATCACCGGTTGGCCCCGATCGTATTCGTCACCGCGGACTGCACCAGGCTTGCGCAACTGTCGGGCACGGGGTGGCTCTTCAGCTATCTGCTGGTTCCGTACAGCGATGATGACCTGTACCTGGCGGTGGAAGTGGCCCGGTCCAATTTCAAGCGCCTGCTGGCCCTGGAGCAGGAAAACATGCGCCTGAAGAAGACCCTGGAGTCCAGAAAACTCGTTGAGCGGGCCAAGGGTCTGTTGGTCGAAAAGAAGGGGTTCACCGAGCCGGAGGCGTACCGGTACCTGCAAAAACTCAGCATGGACACCTGCCGGCCGCTGGCCGGAATGGCCCGGGAGGTGATTGAGAAGCTCTCCTCCGGCCAGGGGAGGAAAGGCCGGGACAAGAATCACCAACCGTAGAAAAGCACAAAGCGCGAAAAAACACTTGCCTTTTGTCGTCTCTTCACAATATAATGGGGACTGGTTAGATTGATCATAGCGTTTTTGGGGCAACGATGTCCCAGGTGGACTCCCGTGGGGAGCCTGCTTGGGGCGTTTCTTTTTGAGTTGAAATAGGGGGAGTCTACCATGGAAATCAACCGCCGGGCGGCCGGAGAAGTCATGGCCCGGGCTGCGGAAACCGGAGTAAAATTCGTCCGGCTGCAGGTCACCGATTTCACCGGTTCCCTCAAGAACCTGGCCATCACCGTCGAGGAGCTGAACCGCGCCCTGGAAGGCCGGCTCACTTTTGACAGCGCCATCGTCGAAGGTTTCAGCGGCAGCCGGGAAAGGGAGATCCTGCTCGTCCCCGACCCGGAAACATTCGTGATCTTTCCCTGGCGGCCCCGTGACGGGGCGGTGGCCCGCCTGATCTGCCAGGTGGCCGATCTGGACGGGAATCCTTATCCCATCTGTTCCCGGACCATACTCCGCCGGAACCTGCAGGCCCTGGGGGAGCGCGGGTGGCGGTTCCGGATCAGCGCCGAAATTGAATTCTTCCTCTTCCACGCCGGGGAACAGGGCCTGCCCACCACGGTGACCCACGACCAAGCCGGGTACTGCGACCTGGCCCCGGTGGACCTGGGCGAAAATGCCCGGCGGGATATGGTCCTCACCCTGCAGGAAATGGGGATCAAGGTCCGGTCGTCGCACCACGAGGTCTCCCCGGGCCAGCACGAGATCGGCCTCGGTGAGGGCGAGGCGCTGGAAACGGCCGACCGGATCACCACCTTCAAGTTCGTGGTGCGGACCGTGGCCCAGCGGCACGGCCTGCACGCTTCTTTCATGCCGCGGCCGCTGGCGGGGGGGCGCGGTTCGGGAGTGAAGCTGCACCTGACCCTTTGGCGCGAAGAGCAGAACCTGTTTGCGGACGGGGATGGCGTGAGCCGGTTCAGCACCACCGCCCGCCGGTTCGCCGCCGGACTGCTCACGCACGCGCCCGCCTTGTCGGCCGTGACCAACCCCCTGGTCAATTCCTATAAACGCTTGGTGCCGGACGGTTTTCACCCGGCCCTGGCCGCCTGGTCTTTCGACAGCCGGGCCACCATGCTGCGCTTTCCCGCGCCGGTGGGAGGCGAGTCGCACCTGTTGTTGCGCAGCCCGGACCCGACGGCCAACGCCTACGTGGCCCTGGCGGGAATCCTCGCCGCCGGCCTCGACGGGGTGGACAGCGGGCTGGAGTTGCCGGAGCCCGTACCCGGCACGGTGGACGGGGATCTGGACAGGCTCCGGGCCGCAGCGTGCATCAACGGGTTGCCCCGGCACCTGGAAGCGGCACTTTCGGCCTTCGGCACCAATGCCGTGCTCCGCGGCGCGTTGGGGGACGATTTTTGCCGCCGCTATGCCGAGGCCAAGGAACAGGAGTGGCTGGCTTTCCTGGACGCGGTGCACCCCTGGGAGATCGGCACCTATCTGGCCCGTTACTAGCTAAAAAATAAGGAGAGGGGAGTCTGCCAAGATGCATCTTAGTAGTGGCACCAACGCCACCGCCGCCACCACCACCAGGCTGCGCACCGGGGAAAGCAAGTGCCCCCAGAGCGGGATGTGCGTGACCTGCCTGGACGGCTGCCCCGGATTCTGCGAAATCGCGCGCTCGGCCGTGCGGGGGAAGGAATTGCTCTATCCCAAACCGTTCGGCAAGACCACCTCGGCCGGACAGAAAAAGTACCCGGTGGACTACTCGCACCTGAACATCATGGGCACCGCCGTGGGCGCGGTCGGTATTGAACCGGACCCGGACAAGGCCATCTTTCCGGCCGTGGACCTAAAAACCAGCCTGGGTGCCGGCGGCGACCTGCATTTGGATTTCCCGCTGGTCGTTCCGGCCATGGGCTCCACCGATGTCGCCGCGAACAACTGGGACCACCTGGCCGCCGGCGTGGCCCTGGCCGGGGCCGGGATCCTGATCGGGGAAAACGTTTGCGCCATGGACCCGAATTCGGAGATCAGGAACGGGCGCGTGGTGTACTCGCCGAACATGGAGGGGCGGGTGCGCGCTTTTCAGGACTGGTATCGGGGTGCGGGCTTCATCGGGGTGCAGGCCAACGTCGAGGACACCCGGCTGGGCGTGCAGGAATACTGTATCGAGAAGCTCGGCGTTGAAATCGTGGAAATCAAATGGGGCCAAGGGGCCAAAGACATCGGCGGCGAGGTGAAGGTGGGCAGCATCGAGCGGGCGCTCGAACTGAAAAAGCGCGGTTACATCGTCCTGCCGGACCCGGAGGACGAAGTGGCCCAGGAGGCCTACCAGGAGGGCGCCCTGCGGGAATTCGAGCGCCACTCCCGGATCGGGATGGTGGAGTGGGAGTCCTTCGCCGAGCGGGTGGACTCACTCCGCCGGGCGGGAGCCAAATACGTCTTCCTGAAGACGGGCGCTTACCGCCCGGCCGACCTGGCCCGGGCCGTCAAGTTCGCCTCCGACGCCCGGCTGGACCTTTTAACGGTCGATGGTGCCGGCGGCGGCACCGGAATGAGCCCGTGGCGGATGATGAACGAGTGGGGGATGCCCACCCTGTACCTGCAGGCGCTCCTGACCCGGTACTGCGACCGGCTGGCGGCGAAGGGGGCCTACATTCCGCCCGTCTGCATCGCCGGCGGCCTGACCTTGGAGGACCACATGTTCAAGGGCTTCGCCCTGAGCGCGCCCTACGTCAAGGCTGTCGGGATGGCCCGCTCCCCGCTCGCCGCGGCCATGGTCGGCAAAACGGTGGGCGAGTCGATCAGGCAGGGGCGGGTGCTGCCCGAGTACCAGGCCTACGGGAACCGGGTCGAACGGGTTTTCATCATGGCCACCGCGCTCCGGGCTCAACTCGGACCCGAATACGACCGTTTGCCCGTGGGGGCGATCGGCGTGTACACCTACTTCGCCCGGCTGGCTCAAGGCCTGCGCCAGTTCATGTGCGGCGCGCGCAAGTTCGCCTTGGAGTACGTCACCCGCGACGACCTGGTGGCGCTCACCCGGGAAGCGGCCGAGATCACCGGCATCACCTACCTGATGGACGCCGACGCCGCGGAAGTCGACCGGATACTGGGATAATGTATACTTACTGAAAAACGAAGAAAAGAGACTTGACACGCGGAAATACGGTCATATAATAACGCTAGACAACCAAACAGTCTGGGTACGACGAAGTATCCGGTGGAGGCGATGATGCCCTTGGCAGACCGTGATCCGGTCTGGCGGGGCATTTATTTTTGAAGGCGTTTTCGCTCTGGGGGGGGTAAGGTTTTGGCACTGCAGGAACGGGTGATCCTGGTGGACCCGGACACGCGCGGCCGAACCAACATCAAGGGGATGCTCAGCCAGGCGGAGTACCTGGTGATCGGCGAAGCCGAGGACGGCATCACGGCCCTGAAGATGATCCGTGACCGGCAACCCGACCTGGTGTTGGCGGAGGTCTCGCTGCCGGGGGTCAACGGCCTGGAGTTGGCCCGAATCGTGCACGACGACCGCCTGGCCCCGGTCATCCTGATCTCCGGCGTTTTCGGCCGGGAGATGATGGCCCGCGTCCGGGAGGTGCGGGCGGCCGGTTTCCTGCCCAAGCCGGTGGACGAAGTCAGCCTGCTTACCGTGGTCGAGGTGGCCTTGGCCCACTACGCCGAGGTGCTGGAGTTGGAGCAAAAACTGGTGAAACTGAAGGAGGAACTGGACACCAGGAAGGTGGTGGAGCGGGCCAAGGGTATCCTTATGTCCCAGTTCGGGCTCACGGAGGCCGAGGCTTTCCGGCGGATCCAGAAGCAGAGCATGAACCGGCGCCTCTCCATGCGGGCGGTGGCCGAGGCGATCATCCTGGCGCACAACGTCTGAGCCTCCACACGATGGGGCTTCACCGGAGGCAATGCCCGGGGTAGTCGCTCACGACGATTCATCGTCGCTTATGCGGGGATGAAAATGCTTATCCCAGAGTCTATTTTCAGGGTGGCACACCTTGGAGGGAGCTCAAAAAGAATAGAGCGAGGGTACACGGACGTACCCGCGGAAAAAGGCAATGACGCCCTTTCAAAGGCGGTGGCCAAAAGGCCACCCCTTTGACCAGGCGTTTTTGTTTATCGCCAAAAACAAATTCAAGAAAGGGTTGGTTTAAAGTGGAAACCGCGGCTAAGCAGGAAATTCTGGAGAAGGCCAGGCAGCTCGGGGTCAAGTTCGTCCGGTTGCAGTTCACCGACATCATGGGTGTGCTGAAGAACATCGCCATCCCGGTTGATCAGCTTGACAAGGCCCTGGACGGTGAACTGATGTTTGACGGGTCTTCGATTCACGGTTTTGCCCGGATTGAGGAATCGGACATGTATCTGCGCCCGGACCCGGACACCTTTGTGATCTTCCCCTGGCGGCCCAGAGACGGCGCGGTGGCGCGCCTGATTTGCGACGTCTACAATCCCGACGGCACGCCGTTCGCCGGCTGCCCGCGGAACTGCCTGCGCCGGGTGTTGGACCGGGCCAAGCGGATGGGATACACGATGCACGCCGGGCCGGAGATGGAGTTCTTCCTGTTCCACGTGGACGCCGACGGCAAGCCGCTGCTGGAGACCCACGACAAGGCCGGCTACTTCGACCTGTCCCCGGTCGACAAGGGCGAGAACGCCCGGCGGGAGATGGTGATGGCGTTGCAGGAGATGGGCTTTGAGATTGAAACCTCGCACCACGAAGTGGCGCCCGGACAGCACGAGATCGACTTCAAGCACTCGGACGCGCTTTCCATCGCCGACAAAATCGTAACCTTCAAGTTCGTCGTCCGGACTCTGGCACAGCGCCACGGGCTGCACGCGACCTTCATGCCCAAGCCGGTTTACGGGATCAACGGTTCCGGGATGCACATGAACCAGTCCCTGTTCCGGGGCGAGGAAAACGCGTTCCACGATCCTTCGAGTCCTGACGGCCTGAGTGCCGAGGCTTACCACTACATCGGCGGGCTTTTGAAGCACGCCCGGCCGATGGCGGCGATCACCAACTCGACGGTGAACTCCTACAAGCGGCTAGTGCCGGGCTACGAAGCGCCGGTGTACGTGGCCTGGGCCGAGGGGAACCGCAGCGCGCTCATCCGGATACCGCAGAAGAGGGGCCTGTCCACCCGCGTGGAACTGCGCAACCCGGACCCGGCCTGCAACCCCTACCTGGCGCTGACGGTGAACCTGGCGGCCGGCCTGGAGGGGATCGCGGAAAAGATCGACCCGCCGCCGCGGTTCCCGATCAATATCTACCACATCACCGACGCGGACCGGGCGGAGCGGGGCATCACCAGCCTGCCGGGCAGCCTGGAGGAAGCGCTCGGTGAAATGAAGGCCGACCCGGTGCTGCGTGAGGCCCTGGGCGGGCACATTTACACCAAGTTCATCGAGGCCAAGACGGCGGAGTGGAACGAGTACCGGATTCAGATCTCGCCGTGGGAAGTGGACCGCTACCTGGTCAACTACTAGAAGCACGGAGGCCGCCGGCGCCGCTTTGGTGCCTGCAGCGGCGAGCTGTACGCTCTGCCATGCCGCAAGGTTGCCGCGGACTTCGGCCGCGGCGGCCACAATAAGCCCGGCCGGCCGGAACCGGTGCCGCGCCGTGGCCGAGCACGCCGGCAGACCCGGCGCCTTAAAGAAAGTGGGTGAAGAGATGCGGGAAGGAATGGTGCGGATTCCTTCGGGTTGCGCGATCTCCGGGATTATGAGCACGAAGGGAATCCGTTTCAACGGCGAGGCCATTACCAGATCTATCGCCTGCATGCACGAGCGTTCCAACGGTTTGGGGGGCGGGTTTGCCGCCTACGGGATCTATCCGGAGTACCGGGACCTTTACGCCCTGCATCTGATGTATGAAACCCCGCAGGCGCGCGTGGACACCGAGGAAAACCTGCGCCGCCATTTCAACGTGGCCCAGTCCGAACTGATCCCGACGCGGCCGCTGCCGCAGATCGGGGAGGCACCCTTGTTGTGGCGGTATTTCGTTCGGCCCGTGCGGGAAGACGGGGCGGACGGGCTCTGGGAGGACGACGACTACGTCACCGCCTTCGTGATGACGGTGAACCGGGAGGTTCCCGGTGCGTTCGTATTTTCGTCCGGCAAGAACATGGGCGTGTTCAAGGGCGTCGGGTACCCCGAGGATATCGCCCGCTATTACCGGCTGGAGGAGTACGAAGGCTACATGTGGGTGGCGCACGGCCGCTTCCCGACCAACACCCCGGGCTGGTGGGGCGGGGCCCACCCGCTGGGGGTGCTCGACTGGTCGGTGGTCCACAACGGGGAAATCTCCTCCTACGGCGTCAACAAGCGCTACCTGGAGATGTTCGGCTACTGCCTGGAACTGCAGACCGACACCGAGGTGATCGCCTACCTGTTCGACCTTTTGCACCGGCGCCACGGCATCCCCCTGGACCTGGTGTGCCGGGCCCTGGCGCCGCCTTTTTGGAAGGCCATCGACCGGATGGACGACCGCGAGCGGGAACTGTACACCGCCCTGCGCCGGGTTTACGGCTCGGCGATGCTGAACGGCCCGTTCAGCGTAATCGTGGCCTTTCAGGGCGCCATGGTCGGCCTGAACGACCGGATCAAGCTGCGGCCCATGGTGACCGGCAAAAAGGGGGACCTCATCCTGATGGGCAGCGAGGAAAGCGCCATCCGGGTGATTGCCGGGGACCTGGACGAAGTAGGGAGCATCCGGGCCGGAGAAATGGCCGTCGCCCGGCTGGAAGAAGGGGTGGTCGTATGAGCAACTACCTGCCGCCCGAATACCTGGTGCGCATCGACGAGGGCCGCTGCCGGCGCTGCGGGGAGTGTGTCCGCGGGTGCGGCTTCGGGACCTTGGCGTTCGCGCACGGCGCCTGGAAGGACGCCATGAGCGTTTTCAAGCACGATCAGGGCGACCTGCAGCAAGTGCTCGCCCGGATCAAGGAAAACGTTACCGACCGGGTGGTCGCCGACCACCACAAGTGTGTGCAGTGCCACTACTGCGTGAGCCACTGTCCGGAGGGCGCCGTCAGCGTCCAGCCGAACCCCCTGGCCTACCGGGGGAACCATCACTGGCGGCCGGAATACCTGAAAAACATCTGGCGGCAAGCAAACACCGGCGGCATGGTGTTGACCGGCGCCGGCAACGACAAGGCCTACTTCAGCTACTTTGACCACATGGTGCTGGACGCCTGTCAGGTCACCAACCCGTCCATCGACCCCCTGCGGGAGCCGATGGAGCTTAGAACCTACCTGGGGGCGCGGCCGGACGGGCTTGAACTCGAACCGGGGCCGGGGCCCCGGGGGGCCGTGCTCAAAACCAGGCTCGCCCCGGCGGTCCGCCTGGACACCCCGCTGGTCTTCCCGGCCATGTCCTACGGGGCGATCAGCCTGAACGCCCAAAAGGCGCTGGCCCGGGCCGCCAAGGCTTGCGGCGTCGTGATGAACACCGGCGAGGGCGGCATGCACGAGGACCTTTACCCCTTCGCCGATTGGATGATCGTGCAGGTGGCCTCGGGCCGCTTCGGGGTCAACCCGGGTTACCTGCGGCGCGGCGCTGCGGTGGAGATCAAGATCGGGCAGGGGGCCAAGCCGGGTATCGGGGGGCATCTTCCCGGGGAGAAAGTGGACGAGGGCGTGTCCCAGACCAGGATGATCCCGGTGGGCAGCGACGCCCTGTCCCCGGCGCCGCACCACGACATTTACTCCATCGAGGACCTGTCCCAGTTGATCTACGCCCTGAAGGAGGCCACCGAGTACTCGAAGCCGGTGTCGGTGAAGATCGGGGCGGTGCACAACGTGGCCGCCATCGCCTCCGGCGTCGCCCGGGCCGGGGCCGACATCATCACCGTCGACGGGTTCCGGGGCGGCACGGGGGCCACGCCGCTGGCCATCCGGGACCACGTCGGAATTCCGGTCGAGATGGCGCTCGCCGCGGTCGACGACCGGCTGCGCCAGGAGGGCATTAGAAACCACGTTTCGCTGGTGGTTTCCGGCGGCATCCGCCACAGCGGGGACGTGGCCAAGGCGATCGCCCTGGGGGCCGACGCGGTGGCGCTCGGCACGGCCGCCCTGATCGCCATGGGCTGCCGCCTCTGCCAGAAGTGCTATACCGGCAACTGCAGTTGGGGAATCACCACCCAGAGACCCCATTTGACCCGGCGGCTCGACCCGGACCGGGCGGCCGAGAACCTGACCAACCTGATCCGGGGCTGGTCGCTGGAACTGAAGGAGATCCTGGGCGCGCTGGGGCTCAACGCCGTGGAAAGCCTGCGGGGCAGCCGGCTCCGGCTGCGCGGCGTCGGCCTGCCGGAAAGCGACCTGCGGGTGCTGGGGATCAAAAACGCAGGCGTGTAATGGTGGTCGTAATGGTGGTTAGTGGTCGGTGGTCAGTGAGTGGCCGGTGGTCGTAGTGGTGGTCAGTGGTCGGTGAGTAGTCAGTGTTTTTTCACCGACGGCTGACGACCGAATATAAAGATCCGAAACATACTTCCGGCACACACCGTGCCGGCTGGGAAGGGAGGGAGGCACCGCGGTGCTGCGGATCGACGCTCAAGGGGTGCACTACCGGCAGCTCAACCAGCGAATCCGGGAGGCCATCAGGGCCGGGGAAACCGACTTCCGGCTGGAAAACGTAAACGGCCAGCGGTACATCGGCACCGGGGTGGAGGTCCCCGGCGTGCGCATCGTTATCAACGGGGTGCCGGGAAACGACCTGGCTGCGTTTATGAACGGTCCGGCGATCACCGTCCGGGGCAACGCGCAAGACGGGGTGGGCAACACCATGAATTCGGGGATGGTGGTGGTCCACGGCAGCGCGGGGGACGTCCTCGGGTACGGGATGCGCGGGGGCGGGCTGTTCATCCGCGGGAACGTGGGTTACCGGGTGGGCATTCACATGAAGGAATACCAGAACCAGGTGCCCGTGATCGTCGTTGGGGGCACGGCGGGCGCCTTTTTCGGGGAATACATGGCTGGCGGCCGCTTGGTGCTCCTGGGGTTGGACCGGGCCGAAGACGAACCTTTGGCCGGGGATTACCTGGGGACCGGCATGCACGGCGGGGTGATCTACCTCCGGGGCCGGCCGGAAGAACACACCCTGGGCAAAGAAGTGAAGCTTTTCCCGCTGGATGAGGCGGACCGGCGGTTCCTGGACCCGCTCCTGGACGGGTTCTGTCGGCATTTCGGGCGGGAAGCCGCCGAAGTCCGCGGCGCCGAATTCCACAAGCTGATTCCGGTGTCCCACCGCCCGTACGGGCGGCTGTACACCCATTAGAGCAAGCATTTTGAGTCACCCCATATGCCTATCCTCTTCAAGGGATGGGCAATGTCACTGCTTGACGGTTTTGGCTGTGTTCCGATGGGCTCCAACTTCGGAAGTGTGTCTATATGTGCCGAGCAAGGAATGCTGTTACGGAAGCATAAGGCTGTCCGTCTTTTCTTTTATCCTTGCTCGGCTTTTTGCATGGTTTACTTGTTAAGGGTATCGTTATTTTGATATAACAAGTGTATATTAATGAGTGGTGGATGGTGCTCTGTATGCCATTGATTCGGTTGAGTTCGGACCTGCGCAATAAGTACAATGAGATTTCTGAGTTCTGCCATAAACATGGAGAGCCGGTATACATCCTCTGGCCGCTCACAACAGGGGCGGCGACGTGGACACCGATGGGCTGCTGCGGCACATCGACGAACGGGCACGTGTGGTAGAGGAGCGGAGCGGAAAAAATAGAACCATATGTATAGCCGGAAGAAATAAGGGGGCAAAAACTTATGCGTTTACCTGTAACCCTGACACACGATGAGGACGGCTGGATCGTCGCGGAGTGTCCGGTAATCCCGGGATGTGTCTCCCAGGGCCGCACCGAGGACGAAGCCATCAGCAATATCAAGGAAGCCATCCGCCTATGCTTGGAAGTGCGCAAAGAAGAGGGGCTCCCGCTGACTGTACCCTTGCGGCAGATCGAGGTTGAGGTGGCCATCTGATGGGCCGCCTGCCGGTGATCTCCGGCCAAGAGGCAGTCGCGGCCTTCGAACGGGCCGGCTGGCAGGTCCGAAAGCGCCATACGGGCAGCCATGTTGTTCTTACCAAAAGCGGACATATCGCCTCGCTTTCCGTGCCCGATCACGCCACACTGGGGCGCGGGACGTTGCGTTCTTTGATCCGCAAGGCCGGGATTACAGTTGAGGAATTCGCCGCCCTGCTTCGTTGATTAAGGGGAGCAGAGAATTAATCCAAAAGGAGCAGTATTCGTATCAGGAGGATTGTATTGTGAGATATAGCGTTGTTTTGATCCCCGACCCCGAAGACTGCGGCTGCATAGTGACCGTTCCGGTGCTTCCAGGCTGGCTGATGTCGCCGGTACCGTCCAATGAGCGCAAAGGGGGCAAAAACTTTATGCGTTTACCTGTAACCCTAGTAAAAGGCGAAGACGGTTGGATTGTCGCCAAGTGCCCGGTACTCCCCGGTTGCATAACTCAGGGGAGAACCCGGGAAGAAGCCATTGCCAACATCAAAGAGGCCATCGTCGGATGTATCGCCGTCCGGAAAGAGATGGGCTGGCCCCTTACCGAGGAAATGGTGGAAGTTGAGGTGGCTACCTAATGCCCAGCCTGCCGGTTTCCCTTGGCTCTGAGACGTTCCTGTTCTCCGAACAGCCGTATTCGCTTAGCAACGGGGTGTACATTCTCGCCTGGCCTTCCGGGGATGACCATTTCCCACACTACATTGGCATGACCCAGGGGCGCCTGGCCGACCGCATTGCAACGCACTTGAGGAACTTCCTGTGAGGACAGTACTGGGTGTATAGCACAGCATATCTGGTCGAGGCCTGCGGATTCCCAGGTCGGGGAGCCCGACTTCGTTCTGCCGCGTACGGGCGGCCACGTCATCCGGGACTCCAAAATCTCTAGCGTGAGGAACAACCTTGCATATTGACGACGAATTGCTTAAGAGGGCTAAGGAGCTAACCGGCATCGCGGAGAAGACTTCTTTGGTCAGGCTTGG
>DBEH01000005.1:0-4323 GCA_002294005.1 Firmicutes bacterium UBA911 | reverse complement strand
CAGGCTTGGGGGGACCGAAAAAACGCTGGGAACGATCGCCCGCAGAAGATCTGGTGAAGTTTAGATGGTCCTTGTCGATACATCTGTATGGGTGGCTCATCTCCGTGATGGAAATATAGGCCTTGAAGCACTGTTAACCAAAGGACATGCCCTGACCCACGCTTTCATTGCCGGTGAGCTCGCCTGTGGAAATCTCAGGAACAGGGCGGAAATCCTCTCGTGCCTGGACGCGCTTCCCAAGGCCGTCCATGCGAAACATCAGGAAATTATGGCTCTTATCGAAAGTCATCGTCTGACGGGGAAGGGGCTGGGTTACGTCGATATGCATCTGCTGGCTTCCGCGATACTGACCAGTGTCCCGCTGTGGACGCTTGACAAAAAAATGAGCGAAACAGCTTTTTTGCTTGGAATATCACATACCATGAACCAATAACTGCGATAAGCAGAGGGTTCGGCCGCCCCGCGAACTATATTAAAACCAATCCGGGTATGGTATATTTATCGGGGAAGTGCCGAACCGGCCGGCCGGTCTTGCCGGATGCATTATACGGGGGAGAGGGTTGCCGGCTTGAATCATTATTCAGCCGAGGATGTGCGTCTGCTGTCCAAGGAACACAAGGTCGAGTTCGTCCGTCTGCAGTTCACCGACATCTTCGGCGTCATGAAGAACGTGGCCATCACCATTGACCAACTGGACAAGGCGCTCAACAACGAATTGATGTTTGACGGCTCCTCGATCGAAGGCTTTGTCCGCATTGAGGAGTCCGACATGTATCTGCGCCCGGACCCGAACACCTTCGTCGTGTTTCCCCGGCAGGCCCAGGACGGGGCGGTGGCGCGGCTGATCTGCGACGTCTACAACCCGGACAGCACCCCCTTCGAGGGCGACCCGCGCTACGTGCTGCGGCGCGCCGTCGCCGAGGCGGCCGCGCTGGGCTACACCATGTACGTCGGGCCGGAAGCGGAGTTCTTCCTGTTCCACGTCGACAAGGAGGGCGCGCCGACCACCCAGACCCACGACCGGGCCGGTTACTTCGACCTGGCGCCGGTGGACCACGGCGAGCAGGCGCGCCGGGACATGGTTTTAACCCTGCAAAACCTCGGCTTCGAGATCGAGGCCTCCCACCACGAACTCGCTCCCGGACAACACGAGATCGACTTCAAATACGATGACGCCCTGGACGTGGCCGACAAAATTCTGACCTTCAAGTTCGTGGTGCGCGTGGTGGCCCAGCGCCACGGGCTGCACGCCACCTTCATGCCCAAGCCCCTGTTCGGCGTCGCCGGTTCGGGGATGCACCTGAACCAGTCGCTCGTCCGGGACGGGACTAACTCCTTTTTCGATCCGGCGACCGAAACCCACCTCAGCACGGAATGCCTGTACTACATCGGGGGCCTCCTGGAGCACGCCCGGGCGATGGCCGCCATACTCAATCCCACGGTCAATTCCTACAAGCGGCTGGTTACCGGCTACGAGGCGCCGGTGTACGTCGCCTGGTCCAACCGCAACCGCAGTCCCCTGATCCGTATCCCGGCCAAACGGGGCATGTCCACCCGGATCGAGCTGCGCAGCCCGGACCCGTCCTGCAACCCTTACCTGGCGCTGGCGGTCTGCCTCCAGGCCGGGCTGGACGGCATCAGGAAAAAGACGCCCCCGCCCCCGCCCTGTGACCAGAACATTTACGCAATGAGCGAGGCCGAGCGGCGGAAACTGAACATCGGGGCTTTGCCCGAGGACCTGCGGGAGGCGCTGGGGGAACTCCGGGGAAGCGCCTTGATGCGCCGGGCCCTGGGGGAACACGTGTTCAACCGGTATGCGGACGCCAAGCAGATCGAGTGGAACCGGTACCGGTGCCAGATCCACCCGTGGGAGCTGGAGGAATACCTCACCAAGTTCTAAGCGAAAAACACCAAACCCTCCGCCAGCGGAGGGTCGTCAGCGGCGCGATATCCCCGGGTACGGTTAGTCGTCGACCCAGGCGGCCAGCTTCCTGGGATCGGTGATCACGATCATCCGGTCGTCCACGGTGATGCTGTTTTCCTGCCGGAACGCGGCCAACAGGGTGGTGACCGTCTGCCGGCTGGTCCCGATCATCGAAGCCAGTTCGTTGTGGGTGAAAGGAAGCTTGATTTTGACCCCCTCCGGCGCCGGAGTCCCGCAGCTGTTCCCGACTTTTAACAGGAAGAGGGCCAGGCGCGCGGAGGCCTGCCAGGAGACCAGCTCGAACACCTTGGACTCCGCGGCCCGCATTCTGGCCGCCAGGAGTTTGGAAACCCTCAGCGCCAGGCGGTGTTCGAAGGCGAGCAATTCTAAAAACTGCTCCTTGGTCAGCACAACCAGGGAAACATTGCGGATCGCCCCGGCGTAGCACACCCGGTTGCCGTGATAGAGCGTTTCGGCCAGGCCGATCATTTCCCCGGGATTGCGGATGGCGCCGACCGTGACTTCCTGACCGTCGGCACTCAGCCTGTAAATCTTGACATAGCCGCTCTCGATCAGGTAGACCCGGTCGGCGACCTCGCCGGGCGACCAGATGATTTGGTCCCGGGGATAACCCACCAGCGTCCCGGCTTTCCTGATTAATTTCTTTTCCTGATCGCTTACGGTGAGCCCTTCCCGTGATTCGGCGCTGAAGTCAGAAGTGCCTTCCATCCGCGCTCACCCCTCGAGCGTTTGTTGCCATTGTCTTAATATTCGATAAAAGAGGGGTGATTCCTCCTCAGCTGCCCATTTTTCTCACTTGCCGACGGCCAAACGGCTCAAGACGGTCGGGCAAGCCGGTGAGTTTGAGGTTCAGGCACTCAAGAATCTGCCTGTGGCAGGTTTGCAGGTTGCGCCATTCCAGGCTCAATAATGGGGACAGCCCCCATTCTTCCCATTTTTTTAGTCGGTAAGGTTCTCGGTTTCGCCGCCGCGCCGGAGTTTCCGATTATGTTGCCCGCGGTTCAGGCATAAATGATAAGGAGAGAACCCGGAGAACCCGGAAGGGGGTTATGACCTTGACGGTGATTGGCATCACCTGTCTTCAGGAACACGAGCACGGGCAGGTCTTTTTGCCCGAGACCTACTTCCGGGCCGTGGAACGGGCGGGAGGGATTCCGGTCTTACTGCCTCCGCTCAGTCCGGGGCTGGGCGTCGGACGCTTGGTCGAACTGGTGGACGGCATCCTTCTGGCCGGGGGCGGGGATGTTGACCCGGTGTTCTTCGGTGAGGAGCCGCTGCCGGACACCGGTGTGATCACCCCCGAACGGGACCTCTTCGAGATCGCCCTGGTGAGGCGGGCGCTGCACGCAGGCCGGCCCGTTCTCGGCATCTGCCGGGGGATGCAGGTGCTGAACATCGCCGCCGGCGGCGACATCCACCAGGACGTGTCCCGTGCGGGAGCCCGGATCAAGCACTACCAGGAGGCGCCCCGGTGGCACCCCACCCACCGGCTGCAGGTGCGTCACGGTTCATTGCTGGCCCGGACTCTGGGGGACGGCGCTTTGCGGGTGAACAGCCTGCACCACCAGGCCGTCCGGCGCCTGGCGCCCGGCCTTTCCGTTTCGGCCCGGGCGGAGGACGGGATCATCGAAGCCATCGAGGGGAACGGCCCGGCCTTTGTGCTCGGGGTGCAGTTCCATCCGGAAGCCATGTATGAACGCCAACCGCTGTTTTTAAACCTCTTCGCCGCGCTCGTCGGGGCCGCCCAGCGCGCCTGGAACGAAAACCCGCTGCCGGAAACGGCCTCCCGGAAGCAAACTGTCCCGTAGGAGGTGCAATAAAGTGGACGCTAATGGATAATTTGGGCGTGGTATAATCGAAACAGCGTAGTTAACGGTTAATGGGGGAGCCGGAATGATTGAAAAAACTTTCGATATTTCGTTTATTGCCGACTTAGCACTTCGTGAAAAGCAAATCCAACAGAATTATCGCCCGGTTATCGCCGTGCATAAATGGTTCGCTCGCCGTCCCGGCACCTTGTTTCGTGGATTAATACTGTCTGAGTTTGCGGAAGGTGTTTTGCGGGAGTTGTTTTATAAGGCTCATAACCTGAAAGGGATTAGAATCGCCGATCCCTTCATGGGCGGTGGAACCCCCCTTATTGAAGCCAACCGCTTGGGCTGTGATATTGTCGGTTACGATATTAATCCGATGGCCTACTGGATTGTACGTCAGGAAATCGAACATCTCGATCTCAAGGCCTATCTGGAAGCCGCCAATGAGCTCCAAAGAAGGCTGGAACGAGAAGTGGGCCGGTTTTATCGGACCACCTGTAAAGAGTGTGATTCCTCCGATGCCCGCGTCAAGTATTTTCTTTGGGTTAAAACCCGTCGCTGTGA
>DBEH01000022.1 GCA_002294005.1 Firmicutes bacterium UBA911 | reverse complement strand
ACTAACTCTTGACACGGACATTACCGTTCGTATCCTTGTCAACCAGGTTTTTGATGTGGTATCATGCAGCAGATGTTGGTCAAACGAGGTGCGAATCTTAATGGGTGATTCCTGGATTACATTCGCGCCTGCCGAAGTCGGCGGGAGCGTCAAGTCAAACGAGGTGCAAAGAAAAATGGGTGATTCCTGGGTGTCCGAATACGTAATCATCAAAGCCCTGGAAAACGGGGTCACCATCATGGGTCTTACCCGGGGGCGGGAAACAAAATTCCACCACACGGAAAAACTGGACCGCGGCGAAATTATGGTGGCTCAGTTCACCGAGCACACGGCGGCGATCAAGATCCGGGGCCGGGCTGAAGTCTATACCCGGCACGGGATAATCCGCACGGAGAATCACAGTATCCAGGGCTGAGGCTCTGGGTATAATTCTTTCCAGTCAGAAAAGGAATTCCAGACCGGAGGGGGGAAGGCACTTTTGTTGACTGGAAGGAATGGAGGTTTCCCCGTGTGGACCGTAGTATATATCACCCCGAACGTGACTGAAGCGGAAACCATCCGGGACCACCTGAGCCGAGAGGGTGTGCTGGTGCGGTTGCGCAAGGCCGGTCCGGCGGACAGTGACGGCCAAACCTTGGAGATCCTGGTGCCTGAAGCCGAAGTCGGCGAAGCGCTCGAAGTGCTGAACACCTTGTAGGGACGATCGGGACGAGAGAGGTGGAGAACGGTTTTCGACTTTTTCAAAAAACCGAAGTACTTCACGGTCCGGCCGGAGACAAAGCGGGAGATTCCGGAGGGCCTCTGGATCAAGTGCCAGTGCGGGGAGATTCTCTTTGCCAAAGACCTGGAGCGCAACCTGAAAGTCTGCCAGAAATGCGCGCACCACTTCCGGCTCACCGCGAGGGAAAGGATGCAGATCACCCTGGATTCGGATGATTTCACGGAACTCGGCGCCGACCTTGGGCCGCGCGACCCGCTGCAATTCCCCGGCTATGCCGAGCGGCTGGCGGCGAACCGGGAGCGGTCCGGACTCAATGAGGCCGCGGTTGCCGGCGAGGGAACCACCGGCGGTCACCGGGTCGTGTTGGTGGTCATGGATTCCCACTTCATTATGGGCAGCATGGGCACGGTGGTCGGCGAGAAGGTGGCCCGGGCCGCCGAACACGCCGTAACCAACGCCCTGCCGCTGGTTGTGTTTTCCGCGTCCGGCGGGGCCCGGATGCAAGAGGGGATCCTTTCCCTGATGCAGATGGCCAAAACGGCCGCGGCCATCGGCCGGTTGGACGATGCGGGCTTGCTCTACATATCGGTGCTTACCGATCCGACCATGGGCGGTGTCAGTGCCAGCTTTGCCTTCCTGGGCGACGTCATCCTGGCCGAACCGGGCGCACTCATTGGGTTTGCCGGGCCGCGGGTGATCGAGCAGACCATCCGGCAGAAACTTCCAAACGGGTTTCAGCAGGCGGAGTTCTTGAAGGAGCACGGTTTTGTCGATGCGGTGGTGCCCCGCAACCGGCTGAAGGACACACTGGTCAAAATCATCGCTATGCATCAAGCGGGGTGACACACTAATGCCGACTGTGTACGACTTTGAGAGACCGATTTCGGAACTGGAGACCAAGATTGAGGAGCTAAAGCAGTTTTCGGTCGAGAAGGGACTGAACTTGAAACAGGAAATCGAAGTGCTCGCCGAACGGGCGGCCGCACTCAAGAAGGACATCTACGGCGACCTCAGCCCCTGGCAGAAGGTGCTCATCGCGCGACACCCGGACCGGTTGGGCTCGCGGGACTACATTGAGCGGTTCTGCGGCGAGTACATTGAACTCCACGGAGACCGGGCGTTCGGCGACGACCCCGCGGTGATCGGTGTTGTCGGCCGGATGAACGGCTACATGGTTACGGTGGTGGGTCACCAAAAAGGGCGGGACACCAAGGAAAATCTGGCCCGCAATTTCGGCATGCTTCACCCGGAGGGCTGCCGGAAGGTTTTGCGATTGGCCAGGCAGGCCGAGAAGTTCCGGCGCCCGCTGATTTGCCTGCTTGATACCCCCGGGGCGCACTGCGGCATCGGGGCGGAAGAGCGCGGGCAAGCCGAGGCCATCGCCCGGAATTTGGCGGCGCTCAGCACACTGCGGGTGCCGGTCGTCGTGGTGGTCATCGGAGAGGGGGGTAGCGGCGGCGCCCTGGCGCTGGGGGTCGGCGACCGCCTCTTGATGCAGGAGCACGCTGTCTTTTCCGTCAGTTCCCCGGAGGCCTGTGCCACCATCTTGTGGAAGGATGCGGGCCGGGCCCGTGAAGCCGCGGAAGTGCTGAAAATGACCGCCCAGGATCTGCTTTCCCTGGGGGTGATCGACGAGATTGTTCCCGAACCCTTGGGCGGCGTCCACCGGGATCCGGCACAAGCGGCGGAGATGCTTCGGGAAAGCCTGTTCCGAAACCTTAATGAACTATGCCGGATGGACCTCGAACAACTGCTGCGGGCCCGCTATCATAAATACCGGACAATCGGAAACCTATAAGTATTAGGAACGCAAAAGGCATCATCCCCGACCTGTCGGGGGTGTTTGTCCATGACCGGCGGTTTTAGCCATTCTTGATTGCCGGAAGGAGCAGCGGGTTTTGCAGCGGATAGGGGTTTTGACCAGCGGCGGCGACGCGCCCGGGATGAACGCCGCGATTCGGGCGGTGGTACGCAAGGCCGTTTATCACGGCCTCGAAGTGATGGGCATCAGCCGCGGTTTTGCCGGGTTCATCGAGGCGGACATCGGACCGATGCAGGTCGGTTCGGTGGCCGACATTATCCACCGGGGCGGGACCATCCTGCGCACCGCCCGGTCGGACGAATTCCTGACGCGCGCGGGCCGGGCGCGCGCCTACCATAACGTCGAACGTTTCCGTATCCAGGGGCTGGTGATCATCGGCGGGGACGGCTCGTTCATGGGGGCGAAACTCTTTCACGAAGAGTTTCAGGTGCCGGTGGTCTGCATTCCGGCCACGATTGACAACGACATCCCCGGCACCGAGCTTTCCATCGGGTTTGACACCGCCGTCAACAACGCGGTGGACGCCATCAACAAGATCCGGGATACGGCCACGTCGCACGAGCGGCTGTTCATCGTGGAAGTGATGGGGCGGCGGGCCGGCTTCATCGCCCTGGAAGCGGGACTCGCCGGCGGGGCGGAGTCGATTCTGATTCCGGAGCTGCCGTTCTCGGTGGAAGAGGTCTGCGACCGGCTGATGCGCGGCTACCGGCGCGGCAAACTGCACAGCGTCATCGTTGTCGCGGAGGGAGCGGCAAGCGGCATCGAGTTCGGGCGGGAAATAGAACGGATCACCGGTTTTGACACCAAGGTGACCGTACTGGGCCACCTGCAGCGCGGGGGCACCCCGACCGCCCAGGACCGGGTGCTGGGGAGCCGCTTGGGGGCTCTCGCCGTGGAACTCCTGATGAACGGGCGGCGTAAACTCGCGGTGGGAGTGCGGAACGGGCGCCAGGAGCACTGGGACCTCGACGAATGCCTGTGCGGAAAGAAAGAGATCGACCTGGAAGCGTACCGTCTGGCCGGAATCTTGTCAATTTAAACCCGGGGGTGGAGTATTTTGCGCCATACCAAGATAATCTGCACCGTCGGCCCGGCCTCGGAGTCGGCCGACGTGCTGAGGCGGATGATCGAGTCCGGCATGAACATCTCCCGCCACAATTTTTCCCACGGTTCCCGGGATGAACACCGCCGCCGCATCAACAACGTCCGCGCCGCCGCCGCCGAAACCGGCAAAACGGTCGGCGTGATGGTCGATCTCCAGGGGCCGAAGATCAGAATCGGCAACCTGGACCCGGAACCGGCCGAACTCAAGGCCGGGGAAGAACTGACCCTCACCACCGAGCCGATCAAGGGGGACCGCCACCGCATTTCGGTCGATTACCCGCCGTTGCCCCGGGAAGTGGGACCGGGCAACGCCATCCTTTTGGGCGACGGCCTGGTCGGTTTGGAGGTGTTGCGGGTCGAGGGGCGCGAGGTGCTCTGCCGGGTGTTGAACGACGCCCTGCTCACCAGTCGCAAGGGTGTCAACCTGCCGGGCGTGCGGACCTCGATCCCCACCGTCACCGAAAAGGACATCCGGGACCTGCATTTCGCCCTGGAGCTGGGCTTCGATTTTGTGGCCGCCTCGTTCGTCCGGCGGGCCGAGGACATCCTTTCCGTGCGCGCCATCCTGGAGAAGTTTGAATCCGAAGCCCACATCGTGGCCAAGATCGAGACTTGGGAGGCGGTCGAAAACCTGGACGACATCATCAAGGTGACGGACGCCGTGATGGTGGCCCGCGGGGATTTGGGGCTCGAGATCGCCGCCGAGGAAGTGCCCCTGGTCCAAAAGAAGATTATCGCCCGCTGCAACCTGGCCGGCAAGCCCGTGATCACCGCGACCCAGATGCTGGAATCAATGATTCAGAATCCGCGTCCGACCCGGGCTGAGGCCAGTGACGTGGCCAATGCCATCCTGGACGGTACGGACGCCGTGATGCTCTCGGCCGAAACGGCCACCGGGGAGTATCCGGTGGCGGCGGTGGAGACCATGGACCGTATCGCCCGCCGCGCGGAAGGCGGCCTCCCGTACGGCATGCTCCTTCAGCAGCGGCACCGGGACATCTCACGCCGCACGGTCACCGACGCCATCAGCTACGCCACCTGCGCCACCGCCGCCGACCTCGGCGCCGCCGCCATCATCACCGCCACCCAGACCGGGTACACGGCGCGGATGGTGGCCAAGTACCGGCCGGCCCGGCCGATCGTCGCGGTAACCCCCAGGCAAGACGTGGTGCGGCGCCTGGCCTTGTTGTGGGGAGTGCAGCCGGTCCACGTTGAAGAAGAGATCGAGGACACCGACCGCATGATCTCCGCCTCCATTCAAGCCGCCCTGGCCGCTGGCCTGATTCGCGGCGGCGACCTGGTCGTCATCACCGCCGGTGTGCCGGTGGGCACGCACGGCAGCACCAACCTGCTCAAAGTGCACACCGTCGGCAATGTGCTGGCCCGGGGCACCGGAATCGGCAACCGGGCGGTCACCGGCAGCCTGAAGATCGTCCACAGCGCAGAGGAAGCCCTGGCCAAGATCGAGCCGGGGGACATCCTGGTCACCCGGAGCACCGAGCGGGACTACGTCCCGGCGATCGAAAAATCGTCCGGAGTAATCACCGAAGTCGGCGGGCTGACCTCACACGCCGCCGTGGTGTGTCTGCAGTTCAACCTGCCGGTGATCGTGGGGGTTGCCGGGGCGACCGAAACGCTGGACGAAGGGGCGATCGTGACCATCGACGCCCTGCGCGGGCTGGTCTACAGCGGCGCCACGCGCGTCCTCTAAATACCGGCCGGCACACCACCCGGGTAAATCTGCCGCGGATGCGTTCGGCCCGGCGGGGTATCCTAAACCCGGGGAGGGGATAACCGTTGGAGTCCGTCCTCGACTCTCTGTCGGCGTTGGGACTGGGCGGCGTGGTGCTGGGAACGGTTTTGGAATCCCTGGGAGTACCATTCTTTCCGGGGACGGTGGTCATGATTCTGGCCGGGGTGCTGGTGCACCAGGGAGCGCTGAGTTTCCCGCTTACGCTGGCGGCGGCTTTTGGCGGGTACACCGTCGGCTCCGTGCTGGCCTACGGACTCGGCCGAAACGTCGGCACCCCGTTTTTCCGGCGTTACGGCCGCTTCCTCCACATCACGCCCGAGAGACTGGAACAGGCCCAAACCCTGCCGGCCCATTCGGCGGGTTTGTTTGTGCTTTTGGGCCGCTTTGTGCCCGGAGCCGGCAACCTTACGCCCTACTTGGCCGGTTTGGCCCAGCTTCAGGTGGGCTGGTTCCTTTTGTACAACTCGCTTTATGCTTTGGGTTGGGGGACCGCGTATCTTGGTGTGGGGATGTTCTTTGGTTCCCAGTGGCCGGCGATCCTAAGCTTCATCCAGCCACGCCTGGTCGGAATCGCCGTGCTCGGGGGGTTGACGGTGGTGGCGGTCTTAACGCACCTGGACCGCAAACGCAAAGCGCTGTTCTAGGCACTGGTTAAGCTAGGGCCTGGGGTGGGCGCAGAAAGCCTTAATGCAGTTTCCTCTGGAACCGCGGAACAAGTCTTTGAACAACCGGTCAAAGAGTTCCCGTTTCAAGCAGAGGACACTGCTCGGGTTTATCGGGGTGCCGTTTACAAACATATTGAAATATACCGTATCGTCCACTTCCCGGATCACGGTCAGCGTATAGCGGTTCAATCCTGTTACCCCCTTGCTTTTTGGATTGTTGGACTCCAAACGCCTGTTCCCGCTTCTCTCCGGATATTTTATGCAGATGTCGGCTGGATAGGCCCTGTACGCTTGTCCGGAGGCCCCTTTTCGCTTGGTTTGGCACCCATAGCATGGTTTGCGGGAAATGATTTGACAAGCGGGCGTTATTCCCTGCTGGGCGGGGGATGTTTTCCAGGCGGATGCAGGAGGCGGGCTTTCGTGCGCCGAACAGTCACCCAACGACGGGAAGGAGCGTGAAGCGCTTTGAAATTCATCGTGCTGGTGGGAGACGGGATGGCGGACGAGCCCCGGCCGGAACTGGACGGGCTGACGCCGCTGCAGTATGCCCGGACGCCACACATGGACCTGGTGGCGGCCCGGGGGGAGATCGGGCGGGTGCGGACGGTGCCGCCCGGGTTTCCTCCGGGCAGCGACGTGGCCAACCTTTCGGTGATGGGCTACGACCCGCAGAAGTACTATACCGGGAGGGCGTCGCTGGAGGCGGTGAGCATGGGAATCGCCCTGAAGGAAGAGGACGTCGCCTTCCGCTGCAACCTGGTCACCCTTACCGACGCCCAACCCTACGCGGAGCGGGAAATGGCCGACTACAGCGCAGGTGGAATCAGCACGGCCGAGGCCCGCGAACTGATTGTCTTTTTGGACAAAAAGCTTGGTTCCGCCACGCTCCGCTTTCACCCCGGCATCAGCTACCGGCACCTGCTGGTGTGGCGGGGGGGGCCGGCGGACACCGTGCTGACTCCGCCGCACGACATTCCTGGAAAGGAGGTGCGACTGCACCTGCCGGCCGGGATTGGTGACGGGGTGCTGAAATCGCTCATGGCCCAAAGCGCCGAACTGCTCTCCGGACACCCCGTGAACCGGGAACGCCGGCAGCGAAACGAGCGCCCGGCGAACTCCATCTGGTTCTGGGGGCAAGGCCGGCGGCTGGCTCTTCCTCTGTTTCGTGACCTGTTCGGGCTGAGTGGAGTCGTTATTTCGGCCGTGGACCTGATCAAAGGCATCGGGCTTTGCGCCGGCCTGGAGAGCATTGAGGTCGAAGGTGCAACCGGTACGATTCACACCAACTTCCGCGGGAAGGCGGCCGCGGCCCTGCAGGCGCTTGGTTCCGGGGCCGACTTCGCCCTGATCCACGTGGAAGCTCCGGACGAGGCTGCGCACCAAGGGGACTTGGAAACCAAGATCAGAGCGATCGAAGAAATCGACCGGCAGGTGCTCGGGGAGGTCCTGCGCGGCGTGAAAGACATCGGCCCCTTCCGGGTAATGGTGCTTCCGGACCACCCCACGCCGGTTCGCACCAGGACCCATTCGGACGATCCGGTGCCGTTCGCCATCCTCGGGGAGGGAGACGGCGGCGGGCCGCGGCCGGACCGCGGTTTTGACGAGGTTTCGGCGGCGCAAGGCGGCCTCTATTTCCCGACGGGTTACGAACTGATGCCCTACTTCGTTCACGGGCGGAAAGGCAAAGCTGTCCACGTCTACAGTTAAGAGTTGCGAACTGATGACTTACTTCGTCCACGGGGGCGGGCGGTAGCAATAAGGAAGCCTTCCGGCAGCACCGGAAGGCTTGCCGGCATGGAAAGCGCGGGGTTTTTGCCCCTTTCAGCCCCTGGCGGCCTGCAACCGGCGGTTTACGTCGTCCCAGTTCACCAGGTTCCACCAGGCTTCAATCCAGGCGGCGCGTTTGTTCTGGTATCTCAGATAATAGGCGTGCTCCCAGACGTCACAGGCCAAAAGCGGCACACTGTCCCAAAGCGCCAGGTTCTGGTGCTTTTCCACGGTAAGCACCTCCAGGCGTCCGAACTCCCGGTTCCAGCAAAGCAGCGCCCACCCGGAGCCCTCGACCACCGTGGCGGCGGCCGAGAAGTACTTGCGGAAGACCGCAAAGGTTCCGAAGTCGGCCTCAATCCGAGCCGCAACGGCGCCGTCGGGAGGCCCGCCTCCGTCCGGGCGCATGTTTTCCCAGAACAGGGTGTGCAGTTGGTGACCGGCGCCATGGAAGGCCAGCTCGCGCTCCCAGTGCTTCACCAGCGCGTAGTCGCCCCGGTCGCGGGCTTGGGCCAGCTTGGCCTCGGCGTTGTTCAAGCCGTCCACGTAGGCCTTGTGGTGGGCATCGTGGTGCAGCCGTACGGTCTGCTCGTCCAGGTGGGGCTCCAGGGCGCCGTAAGCGTATGGCAGAGAAGGAAGACTGTGCATTGACCCGGCCTCCTTTTTGATTTATCCTAATTCTTACACATTTGTGACCGGGCCTGCAAGTCCGGCCCGGCACTCTAAGCACCGGGAGGCGGGGCGCGCCTTAAAGCGACGCACGGCCATCCACACCCCCAGACGGCTCACACCCTGCCCCTTGAGAGCCCCAGCGGCAATCCACGAAGCGACGCGCGGCCATCGGCGGCGCCTGGACATCGCGTGCCAACTGTCTAATGTCACTTGGGGCGGTTGGGGCATATGATGCGCTATAACCTTTCCGAAAGAAGGGCGATTGGCCGTGCATCATTACAAGGTAAGACCGGGCGACACCCTGTTCAAGATCTGCAAGGGGTTCTCCATCAAGATGGTCGATGTGTTGAGAGTCAACGCGCACATCAGGCGCCGGCCCCACCGCCTAAAGGTGGGCGAAATCATCGTGCTTCCGGTGCGGGACGCCCAGGACTGCCTGGTGATTGCACCCAGAATCGAGCAGTTCGTGCCGGCCGGAGCCACGGTGGTCGAGACTCAGGAAATCAAATTAAGCGGCCGGAGGGTGTCCGAGCGGGTGATCATTTTCCGGACCGATCCCCGGACGAGCGGGGTGGTGGTGATCGACTTCACCTGCGTCGGCGGCTGGCGGGTGGTATGGCGCCGCGAAGGAGTCAACCTGCCGTTGCGGGTGTCGGCCACGGGCCGGATGGCGAGCGATGACCGGGTGCAGGTGATAATTGGGTCAGACAACGGGACCGGTCAACCGAACTGGTTCTTCGTTCTGGGTTGGGAGGACGAACGCCCGGCGGTGCTGCTGGACTGGGAACCGGCGCCCGCCAACGCCGGGTTCCGGGTGGAGAGCGGCGCCGTGGAAGTGACGGGGCCCGCCGGGCTGATCCGAAGGTACAACTGGGACGGCCGGCAGCTCGTCCGGGCGTAACAAGAAGAAGCCCGCGGCCGAGTGACCTTGGGGCCAGACAGAAACAGAAGAGCACAGGCACCAAGCACTAAGGCCTCCCGAATTCCGGGAGGCCTTGATCTTCCTGGTGCCGAAGGTGGGAGTCGAACCCACACGGGTGTTGAGCCCGCCGGATTTTGAGTCCGGTGCGTCTGCCAGTTCCGCCACTTCGGCTTAAAGTACAAGTGAATTATACCACACCCGGCACGGAGCGGGCAAGAAAAGACGACCCCAGGTCCGTGTCAAGAGTTAGTA
>DBEH01000045.1:21984-53298 GCA_002294005.1 Firmicutes bacterium UBA911 | reverse complement strand
CAGAAACAGGACTACCTCAACCAGAAAGCGAATCGTCAACACGAGACCTCACCCCTTTTGCCGGGAGGGCTCCCCTCGTGGGAAGCCGCTTGAGGTCTCACTTCTACTCCCGACCCCCAGTCACCTACTTAAACCTTACACTCACTGGTGTTGCGGTACCGCCGGAGCGGCCTGGACAAATCCGGTAATGTGGCAGCACCTACGCAGGCCGCTCCCGACAATCAAACAACATGGAGTTCTCGGCCGCCTGCCCTGATGGGATTGGATTGCGCCGAAGAGACCGGAGTTGACCCGGGTAAGCTGGGTTGGATAGCATGAGTGTGGGTGAAAATGGTGTTAACGGGAGAGGGGTTTGGACGGCTCGGGCTGGATGGCTCCTTGGGGAGGCAAGAATTACGGGATAGGGGGCCGGAGATTGATCACCATCGGTTTTTCGCCGTACCGGGTGGAGAGGCGCCGCGCCAGCTGTATTCGCCCGGAGACGTCGTGACACTGCGCGCCGTTTTCCGGGCCCCGACCAGCAGGGAGGGGGATGAACTGCTGGCGGCGCGCGCCATCGTCTATACGGCGATCGCTCCTCAAACGGGCCTTTAAAGGGGGTTACCAATACATGGCAAACAGCGATGTCCTCGCCGCCTACCTCCTGAAGTTGGCGGCGGTTTTTGGCCTCGGCGCGGCGCCCTGGTTCGAGATCCTCGCGGCCGTGCCGGCAGGGGTGCTGATGGGCCTGACCCCGGCGGCGGCGGCGGCCGCCGCCGTGGCCGGAAACGTCGTCTCGGTCGTGGCGCTGGTGGCGGTATTGCCGCGCGTGAAGGAATGGATTTCCAGAACTTTCCTGTCACCGCGGGGGCAGAAGGGAAGGGAGGGCGCCTCGGGTCGGCACAGGCGGTTCCAATATCTTTGGAACCGGTACGGCGTGCCCGGCGCGGGCCTGGGGGCGCCGGTGGTCACCGGCACGCACCTGGCGGTCGTGCTGTGCGTGATCCTGGGCGCTTCGACGGGCCGCACGCTGGCCTGGGTCACAATCGGGATTCTTGTTTGGGGGGTCGTGGTGGGGGTGGCCTGCCAACTGGGCCTGGAGGGGTTCCGGCACTTGGTCCCGGAATGGGCGTTTATGAACCCTCAGCCCTGATCCCGGGCGGTCCGCGCAAAATCCGGGTTTTTGTTTTCCGCGTTACTTCCGATAATAAATATTATGTTGCCTAAGAAAAATCTTCGCCAAGTCGGCCTGAACGCCGGCTATCCCGAGTTCGCCGCCCTTTTTTTGAAATCCTTCGTTGCCCACCGTGTTTTTTCTAGGGTAGCAGTTCGAAGTCCAGCCCGGCCTTGATGAAGATGGGGTCTCCGGTGAGGATCTGCTTTATGCCGCGCTGCTGCATCACAACCATTGTCGTGAGGTCGGTCAGGGATGCGTGGGGAATGTCGAGGCGGTACCGGAGTTTGAGAGTGGCCAGGATGTGCTCTGGGGTGATCCGTTCGAGAAGCAGGTAACCCCTGGTGGCTGCAAATAGAACGCCCTTGACGAACCGCAGGGTTTCGTTAGTGACCTCCCCGGCAAACAGCACGGTTACCAGCTCGTCCAGGACGTAGTCACTGGTGAGGACGGATGCACCCTGGCCGCGAAGTTCCCGGTAAAGGCGGCTTGCCGGGTCATGAATGGAATCCTGGCGGTAGCCCAGGGCGAGCCAACCGGAGGTGTCGATGAATACAGCAGCGGGCACTATTGGTCTTCCTTCCCGTAGACCAGTTTGTTTATGTCCTTAGCCGGAATAGGTGCGGCGGTAATGCAACCGATGACGTTGAGAATCGGGTCATCCGGGTCTTCCGGCGTCCTCGGTGCCGGACGAATTGGCTTGTCCGGACCGGGCTCAACGAAAGCGTCAAGGTCGTCCGCCCGGACGCGCCAGCGGCTGCCCACCTTGATTCCGGGCAACTTCCCCCGCTGGAGCCAAACGATGACCGTTCGGCGCGAAAGCCTTAGGCGAGCGGCCACTTCTTCCGGGGATAGGAGATCACCCACCGGCAACCCTCCGCTTAATTGCATTGCCCTACCCTAACCTACCTTATTATGCACCAGTATGCCTTATTATACCAGTGATTATGCGTCGTGGAAAGGCTTTGCTTCCGGGATGCCGATTAAGCCCCTGAGGGCCTGTGTAGAAGCTATTCCACGCGGTTGAAGGCGCGCATGCTGAGAGCGGCCATCAGGACCGAAAAACCCGCCAGCACCAGGACGTTGTGGTACAGCGGGTAGTAGACCACGAAATCCTTGGCCGGAGAGCCGGTGAACATGATGTTGCGGAGGGCGTCGACGCCGTAGGCGACCGGATTGAGCTTCATCACGGCCTGCATCCATTCCGGGGCGACGCCGATCGGGAAAAAGGCGCCGCTTAAGAGAAACAGCGGGACGATGATGAAGTTCATGATCATGTGGAACCCCTCCATGCTCTCGGTGTTGGCGGCCACCACCGTGCCGAAAGAGGTGATGGCGAAGGCCAGCAGGAAGAGCAGGAGCAGGATCTGGATAATTGCGGACGGGGACAGCGCCAGCCCGGCCAACGGGGCCAGCGCCAGCAGAATCGCGCCCTGAAGCAAGGCGGTCGTGCTCCCGCCCAGGGCCTTGCCGACCGCGATGGCGCTGCGCGGCACAGGGGCCACCAGCACCTCTTTCAGAAACCCGAATTCGCGGTCCCAAATGATGGATACCGAGGCGAACATTGAAGTGAACAGGATGGTCATCGCCACGATTCCGGGGTACATAAAGCTCAAATAGTCGAACCCTTCGATGTTGAGCTGGAACATCTCCCGCAGCCCATGCCCCATAATCACCAGGTATAGCAGGGGCTGGCCCACCATCGCCAGCAGGCGCGTGCGTTCCCGGAAGTATTTCTTGATCTCGCGCAACCAGATCACGTACACTGTGACCCCAAAGGTCTTTAATTCCAACCCTCTATCTTCCCTTTCTAGCCCTGGCTCTGCGGGACTGGCGCATCTTTTCCAGGGAATCGGCCGCTTCCTCGCGGATCGCCCGGCCGGTCAGGCTTAAGAACACGTCCTCCAGGGTGGGCTTGCTGATTTCGAGCGCGCTGAGGCCCGGAACAGCGGCCGCGAGGCGGGGCAACAGTTCCCCGTCGGCCACGTTTACCGCCGGCACCTGAATCACCCGGTCACCCTGCAGCACCGCGTCCAGTCCCAGTTCCTCCCTGATTATGCGGAGGGCGTCTTCCGGATTTCGGGTTTCAACGGTAATCAGGTCGGCCTCCAACGTGGCCTTGAGCGCCGCGGGGCTGTCCAGGGCGACGATCCGGCCGTGGTCGATAATCCCGACCCGGTCGCAGGCTTCCGCTTCCTCGATGTAGTGGGTGGTCAGGAAAACGGTTGCCCCTTCCGTCCGACGGATCTCACCGATGTATTCCCAGATGTGCCTGCGGGTTTGGGGATCCAAGCCCACCGTCGGTTCATCCAGGAACAGAACGCCCGGCCGGTGCAAAAGGCCCCGGGCGATCTCCAGACGGCGCTTCATTCCGCCCGAGAACTTCTTGACCAAATCATTCCAGCGGTCGGCCAGTCCGACCAGCTCCAGGAGTTCGAGGATTCGCGGCCCGGTTTCCCGACGGGCGACCCCATACAGCATGGCGTGCAACTGCAAGTTTTCCCGCGCCGTCAGGCGGTCGTCCAGGCTGGGGTCTTGAAACACCATGCCGATGGAGCGCCGCACCGCGGCCGGCTCACGCACCACGTCAAAACCGTTCACCCGGGCCGTGCCGCCGCTGGGCCGCAACAGCGTCGCCAGAACCTTGATGGTCGTGGTCTTCCCCGCTCCGTTCGGGCCCAGGAAGCCGAAAAACCCCCCCTTCCCCACCGTGAAGGAGACTTCGTCGACCGCCGTGAACTCCTTGAATTTCTTGGTCAGTTTCTGGACCTCGATCATCAGGCGATGCCCCTAACCGCAGAAAGGGCTGCCCTCCGGTGAAGCAGCCTTCCGGTATGCATTTATATAGTTATATAATGCACGTTGTCTCGGGCAAGAGCAAATCTTTTTCCGGCTCGGGCCAAATGCGGAAGAAGCCCAGCGCGCATCCGCCCCCAACGGGCATGCGCCTCCGCTCCGAGCGGGCATCATTTACGCTCCTTACGGGCACGGTGCGCATAAAACCGGCAAAAGCTGACTCCGGCGGCGGCAGGTGCTGGCCCGCTCCCTTCAGCGGCCTGCTGACTCCTGAATTCTATATTCCTATTGGCCCTCCGCTCTTCTCGCCCTTCTCCACCTGGTACTGTGCCAGCCACGCCGGGTCCGGCACAAAAGGCTCTATCCCCACCCGGTCGATCACGTGGAGCACCCGCTCCTTCGGCTTGGCCAACGCCTGGTACTTCTCGAGCACAAAGTCCAGCACCGCGAAGACCCCTTCCCGGCTGACGTCCTCCGCGACCACCGTTCCGTGCCGCGGGTTCAGCGTCGAGCCCCTGCCGCCCACGGCGACCTCGTACGCTCCCCCCTGCCGGGCCCGGACCCCGAAATCGGCGCAGTAGGGATCGGTGCATCCCCGGGCGCACCCGGCCAACGCCACCTTGAAATCCCGGGGCAGCGAACGCCCGTAGTATTTGTCCTGGATCTCGATGCCCAGGTCCAGCACTTCGGTGAAATTCTTCGGGCACAGGTCTTCCCGGCCGCAACAGGCCTTGACGTTGCGGAACGTGTTGCCGAACGTGCCTACCCGCCAACCCAGTTCTTCGGCCGCCGCGCAAGCCGCCGCCACCTTTTCCGGCGGCAGGAGCAGCACCAACGTCTGCCTGGTCGTGAACTTCAGCGCGGCCACCCCCAGTTCATCCAGCCGGTCCGCCAGACCTTTG
Organism: Firmicutes bacterium UBA911; assembly: GCA_002294005.1. Classification (GTDB taxonomy): domain Bacteria; phylum Bacillota; class Desulfotomaculia; order Desulfotomaculales; family Desulforudaceae; genus Desulforudis. The sequence continues at coordinate 48,447 of DBEH01000045.1, read as the reverse complement.
AACTGGGCGGGCGTCACCACCCCGCACGCTCCAACCAGGACCAAGGCGTCCACCCCGGATTTCTGTTTGAATACGGCTTCGCCCACCTAATCCCACCCCTTCGCAATCGTTTCACCAGTTAACTGGATTGCGCTTGAAAACCCCCGGAAAGTGCGCCTTGGACATACCGCACGTCACATTGAGATCTACGGTCTATTTGCCTGCGGAATCCAGGTACGCCACCGCATTCAGCGCGGCTACCTGCCCCTCCCCCACCGACTTGCCCAGTTGGTAAGGTTTGCCGGTGCAGTCCCCGGCCGCGAACATCCCGGGAATGTTGGTCTCCATGCCCCGGCTTACCTTGATGTGGTTGCCCTCCAGCTCTAGGCCGGGCACCAGATCCTGCGGTGGGAAAGCCTCGCGAAAGATGAACACGCCGTCAACTTCGACGGTCTGCTGGTCAAGCGCCAACGCGCTCACTGTGCCGTCCGCGCCCAGGATCCGGACCGGCTTCACCCCTTTGAGCAGCTCGATGTTCTCCTGTTCAAAGCGCGGGGGCTCGGTATGCATGCATACGTAGTAAACCCGGGCACAAAAGCCGGCCATATATACGGCCTCTTCGATGCCTTCCCTGGTGTAGTCGATGATCGCCACCGTTTTCCCTTGAAACAGGGGGCCGTCGCAGGTCGCGCAGTAGCCTACGCCGCGGCCGATCAGGCCCTCCTCCCCCTCCAGCGTCCGGGTCACGGCCATCCCCACCGTCAGGATCACCGTGCGCGCCCGGTGGATGCGGTCTTTGATCGCCAGGCCGAACAATCCGTCCTCGTCCGGAAAAACGTTGATCACCCGCTTGTTGATCATCGGAATGTCGAATTCCCGCACGTGCGCGACAAACTCCCGGTGCAGCGCCTCGCCGGTGACCCCGGGCCGACCCAGAAAATTGTCCACTTGCGGGGAACGGTTGATCTTCGAGACACAGAACTCACCCCCGAAGAGAACCACCTTTTTGCGCCGCACCGCCGCGTTCAGGGCCGCCGACAGACCGGCCGGCCCGCAACCGATCACCGCCACATCATACACTTCCGGTTCCGCCATCTTTTCCACCACCTTTCCGGCTAAAAGTATTCGTGCTTTAATGCCCTCATTCTGCCGCTTATGCTGAAGTTCTAACCTAGCAAAAACCGCCGGGCGATTCGAACCATATGGACAGAATAACACTGCCTATGATCCGGCACAAGGCTTAGGTCGCCTGGTAGTCCGCCCTTACGAAAACAAAGGTTTTAGCCCGGCTGTGGTATGATGGGACAAACATCCGGCTTGAGAGCCGATTCACATTCCGGGTCAAGGCCCCGGGGAGGTTTGAAGCAGGGATGGCGATCAAAGGGTTGCACATCGACGGCGCACAGATGTCCGGCAGCGGCACCATCGTCAGGTACGCGGTCGCCCTCTCCGCTCTTGCCGGGCGGGAGTTGCACCTGACTAATATCCGGGCCCGGCGCGACAAGCCGGGGTTGCGGCCCCAGCACCTGCGGGCGGTCGAAGCGGTCCGTGACTTGTGCGGCGGCCGGCTGGAAGGGGCGGCGGTGGGCGCCTCGGAGATCTGGTTCCGACCCGGAACGGAGTTCCGCGGCGGAAACCACCGTTGGGACATCGGGACCGGCGGCTCGGCCGTGATGCTGGCCCTTACCGTTTTGCCAGCGGCCATCCTTGCCTCCGCCCCGGCCACGTTCCACATCACCGGGGGACTCTTTCAGGATTTTGCGCCTACCGCCTTCCACCCCCGGCAGGTGTTGCTGCCGCTCCTGCGCCGGATGGGAGCGGACATCCGCCTGGAAATTGTTCGCCCCGGCTACGTACCGAAGGGGGGCGGCGAATTGTGCCTGGAGGCGAGACCGGCGGTCGGGGGCTTGAAACCGCTGGTGCTGAGCGAGCAGGGGCGTACCGAGTCCGTCTCCGGAATCGCCTTGAGTTCCCACCTGTCGGAGCGCCGCGTGGGTGAACGCATGGCCGCCGCTGCCGCCAAAGTGTTCCGGGCGGCCGGACACGACGCGCGCTTCGAGGTGACCGAGGATACCGAGTCCCTGCAGCCCGGCGCCGCCCTGGCGGCCTGGGCGGTCACCACCACCGGGTGCATCCTGGGGTCGGACCAGGCGGGACAGCCGCGCCGCCCCGCGGAACATATCGGGCGCCACGTGGCCCGGACGCTGCTGGCCGACCTGGCCGCCAGGGCGACGGTGGACCGGTTCGCGGCCGACCAGCTCGTGATCTTCGCCGCCCTGGCCCAGGGGGAGTCCGTCTACCGGGCGCCCCTGGTCACCGAGCACTTGGAAACCAACCTCTGGCTGGTGGGGAGAATCCTGGGCGCCGGAGTGCGCCTGGAAAACAACGTGGTTCGCATTCAGGGCGTGGGGCTCTGAAGCCGGAGGCCCCGGCACCGGTGTGGTGCGAGGCCTCCCACAGCCGCAAGGGTGAACGGCGCCTGCCGGTTACCGGTGGTCAAAAAGTCGCCTTAACGCTCCACCGGTCATCTCCATACCGCCCGCCTACGCAACGCGGCCCCGGTTTCGCACCGGGGCCGCCGCTATTCTACCTTTTGCCGGACCCACCCGTGGGCAGAGTCAGGCTCCGCTTTTCCGCCAGAGTATTCAGGTCGTTCACCTTCACCAGCCCGTTCGAGAGCGTGTAAAGGTTGTCATCGATGTGCAAAATCCGGTTCAGGTCACGGTCGCTCCCCGGCCACCAGTTGCCGGACTTCAAGTAGTCGGCGTCCGCCAGGTGCGTGATCCGGCCCTTGAGCTCAAAGCCGCGCTCCAGGGTCAGTTCGTAGACGTAGGCCCCCTGGAAGACGAAGGTCCCGTATTCCCACTGCGGCGTCGCGCTGGTGCGCTGCTTGATCTCGGCCACCGTGACCGGGAAAGCAAACAGGTTCTTCTCCCGGTGGTACCACAACGCCTTGTGGTTGTTCAGGACTTCGGAGTCGGTGCCCCGGTCGCCGATGCCGACCGCGAACTTTTCCACCGGGTTTTTGACGTCCGTGACGTCGAACAGGGCGAGCTTCATTCCCTGCTCGTAGGCGAAGTCCAGGGGCACCTCCCTCCCGCCCTCTTTGCCGGCCGCCTCCACGGCGTCCTTGCCGAACCCGATCAGGTGGTGCTCATCGTAGGGGTGCAGGTAGTTCGAGAACCCGGGGATCTTCAACGCCCCGAGGATGGCCGGGTTCTTGGGGTCGGCCAGGTCCAGCACAAACAGCGGGTCGGTGGTCTTGAAGGTGACCATGTAGGCCCGCGGCCCCATGAAACGCGCGGAGTAGATCCGCTCGCCGGGGGCGATGTCCTCGACCCGGCCGCAGATGCCGAGGCTGCCGTCCAGAACGTACAGGGCGTTCCGGGAGTCGCGGCCCCTGGTGTTCAGGGTCGTGGCGACCCGGAAGTGGCCGTCGTATTCGTCCATCGAAAACTGGTTCAGTACGGTGCCGGGCACCTCCCCCTTGCCGGTGTAGGTTACGGCGCCGCCCTTCATGGCGAACCGGTAGACCGTGGTCTGCTCCCGCGGGCCCTGCGGCTCGAACGGGGGCATCACCAGCGGAGCCCTGTCCGGCTCCACGGCCGGGGCCGGCTCGCGCGCACCCGGCACCGGCATCGGCCTGATTAGGCCGTAGTGGCGCTCGGTGGCCGCGACGTAGAGGTTCTCCCGCGAAGCGTAAACATTCTCGCCTGCGCCCAGATACGTGCCCACTTCCACTTCCTTCTTCTCATCCAGGTTAAACCCGGCCACCAGCAGGTAGTTCGGCTGCCAGAAACCCGGGAAGTAGCACACGTCGGTGCATTTCACGCTCACGAACCCTTCGCCCGCCACGCTGTCCCGGTAGGCCGGCGTCAGCCCCTCCCTGAACGGCAGGTCCGCTTCCCGGAGCATGTAGTAGTCGGGGTACTTGTTCGCCACCAGGTATACGTTCTTGCCAATCTTGCGCGAGGTCACGTAGCCGCCGTCCACCTCCACATCCCGCACCTGGGTGATGTTGTTCTTGTCCCGCACGTCGAACACGATCGCCTTCACGGTGCTCAACGTCGGGTACCGGTCATATGGGTGTACCGGCGGGCCGGGCCGCGCCGACGTCCCCACCACGACCAGGTGTTCGGCGTCCAGGTAGATTTCGAGCGGATGAAACCACTGGTCCGTGAACTCGATTACCTTCCGGACCGCCAGGTCGGTGTCGCGGTAGGCCTGCACCACCATCACCCGTTTTTTGTTGACCTGGAAGATGTAACGCCCGTCGGTCTTTGCGATGTCGGCCTCGTCTACCCCCTCCACCTGGATGTTGGTCGTGGAGTAGCCGCTCCCGGCGCCGCGGTCTCCACCGGCCGGCGGCGCGGCGGGGGCCGCGGACTCCATTGCCGCCTGATCGGTAAGCATCCTGTTCGCGCCTATGAGCAACGAACTTTTGAAGGCCTCCCTCTTCTCGTCCAGCAACACCGCCAGTTTGGTGCAGGAGGCCACCGCCGGCAGCTTGGGCGGCGTCTCCGGCGGCACTTGCGCCGTGCCCGGCAGCCTGCCCAGCCCGAGCGTCAGGACTAACACCAGCACCGCAATCAGACTCAGCACCCGGTACATCCCTTCTCCACTCCTCACGCCCGGTGCCGCGGCCGGCGGCCGGGGAAATAGTCTTTGAATGCTTGACGTTTCCCCGAGCCGCATGGATTCAACAGGCTTTTCCAGCCGCATTCCGGATTCCGAATTCTTGCTGCTCCTCCTCCCCAAGCGATAGGGCCTTTACGGCAAGCATTTCGTGTTCCCCATTCGAACTAGAAATCTCTGAACTCCCGCTCCCAATTCCGGAACCCCCAAATCCCCATATTCTGAATTCTGACTCCTGGATTCTGAATTCTCCCCGTCCTTGACATCCCCGGACCGAAGTTATTTAATTAACACAGGTGCGTGGACGACTACGGACGGGATTGCGGGTGATTTGGATGGCTCCGGAAGTGCTCATGGAGCTGGCCGGGGTTTGGAAAACCTACCGGATGGGCGAAGTGGAGGTCCCGGCCTTGAAGCCGACCGACTTGACGGTATACCGGGGTGAGATTCTGGTCATCCTCGGTCCCAGCGGTTCGGGCAAGAGCACGCTCCTAAACCTCATGGGCGGCATCGATCAGCCCAGCGGCGGGCGGCTGCTGTATGAGGGCCAAGATCTATCGGTCGTCGGCGACAACCGGCTTACCGCCTACCGGCGGCACCACGTCGGCTTCATCTTCCAGTTCTTCGACCTGATCTCCAACCTCACCGTGACCGAGAACGTCGCGCTGGGCGCGGAGATCGCCGGGCGGCGCGGCAATTTGGCCCCCGTCTTGGAAAGCCTCGGCTTGGCCGGAAAGGAAGGGAACTTCCCCTCGCAACTGAGCGGCGGCGAACAGCAGCGGGTGGCCATCGCGCGCGCCCTGGCGAAGGAGCCGGACCTGATGCTCTGCGACGAACCCACCGGGTCGCTCGACTTCCGTACGGGCCTGCTGGTTTTGCAGCTCCTCCACCGCGCGAGCCGCGAGATTGGCAAGACGGTGGTGATCATCACCCACAATACCCCCATCGGCAAGATGGGCGACCGGGTGCTTTACATGCGCGACGGGGTGATCGACCGTATCGAGACCAACGAGTCGCCGTTGGACCCTGTACTGATCAGTTGGTGAACGGACATGCTCAGGCGCAAACTGCTCCGTGACATTAGGAGTTTCAAGGGACAATTCCTCGCCATCGCCCTCTTGGTGGCACTGGGTGTCTCCATGTTCTCCTCCATGTACCTGGCGCTGGTCAACCTGCGGGACTCCGCGGGGAACAGCTTTGACCGGCTGCGCCTGGCCGACTACACCGTGCACTTCGCCGCCGCCCCGGCCGGCCTGTCCGAGGCGGCCCGCGCCATCGAGGGTGTCCGCATGGTCAGCGGGCGGTACGTGGACGACGTCTCTCTGGACATCCCGGGCACTCCCGACAAGATGCACGCCCGAATCATCTCCCGGCCCGGACCCGGCGATGACCCGGTGAACGACCTGCACCTGGTCCGCGGCCGCTTCCTGGACGCCGAGGACCGGCGCGGCGTCCTGATTACCAGTGATTTCGCCACCCACCACGGGCTGGAACCGGGCGACCCGGTCCACGTGATCGCCGAGGGGCTACGCCGGGAGCTGGTGATTCGGGGCCTGGTTTTGAGCCCCGAATACCTTTTCGCGGCCCCCAGCCTCGACCAGTTCTTTTCCGGTCACTCGTTCGCGGTTATGTTCGCGACCCGCGACACCGTGGCCGAGATCCTGGGCCGCGGCGGGCAGATCAACGAACTGGCCGTGATCACCGGTCCGGGAGCGGACCCGGCCGCGGTCGAGCAGGCGTTGCGCGAACTGGCTTCCGGTTATGGGTACCGGACCCTGGTCGCGCGGGAGGACCAGTTCAGCTACCGCATGCTGGAGAGCGAGATGGAACAACTTTCGGCTTGGTCGGTCATGCTCCCGGTGATTTTCCTCGGCGCGGCCGTGATGGTCATCCTGGTGCTCCTGGCGCGGATCGTCCGGCAGCAGCGCTCCCACATCGGGCTCTTGCGGGCGCTGGGCTACAGCCGGACGCACATCATGAGCTACTACCTCGGTTTCGCCCTGGCCGTGGGAGGCACGGGCTCCGTGGCCGGGACACTCCTCGGCTACTGGCTGTCCGTGAGCATGACCAACATGTACGCCGACTACTTCAACATCCCCTACCTGATCAGCGGGTTCCACTGGGACGTGCAGCTTTTCGCCGTCGCCTTGGGAGTGGGCACCTGTCTCGCCGCCTCGTTCTTTTCGGCCCGGGCGGCCGCCTCCATCCACCCGGTGGAAGCCATGCGCGCCCCCGCCCCGCCGCTGGGCCGCCGCTTCTGGGGGGAACGCTGGTTCGGCTTCATGGACCAGCTGCCGGTGTTGTGGAAGCTTCCGGTCCGGAACATCACCCGCAACCCGTGGCGGTTCAATTTTTCGGCCGCGGGCGTGGGCGTGGCCCTGGGCTTGCTGGTGCTTTCCGGGTCCTTCTACGATTTGTTCGACGACATGATGAACCGCTACTTCGGGGACATGGTCGGCTATGAAGCCCGCGTCAATTTCACCGGCCCCACCGGCTGGGACGCCGTGAACGAGGTGGCCCTCTGGCCCGAGGTGCGCGAGGCCCAGGCCCTGGTGGAAGGAGCGGTGCGCTACCGCAACGGGCACCGGCAGTACGAAGGGCCACTGACCGGCTTGCCGGAGGACGGCCGCCTCCTGGAGTTGCGCCACGAGCAAGGAAACCCGGTCTCCCCGTCCCGCGGCGGGATACTTCTGTCTTCGAACTTGATGCGGGAACTGGACCTGAGGGAAGGGGACACCGTCATCCTGGAACCGATGGTCGCCGGGCTGCCCAGCCATGACGTCACGGTGGCCGGCGCGGTCGAGACAATGTTCGGCATCGGCGGCTTTCTGCCGATCGAAGAAGCCCGTTCGGTATTGGGACCGGGTACGCCCATCTCCGCGGTCCTGGTGATCACCGCTCCCGGGAGCAGCGTGGAGGCGCTCCGGGAGCGCGCGCGGGACCGTCCGTTCGTCGGCGGGGTGCAAAGTGTCGCGGAGGCGCGCGCGGAGATTCTGGGCCAACTGGACCTGATGTACGCCTTTATGGGCGTGGCGCTGTTGTTCAGTATGCTCCTGGCGGGCGCCATCGTGTACAGTATGTCGTCCATCACCGCCCTCGAGCGGACGCGCGAACTGGTGAGTTTTCGCATGCAGGGCATGAGCCGCAAGGGAACCGGCCTGCTGGTCGCCGCGGAGGGCCTGCTGCCCGCCGTTCCGGGCCTTTGCCTGGGCGTTGCCGTCGGCTACGCCTGGGCCGCCTGGTTCGCCGCCGCCTTTTCCAGCGACCTGATGACCATCCGCCCGGTCATTTACCCGGCCACGGTCCTGTTCAGCATGACGGGCATAATCATTGCGGTGGCCGTGGCCCAGTGGCCGTCCATCCGCAATGTGAACCGCTTAAACCTGGCGGAGGCCTCGAAACACCGTGAATAGGGGGTTTTCTTTGAGATGCTGTCCAGGAGAATGAAAGTCGGACTGGGGATCGTCATTGCCGGTTTGTTAGCGGGCGCAAGCCTTCTGGCGTCCGCGCTCCAGCCGGTGGCGGTCCGGACGGCCGCGGTGGTCGCGGCCGACCTCGCGGTAACGGTCCGGGGCACCGGGGACGTGAAGGCCGCCAACCCCGGCCACGTGCACGCCGAGGCCGGCGGCAAGATCGTTTCGGTTGCCGTATCGGCAGGCGACCGGGTGGCGCCGGGGGATATGCTGGCCGCCTTCGACGCCGCCGATCTTCAAGACCGGCTGGCGCTGGCCGCCGCCGAGAGGCGGACCCTGGAAGCGCAGCAGGCCGAACTCGCGGAGCAGAACCGGTTGGCCCTGGAGCTTGCCGCCCTGGAACTGGAACGCGCCGAGGCGAATCTTGAGCGCGCCGGGTTCTTGCACGCCCACCAGGCGATCCCGGACGCCGACCTGGAAGACGCGCGCCGGGCCAGGGAGGCAGCCGCGCTGAACCTTGCGCGAGCCGAAGCCGGAGAACTGGCCCTGGACACCGTCACCACCCGTTTGGAGGCCGCCCGCACGCTGGAGCGCCAGGCCGAGCGGCAGCTGCGGCAAGCCCGGGTTACCGCCCCCGTCGCAGGCTTGGTCCTGGAGCGCATGGCCGAGGCCGGGGCCATGGTTGTCCCTGGAACACCGCTCTTCGTACTCGGCGATCCCGAGGCCCTGGAAATCGCCGCGGAGATTGAACCGCGGGACGCGGCGCTGGTGGCGGCGGGCCAGACGGTAAGCATCAGGCACCTGGCCGGCGGGCCGACCGTCGCCGCCGGGCAGGTGTCCCGCGTGATCCCGTCGGGTACCGTCTCCGTTTCGGCGCTCGGCGTGAAAGAGTCCAAGGCGCGGGTGGAAATCGAGGTCGTTGACGGTGCCCGGGAATTGAAGCCCGGCTTCCAGGTGAACGTCGAGATCAGCATCGAGGAGGTCCCCGGGGAAACTGTGGTGCCCGAGACCGCTCTCTTCCGGCAGGACGGCCGGACCTTTCTCTTCGTCGTACGGGACGGACGGGCCGCGAAGGTTGAGGTGGTCCCGGGACGCAAGGCGGCCGGCTTGGCGGAAGTAGCCGGAGACTTGAAAGCGGGAGAAGCAGTCATTGTCCACCCGGGTCCCGAGGTGCAAGACGGGGCGCGTGTGCAGGCCCGCTAGCCCCGGCTGAGCTCATTGCTTTTACCGCCTCTCCACGCCGGTCACCTCTGCGCGCCGGGCGCTGCCCAATACGCGCGGCAAGGATGGCATTGACAAGGAGTTCGGAGTCAACCATGGATATGGATAACGTTGAACTGATCGCCACCGCCGGCTTCGGCCTGGAGGCCGTGGTCGCGCGGGAGGTGCAAAACCTCGGTTACCAAGGCGTAACCGTCGAAAACGGCCGGGTCATTTTCAGAGCTGCTCCGGCGGCCATCTGTCGCGCCAACCTCTGGCTGCGCAGCGCCGACCGGGTGCTGCTAAAAATGGGCAGTTTTCAGGCGCTTACTTTCGACGAGCTTTTTGAACGGGCCAAGGCCCTGCCGTGGGAGGAATGGCTTCCGGCCAACGCCGCGTTCCCGGTGCAGGGCAAGTCTGTCAAGTCGAAGTTGTTCAGCGTGCCGGACTGCCAGGCAATCGTAAAGAAAGCCGTGGTGGAGAAGCTGAAACGGCGTTACCGTCGCGAATGGTTCGAGGAGAACGGGCCGCGCTACACGATCGAGGTGGCGCTCTTGAAGGACGAAGCCACCGTGACCATCGACACCAGCGGCGCCGGCCTGCACAAGCGCGGCTACCGCAAGCTGGCCGCTCCGGCCCCGCTGAAGGAAACCCTGGCTGCGGCCCTGGTGCAGTTGAGCTACTGGCGGCCCGAACGGCTGCTCGTCGACCCCCTGTGCGGGTCGGGCACCATCCCCATCGAAGCGGCCCTGATCGGGCTGAACATCGCCCCGGGTTTGGGGCGGGAGTTCGCCGCCGAACACTGGCCGGCGGTTCCGGCGGCGCTCTGGAAAGAGGCGCGGGCGGCCGCCCGTCACGCAAAAGCCCACGACCGCGAGTTGCAGATCGAGGGCGCGGACGCTGACGGCGAGGTGCTCAGCCTGGCCCGCCACCACGCCCGGGAAGCCGGAGTGGAGGAGCAGGTGCGCTTCCACCGGCGTCCCCTTGCAGACTTCCGCTCCCGGCTCAAGTACGGCTGCATCGTCTGCAACCCGCCCTACGGGGAACGGTTGGGCGAAGAAGCGGCCGTGGAGAGGCTTTATGCCGAAATGGGCCGGGTCTTCAGCCGGCTCGATACCTGGTCCGTTTACGTTCTGACCGCGCACCCGGGATTCGAGCGCCTGTACGGGCGGCGGGCGGACCGAAAGCGCAAGCTTTACAACGGGCGCATCGAGTGCCATTACCACCGGTTTCTCGGCCCCCGGCCGCCCCGAAGCAGCGCTTAGCCCCGGTGGCGCCCCGGGTCTCTGTCCCAACGGCTGATGACCCATCCGCCGCCGACGGGCTGTGAGGCCGCTTCACGGTGTGGTCTCACCGGCCTGTCGCGGCAGTTTCTGCAACTTGGTTGTTGTCGGCCAGGTTGGGCACCACTATCCCAGCGGACACTACCAGTTTGAAGCCGTCTTCCACCGAGATGGGCACCGGAACGGTGTCTTTACGCGGCACAATGAGCAGATAGCCCGAGGTGGGGTTGGGGACCGTCGGCACGAACAGTTTGACCATGTCCTCACCCGTCTGGCCAAAAAGCGCCGGTTCCGCCCCGCCGACCAGAAACCCGACGACCCAGCTGCCCCGGCGCGGAAACTCCACCAGGACCACATCCCGGAACGCTTGCTTGTCGTGGCGGCTGATCGAGTCGACAATCTGCTTGGCCACTTTGTAGATCGAGTTGGCCAGCGGAATGCGGAGCATAACCACTTCCCAGAGTGCGAACAGCTTCCGGCCCACCAGATTGCTGGCCAACATGCCGGCCAGCAGTACCACGGCCACCGTGATTAGGAACCCAAGCCCCGGAAGGTGCCGTCCGATCATAAACATGATGATGCGGCCCACTATCCCGTCGATGAAGACAAAGATGCTCCACAAAAGCCAGACAGTGACGGCAACCGGCAACAGGACGGCGATCCCGGTCAGCAGGTAACGGCGGATGCTTTTCAGCATTGGTTGACGACCCCCCGTCGGTTCGGTGTTCCTGCCGTCATTGGCAGGCCGCCAGCCGGGCCTTGTGCTCCCTCAGGAACTCCTCGTACTGCGTATCGATTCGATTTACGGTCCGCAGCCACTCCTCGCGGAATTGAGGGGAGTTCTCCGGGTTCACGCGCATTTTGACCCCCGTTTGCTCCTCAATCAGTCGCTGCGTCTCCCCCGCCCGGCGCTCAAAAGCCTCCCGGAGATGCAGCTGCGCCTGGCGGAGCGCCTGCTGATAGTAGTCAAAGAGGTACTCCAACTCGCTGAAGATCTGCATAATGGTGTCCCGGTCATGTTTCAGGAGCCCAATTCCTTCCATCGCCCGCCGGTTGGCCTCGGCCGTGGCCTCGTTGGCCGGCGGGTGCAGGCTCTCAATCAGGATCTCGGCGGCACCGTCTCGGAAATAAGGACCGCCGCTCTCCGGGTACCCCGCCAGCGTCGCCGCCAGGTCGAAATTGCGCTCTGCGAGAAATCGCGCCGCCGCCGATTTGCCGGCGTCCCGGTGTTCCTCCTGTTCGAGTTCTTCATTGGAGACCCGGATATCGGCGATCCGTTCCATCGCCTTCTCCAGGGCGGTTTTGATCCTTTCGGCCAAGCCCGTCACTCCCTCTTCACATTCATTAAGACCTTATCTTATCTAAAGTTTAACCATTTAACAAGTTAGATTTTCCTTCGCGCAGCATCCCCGCGACGCGTTTGTTCGACGTGGCTTTAAAACTCATACGTCAGGCCGGTGCCCATCGAGATCAACGGCTATCCGGGACGGCGCGGCAACCCTGCACGGTGCCCCTCCGCTCCAGTTCCCGGTCGACCGCGTCCAGCACCCTGGTCTTGTCGACGTTCCACCGCGGCGCCACCAAGAGTTCTCTGTGCCGTACCTCGCCCACCAGGCGGTGAATGGTGAGGCCCGCATCCAGGTGCTCCAGAAAATCGGCGGCCCAGCACGCATACTCCGCCGGTGAAAGCACCGCCACCCGTCCGGCGCGCCACTCGGCTTCAAGCGGCGTGCCCCGGATCACCTGGAGGTGGTGCAGCTTGACTCCGTCCACGCCGGCACGCGTGAGGGCGCGTGCGGTTTCCACCGCGTCTCTTGGTGTTTCGCCGGGCAAGCCGAGGATGACGTGCGCGCAGATAAAGATGCCCCGTCCCCGGGTCCGGGTGATGGCATCCAGGAATTGCCCGGCGGTGTGCCCCCGGTTGATCCGTTCGAGGGTGCGGTCGTGAATCGACTGCAGGCCGTACTCCAGCCAAACGTGGCGGCGCACGGCGAACGACTCGACCAAATCCAGCACCGGGTCCGGTACACAGTCCGGCCGGGTGCCGATGGCCAGTCCGACCACGTCGGGGTGGGCCACGGCGGCATCGTACACCGCCTTCAGCCGCTCGAGGGTCCCGTAGGTTCCCGTATAGCCCTGCAGATAAGCGAGAAAACGCAGCGGCCCCGGGTGGCGACGACGCAAGCGGGCGATGGACACCGCCGACTGTTCCTCGAGAGAAAGAGCCAGGTCCGCGAAAGGGCCGAAGCTGGGATTATGACAAAAACTGCACCCGTCAAGGCCGACGGTTCCATCCCGGTTGGGACAGGTGAAGCCGGCATCCAGCGGGATCTTGCACACCCGCGTTCCGAACCGTTCCTTCAGGAACCGGCTGAAGGGATAGTACCGCCGTTGCTTCACTTCCATTCACCTTAATAAACCGAATCCGCGCCAAGATTTGACCGCTCCTTCCGCCCGGGGTTATAATCAGGCGACGTACACCCCGGAGGTGGAGCGGATGAAATGCAAAGTCTGCCGCGGACCGGCCCTGGCCGGGTTCCCGGCCCACAACGCCAACTTCTGTGCCGAGCACCTGGACCAGTTCTTCCTGCGCCAGGTCGAGAAGACGATCCGCCGCTACCAGATGCTGCAGCCGGGTGACCGGGTTCTGGTCGCCGTGTCCGGCGGCAAGGACTCCCTGACGGTTGTGGACGTCCTCGACCGCCTGGGCTATGCCGTCCAGGGCGTGCACGTCGACTTGGGAATCGCCGACAACGGCTTTTCCAGCGAGTCCTCCGCCGTCTGCCGGGAATTCTTCACGGCCCGCGGGCTGCACCTGGAAATCTACAGTTTAAGCGAGCGCTTTGGCCGGAACATCAAGGACGTCGGTTGGCGGTTTGACCGTTTTTGTTCTACTTGCGGGATGACCAAGCGCCACGTGATGAACGCCCGTGCCGTCGAGCGGGGTGTGGCGGCCCTGTCGACCGGCCACAACCTGGACGACTTATCCGCGGCCCTGTTTGCGAACCTGATGCGCTGGGACCGGCGCTACCTGGCCAAGGGGCTGCCGACCCTGCCTCCGGAAGGCGGTTTCTGCCGCAAGATCAAGCCGCTGGCCCTGCTTTCGGAGCGGGAAATCACCGCCTACGCCTTATTGCGGGGCATCCGGGTGGTGAGGGCCGTCTGCCCGTACTCCAGGGAGGCTAAGTTCAAGCGCTACAAAGAACTCCTGACGGCGGTGGAACACCAGTCCCCCGGGACAAGGCGCTCCTTCTACGAGGGTTACGTAAAGGCGGCCCCGGTTTTCCAGACCGGCGGGCAGGCCGCACCGCCTCTGGGGCCCTGCGCCGTGTGCCAAATGCCGACCACCGCCCCGGTCTGCACTTTTTGCAAGCTCTGGCGGTCGACCTCGGCCTAATAGCGGGTCCGGGCCGCCTCCTGTGCCGCCACCTCCACCCGGAGAGCTTCGATAATCAGTCAAGATTTTCCTGCCTTGAGCCTCCCCCCTGGCCAAAACACCGCAACCTGCTTGCCGTCCCGGCGACGTTTGGCCGGTCTGTCAAGGCCTGCTGTGAAACTTTTCTCTATTCACCGGAATATTGTGGTTGGTGATACACGAAATACTACTTATTTTTTGCCTTTCCGTGCAGATTCTATTGCTTAAAAGGAGGTCGATACAATGTACGTAGCCCAAGGCCGCAACTTTTTGGACAATCGTGTTGACGTAATCCCCTCCCCCAGCCTGAAGGACCGTCACGCGACCATTCGTTACGAGGGGTTGCTCCAGAAATGTGGTGCCGACCGGGTCTTCATTCATTACGGCTTCGACGGCTGGAAGAGCAATTCTTTCGCCGAGATGCGGCGTGAACCCGACGGCTCATTCGCCTGCTCCATCCCGATGCAGGGCAATAGTGAATGCAACTTCTGCTTCAAGGACGCCGCGAACAACTGGGACAACAACAACGGGTGGAACTGGGCCACCGATATCAGATACTGATCCCCCTACCTGAACCGCCACGCGAAAGCGAGGTTCCCCACCTCAAAAAAGGGCGCGTTACGCGTCCTTTTTCTGTGCCGGCCGCCGGGCCATGGTATGATGAGATTTAAGGAGCGTGCTTGCCGATGGTGTTTTCCGACGCCCTCCGGTACCGGTGGACCAGAGCCGCCCGGAACAAAGTGGAAATGATGCGCCGCCTGCATCCCGAGGATGACCGGCGCCAACTGGCCCAAAAACTGATCACCGACAAGGCGGTGACCTGCGGGGCGGTCGGGGCGCTCACCGCCCTGCCCGCGATCGTCCCGGGATTCGGTACGCTGATCGCCATCCTGTCCGGGGTGGTGGTGGACGTGATGGTATTGGGCGTCCTGCTCTACCGCCTGGTGCTGGAGATGGCCATTGTCTACGACCGCAACCCTGATTCTGTTGAAGTGCAGAAGGAAGCCCTCTGGGTCTTCGGCATGGCCGCCGGGGTGCAGTCGGCGGGCAAAAAGGCGGCCCGGGTCACCGCCGGGCACCTATCCGCCCAGATGGCCGCCACCGGGATGAACCGGCCGCTCATCTTCCTGGGGTTGCGCGCCAGCCAGCGCTCGGTTCTGGGCCGGGTGATCCCCCTTTTCGGGGTGGTTGTCGCCGGCGGCATCAGTTTCTTCTTTGCCCGCGCGGTCGGCAACCGCATCTTCAGGCACTACGAGGGTGCCGAAAAAACACAGGCCGGTCCCTGGAAGGGCCGCACCGTCGAGGCCGATTACCGGGTTCTCCAGTAAAACCTATTGGCGGCTGGCCGTCCTTGAGCCCGCCGCCATGATCTTCATCAACAGCATCCCGGCCGCGAAGCCGCCTACATGCGCCCACCACGCGACCATATTGGCCGGGCCGGTGACGGCCAAAACCCCGTAGAGGAGTTGGAGGCCGATCCAGAGAAACAGGAACAGCACGGCCGGAACCTCCACGAAAGTGATGAAAATGAGAATCGGAACCAGGGCCAGGATCCGGGAACTCGGAAAAGTGATGAAGTACGCTCCCAGCACCCCAGCCACCGCCCCGGAGGCCCCGATCGTCGGGATTAACGAGCCGGGAGCGCTCACGATGTGAGCCAACCCCCCCCCGCGAAGCCGGTCAGGAGGTAGAACAGCAAGAACCGCCCCCGCCCCAGAACATCCTCGACGTTATCCCCGAACACCCAAAGGTAGAGCATATTCCCCAACACGTGAAACCACCCGCCGTGGAGGAACATGGAGGTCACCACCGGTATCCAGGTGTCAAGCGCCAGGGGGGCCTCAAAAAACATCTGAATCTGCAGGGCGGGCACGATTCCGAAAGCAGTCACGAACCGCTGCAGCTCACCTGGAGAGAGTGTGATAGAAAACAGAAAGACCATGAGATTGACGACGATGATGGCAACGGTGACGACCGGAAAGCGGCGGGCCCGGATTGTATCGCGCAGCGGTATCAACAGCAGCCCCTCCTGCCCGGATCCGGGCCCGCGATCTTAAAGACCTTGCTTCCAGTATGCCCGGCACCGGTCCTGGTGATCGCTTCCGTCCCGCACCTAAAGGTTGCGTTCCAGAATGGCGGTCAGGTCGGCGCGAGTCGCTTTGCGGGGGTTGGCCGCCAGGGAAGCGCTTTCAAGCGCCCCGGCAACCAGTTCGGGGACAGCCTCCCTGGTCAAGCCGAGAGCGCCGAGCTTCTCCGGCAACCCCAGACGGGCCGCCAGACGGACCACATAATGGTGGAAGCGCCCGGCCGCCTCGGAATCCGAAGCCCCCGCCTGAGCCACACCGATTGTCCGGGCCAATTGGGCGTACTCATCTTCGGCCACGGCTATGTTGAATTCCACCACGTAAGGCAAAAGCACCCCGCATACCAATCCGTGCCCCAGGCCGTACCGCGCACCGACCGGAGGCGCCAGGGCGTGCACCGCGCCGGCCCGCGCCGTGTTGAGCGCCATTCCCGCCAGTGCGCTGCCCAAAAGCATGCTCTCCCGGGCGTCCCGGCGCCCGGGATGGTGGCAGGCCGTGTAGAAATTCTGTGCGATCAGGCGTACGGCCTCCCGGCTCAACGCGCTCGTATACGGGGTGGCCCAGCGGGAGGTGAAGGCTTCAACGGCGTGCGTGAACGCGTCCATTCCGGTCTGCGCGGTCAAGCTCCGCGGCATGGACATGGTTAAAATGGGATCGGCCACGACCGTACGGGCCATCCAGTAGTCCGAGCGCACGCTTTGCTTCCGCCTTGTTGGCGGGTCAATGAGCACCGCGGTCCTGGTCATTTCCGAGCCGCTGCCGGCGGTCGTCGGCACCGCGACAAAGGGCAGACCGGGGGCCGAAATCTCCCGGCCGTTCAGGTAGTCCAGCGCCGGGCCGTCCGCGTGCGCCAGCCCGGCGATCATCTTGGCGGCGTCCAGCGCACTGCCCCCGCCCGCACCGATCACCACCGTGCAGCCCTCTTCCCGGGCGCGGCGCCGTCCGGCTTCCACCACGTCCACCGCCGGCTCCGGCCCCACCTCCGCAAAGCTGATCACTTCGACCCCGGAAATCGCCAAGGGCTGGGTCACCCGTTCGACGTTTCCGGACTTCTTCAGGCTTTCCCGCCCCGTGACCAAAAGCGCCTTCTTGCCCAGCGCGACCGTCTCTTCGCCCAGACGATAGGTGCTGCCCGGCCCGAAAAGCACCCTGGCCGGTGCAAGGATATCAAAAAGCAAAAAATCTTCCTCCTCCGGTGAGCACCCAGATTGCGCCGGACCGTGCGTGCCGGAGCAGTGTCTCCACGCCAGGCCCACGCTGGGAAACGGACCCGCCCGCCGCGGCGGGTGAGGGGCACGCTGGCTGTTTTCCGGCGCCATCCACCTAGAGAAAAGTGGCGATGTCCTTGATTTCCCGCCTCTTGCCACATATCTGGTAGTATTTTTCTCGGAACGGCTGTGAATTCAGACCAGGCCGGACACTACTGCCGGGTGACCCGCAAATCGTCCCCGGCGCGGCACCCGGCCCCGCGTAATACTGATCAAGTACGGGAGCGCCTTCAAGACCTCTTTCTGGACCACCAGACGTCAAATCCGGCCACTTCCTCGATCTCCCGGGTGCGTCCCCGGCCCATCAGTTGTTTCACCGCTTCGGCCGGAGACAGGCCCTCAAACAGCACCCGGTACATCTGATCCGTAATCGGCATTTCCACCCCGTGGATGCGGGACAGCAAACGGGCCGCCCGGGTGGTGCGCACCCCTTCCACCACCATGCGCACCGCGGCCTGGGCCTCCTCCAGCGTCCGGCCCCGGCCGATCTCAATCCCCGCCTGCCGGTTGCGGCTGTGGCGACTGGTACAGGTGACGATCAGGTCGCCCACCCCGGCCAGCCCGCCAAAAGTGAGCGGGTTGGCACCGAGCCTGACCCCCAGCCGGGTGATTTCCGCCAGTCCCCGCGTCATGAGCGCCGCCTTGGCGTTGTCCCCGGATCCCAGCCCGTCGGCGATGCCCGTCCCCAGAGCGATGATGTTCTTCAAAGCCCCGCCCAGCTCCACCCCGACCGTGTCGGGATTGGTGTAGACCCGCAGGTCCGGGCTCATAAACAACGCCTGAATGGCCTCCGCGGCCGGTGCGAACGGCGAAGAGGCGACCACGGCCGTGGGCAGGCTCAGGCCGACCTCTTCGGCGTGGCTTGGCCCCGACAAGGCGACGTACCGGGAAAGGTCCGCGGCGCCCGATTCCTGAAGGTATACCTCGGACAAACGCTGGAGGGAATCCACCTCCAGTCCTTTGGCCACGTTGACTATCACCGCTTCCGCAGGCAGGCGGGCCTGCGCGGCGGCCAGCACCCCGCGGAAGCCGTGGGAAGGGACGGCGAACACCACCACCGTGCTCCCCGCCAGCACCTCCTCCATCCCGGTGCTGACCCGCACCGTCTCCGGCAGTTTCACTCCCGGCAGGTACGGCACGTTCTCGCGTGCGGCCACCAAGCTTTCGGCCAGGCCGGCCCGGCGGGCCCACAGCCAGACGGGGTGACCGTTGCGGGCGAGGTGTACGGCCAGAGCCGTGCCCCAGCTCCCTGCGCCCAATACGGCTACTTTTTCCACCGCCACCACTCCTCTACATTTCCCGCGCGTAACGAACCGCGTTCCGAAACACCGGCAGGCCGTCCGGATCGCCGCCCTCGCCCCGGCGCCAATTCGGGTTCTGGGTCGTCTCCACGGATCTTTCCGGGTGCGGCATCAACCCCAGGATCAGCCCGGTCGGGTCGGCCAGGCCGGCCACCGCGTTCAATGAACCATTCGGGTTGTGCGGGTAAGTTCGAGCCGGGTCCCCGCCGGGACCGACGTAACGGAAGACCACCTGGCCGTTGTCCTCCAGTTCCTGCAGCACGCCTTCGGAGGTGTAAAACTTGCCCTCGCCGTGAGCAACCTGGTAGGTTACCGTACGTCCCTCGGCACCACGGGTGAAAACCGACCGGCCTTCAATGCGCATCCGGACCCAGCGGCATTCAAACCGGCCGCTGTCGTTGGCCATCAGCGTCGCCGAGATCTCCCCCAGCCGGGCGTAGGGCAAAAGCCCCGTGCGCACCAGCACCTGAAAACCGTTGCAGATTCCAAGCACCGGCCGGCCCCGGGCTGTAAACTCCAGCAGGGCGTCCCGCAGAAACGACGTCAGTTCGACCGCCAGGATCTTGCCGGAATGGACGTCGTCACCGTACGAAAAACCCCCGGGAATGACCAACACCGCGTGGTCTGAGAGCTGTGCGCTCCCAGCACGCAGTTCGTTCACGTGCACCAACCGGGGGTCGGCGCCGCACTTCCCGAACGCGTAGGCCGTTTCCACGTCACAGTTGGTTCCGTCGGTACGGAGAATGCACACCGGGGGTCTCACGCGCCGAACACCTCTTTCATCGGTCTCTGCCACCGGTGCTTCAAGAACGCCACCGGTACGGAAAAGAGTTCCTCTTCACCGGCTCGCGCCGTGATGGCGCCGTCCGCCGTGGTTTCCCCGATTGCCAGGCAGGGCACGTGCGCAAACACTTCCCCGGGCGCCCGCCCGGGCGTGAGTTCCACCACGAAGCAGCCGGCCGTCTCGTTGAACAGGAAGTGGTCGGGGCGGATGCCAGCGGGCATGGTCAAGCGGACCCCGCACCGGCCGCCGAAGGCCATCTCGGCGACGGCGGCCGCCAGCCCCCCTTCGCTGATGTCGTGGCAGGCGGTGACTGCGCCGGCGCGGATCGCCCGGTGCACGGCCTCAAAAACAGACCGGAGCACCTCCAGGTCGATTTCCGGCACGCTTCGGCCCAGGAAACCGTGCAGGTCGTAGTAGGCCGAGCCGCCCAACTGTTCCGGGCGGCGTCCACCCACCAGCGCCAGGGTGCTCCCGGGCTGCTTCAGGTCGGCGGACACGGTCCGCCGCACGTCCGGCACCCGGCCCATCACCGACACGCACAGCACCGGCGGAATCCGGATCGTCAATCCTTCGCCGGTGGTATAGGTGCTGGACAAGCTGTCCTTGCCCGAGATGAACGGCATCCCCATGGCCCGCGAGAAATCCGCGCAGGCGTCCACCGCCCGGTCCAAAGCCCCGAGCACCTCGACGTCCGGCACTGGCCAGATAAAGTTGTCAATCAGGGTCATTTCCGCCGGGTCGGCACCGGCGGCCACCGCATTGGAGACAGCTTCGGCGGCGGCCCAAATGCTCCCGTGGTACGGGTCGATCAGGTTCAGCACCGGGTTTAGGCCGTGGGCGATCACCAGGCCGTAAGGTCGGCCCAAAAGCGGGGTGAGCACCACGGCGTCGTTGGGGGCGTCCAGGTCGGCACCGCCCAGGGGCGGCAGCGCGTTGGTGCCCTGCACCCCGTGGTCGTACAGCCTGATGAGCGGTTCCTTGGAACACACGTTCAGGTGCTCCATCACCCTCCCGTATAACTCCGCCCAGTCCGAGAGGTGCGCGGGGGGTTCCAGCACGGGTTCCGGAGGCGTGAGCGGCTCCCAGGCGGCCTCCAATACGCGCGTACGCAGCCCGTCGTGCAGGAAAGACATCTCCAGGTCCAGGACGGTTTCGCCGTTGTACGTGGCCCGAAACCGCCCGTCGCCGGTGAACTCACCGATAACCGTGCTCTCCACGTTCAAGCGGCGGCAGACCCCCTGAAACGGTTGCTGGTTCTCCGGGGCGACGGCCGCCACCATGCGCTCCTGGCTTTCCGACAGCAGGATCTCCCAGGGTGCCAGCCCCGAGTATTTAAGCGGGGCGGCGTCCAGGGCGAGCAGCACGCCCGTGCCGGCACCCATTTCCCCCGCCGCCGACGCGAAGCCGCCGGCGCCGCAGTCGGTGAGCGCGCGGATCAGGTTCTTGTCCCGCGCTTCGAGGATCGCGTCGCTCATCCGCTTCTCTTCGATGGGATGGCCGATCTGCACCGCCTGCGCGTTTACGTCCATAGTGCGCTCAGTCATGGCCGCGCTGGAAAAGGTGGCGCCGTGGATACCGTCCCTTCCGGTGCGCCCGCCGATGACCAGCACCAAATCACCCGCCCGGGCCGCGCCTTTTAAGCAGCGCTCCTCGGGCAAAATCCCGTAGGCACCCACGATGACGGTGGGTTTGGCCCGGAAGTCCCGGTGAAAATGCACCGAACCGTTATTGGTCGGGATGCCCATGCGGTTGCCGTAGTCTCGCACTCCGGCCACCACCCGCCGCAACAGGTAGTGGGGATGCAGGCAGCCGGGCGGTATCTCTTCCCACGGAGTGCCGGGCGGGGCAAAGCAGAACATGTCGGTGGAGGCGATTACCCGGGCCCCCTGCCCCGTGCCCATTACGTCCCGGAAAACGCCGCCGCTCCCGGTGGCCGCGCCCCCGTACGGCTCGATCGCCGAAGGGGAATTATGGGTCTCCACCTTGCCGCAGACGGCCCAACCCTCGTAGAAGGCCATCACGCCGGAGTTGTCGACGTAGGCCGACCGTACCAGCGGGTGGTCGACGTCCGCGGTGGCCTCCTGCAAGCGTTTTAAAAACGGTTTCTTCTCCCGGCCGCCTACCGTGATCCGGGCCTTGAAAGTCTTGTGCATGCAGTGTTCCGACCAGGTCTGGGCCAGCACTTCAACCTCGCAGTCCGAGGGGTCTCTTCCCGCCCGGCGAAAGTATTCCTGAATGAGGCGCATCTCGTCCAGGCTCAAGAAAAGCTTGTCCCGGCTCAACTCCATCAATTGCCCATCACCCATGCGGCGCAAGGGGATGATCTTTGTCGCCCGGCCGGCGCCGGCAATCCGCAGGGACTCCGGCTTGGCCGTCACGACATGCTGGATGGTGGCGTTGACCAACAGTCTTTTGGTAATCAGCTCAATTTCTTCAGGGGTGACCGGCCCGTAAAAGGCGTATTCCTGACTGGAATCGGCGGCATCCAGGTGCCGAAGCCCCAGATCGTGGGCCGCTTTCACCAGGGAGGCGGCCTCCGGGTTCATCACCCCGGGCCGGTACGCCACTTCCAGCAGGCGGTCGGCGTCGGTGATCAGGGGCCGGTTGACGGTGTAATCCTGAAAGGTCTCCTCCCACAGCAGGCTTTGCGCCAGCAGATCAGCCTGGGCGGGTGTAAGGCCTTCAAACCGGAAAACGCGGGCGGTGCGCACCATCCGGACACTATTCAGACCCAGGGCGGACCTGATCTCGGCCAGCAGCGCTTCACCTGCAGGATCGGGCAGGTTGGTCTTGATCCTGGTGCGGACTTCCTGTACCGGCATAGACGGCATTCCTCCCCGACAATTCTACCACGCCCCCCGGCCTTCGTGCTACTTGTATGCCCCCCGAAATAGAGAGCCGGCGCGCTGGGCGGGGCTAGCAAGCGTTACCTGCGGAAACTAAATCTGGACTCCTTCCCCTTCATAAGCCGGTCTATGTTCGCCCGGTGCTTGTAAACGGCCACCAGCGCCAGGAAGAAACCGAACAATACGTGATGCCACCCGGCCCCGCCTAGAGCGAAGGCCAGCGGCACCGAAGAAGCCGCGATAATAGACGCCAGGGAGACGTAACGGGTCAACGCCATCACCGCAATCCACACGGCGGCCGCCGTCGCCAGGGCCACCGGCGGCAGCATGATCAGCACCCCCAAGCTGGTGGCGATGATCTTCCCCCCCTGGAAGCGCAGAAACACCGACCACCCGTGCCCGGCGAGGGCAGCCGCCGCGGTAAGCAACTCCACGCCCGGCACGCCGAACGCCTTTCCGAGGAGGACGGCGATGATTCCCTTGGTGGTGTCGCCCGCCAGGGAAACCAGTCCCCAGCCCGGCCCCAGTGTGCGCCACACGTTCGTGGCCCCGATGTTGCCGCTCCCGTGGCTGCGGATATCGATTCCCTTGACGTACCGGGCGATCAGGTAGCCGGTGGGCACGGAACCAACTAGATAACTAAGCCCGATCGCCAGAATAACCGTCAGCGCCGTCATTTTGACTCCCGCCTCCTGAGCAAAATTCGCACCGGCACGCCTTGGAAACCCATGGCCCGCCGGACTTCGTTCTCCAGGTACCGCCGGTAGCCCGGGGAAACCAGTCCGGGGTCGTTTACAAACAAGAGAAAGGCGGGCGGCCCAACCGCCACCTGGGTACAGTACATCAGCTTCAGCCGTTTTCCTTTCCGGGCCGGCGGCGGAGAAATCATAAAGGCATCGTGAAGAATCCGGTTCAGCACGCTCGTGGGAACCTGACGCCGGTACTCGCCCATGACGGTTTCAACCGAACCGAGGATTTCCGGGATCCCCAGGCCGGACACCGCCGAAACGCACAACACCGGGGCATATCCGGTAAAGGTCAGCTCCCGGCGCACTTCCTGCTGATAGCGGTGGGCCGGGACTCCGGTCCCCCCCGCCAGGTCCCACTTGTTCACCACGATAATAGTGCCTCTGCCGGCTTCCTCGGCCAGCCCCGCGATCCGCTGGTCCTGGTTCGTCACCCCGTCGGCGAAGTCCAGCACCACCAGCGCAAGGTCGGCGCGCTCCAGGGCCTTTTTGGCCCGGAGTACGCTATAGTGCTCGATCGACTCCCGGATCCTGGCCTTGCGGCGCATGCCCGCGGTGTCAATGAACACATATTCCCGGCCGTCCCGGCGAAACAACGTGTCCACCGCGTCTCTGGTGGTGCCGGGGATATCACTGACGATTACGCGGTCCTCGCCCAGGATGGCGTTCACCAGTGAAGACTTGCCGACATTTGGCCGCCCCACCACCGCGATCCGCACCGGCTCGGACCCGGATTCGGGGCTTGCGGGCGGTATTTCGGTCACCACCAGGTCCAGAAGGTCCCCGATATTAAGCCCCTGGGCGGCGGACACCGGCACCGGCTCGCCGAGCCCCAGCCGGAAAAAGTCGCCCAGCGGCAAGGGCCGGTTGAAGTCATCGACCTTGTTGACCACGACCAGGACCGGCTTGCCGGAACGCCGGAGCAGCGCGGCCACCTGGACGTCCTCTTCCAGTAAACCGGCGTTACCGTCCAAAACGTAAAGAATCAGTTGCGCTTGGGCAATCGCCCGCTGGGCTTGGTCGGAAACCCGGCCGGCCATATCCTCGCCCGCCCCGCTTTCGATCCCGCCCGTATCCACCAGGACAAACCGCCTTCCGGCCCAGTCGACCTCCTGGTACAGCCGGTCCCGGGTGACACCCGGTTCAGCATCGACCACGGCGGCCTGCCGGCCCAGTATCCGGTTGAAAAGCGTGGACTTGCCCACGTTGGGACGGCCCACGATGGCCACCACCGGTTTGGTCATTATCCGGTTCCCCCTTAAGAAAGCATCAAGCGTCAAGAATCAGCCTTACCAGGGCGCGCGGTCCGGCGGCGCCTTCGACGCGGGTTCCGAGACGCCGGCCCAATTCGGCGGAGGTCATGTCGTCCAGGAATTCCCGGCCGTCCTTGAGTGCGGTTCCCGGTACCACCACCAGGTCGGCAAAAGCGCCGCCCGCCAATTGTGCCGCGATGTCGCCGCCTGAAAGCAGGCCGCTGACCGTGACCGTTGGGCCGAGGAACTGGTTGTCAATCGCGGCCAACCGCACCTCCAGCCCCTCCACCCGGTTCAGCCGCTCCACCAGCGGCACGAAGAGAGACGCGGCCAACCGCCCGCTGACTATGGTCACCCGGCGGGGAGACATCCGGTTGGGCAGTTCGGGTTCAACCAGCGCCCACTCGTCCAGGAAGAGCCGCACGAGTCCGACTCCGTTCTCCAGTTGCACAAAGCCGTCGTAGGCCGCGGCGGGGGGTACGTCGCACCCCGCGAGCAGGAAGAACTCGTCGGCCGCATACACGAAGGAATTGCCGTACCGCCGGCGATAACGCTCCTGCCAGGCGCCAACCGCCGTGAGCAACGACCGCGCTCCGGGCACCGTGAAACCGGTGAGTGGGTAAAGCCCTTCCCGATACCGGGTCCGGCCCACCGGAACCACGCCCACCGATCGGACCGAGGGCCAAAGGGCCGCCAAGTCTTTCACCGTGCGCCACAGTTCACCCCCGTCATTGAGGCCCGGGCAGAGCACCACCTGGGTGTGGACCTCGATGCCGGCCGCCCTCAAAAACCGCAATTGGCGCACGATTTCCCCGGCACGGCGGTGACCCATCAAGCGGCGGCGCAGGGCCGGGTTGGTGGTATGGACCGAAACGTAAAGCGGGCTCAAGCGCTGGTCGGCGATCCGCTCCAGGTCCCGCTCGTCCGCATTGGTCAGGGTGATGAAGTTGCCTTCGAGAAAAGAGAGCCGGTAGTCGTCGTCCTTGATGTACAGGGAGGACCGGAGTCCGGGCCGCATCTGGTCCACAAAGCAAAACAGACACCGATTCCGGCAGCGGTGCATTTTCGGAATGGGCGCGGCGAAACTCAAGCCCAGGTCCTCGTCGTATTCCTTCTCGATCTCCAGGAGCCACCGTTCCCCACCCTGCTTGGCCACCAGAACGCGAAGCCGCTCGTCGGTTGAATAGAACCGGTAATCGATCAAATCATCCAGAGGGGCGGCGTTGACGGAAATGACCCGGTCGCCGGGGAACAACTCCAGCTCCGCGGCGATGCTGCCCGGCCGTACGGCCTGCACAACCAAGCCCTCGGACAATGCCGGCCCCTCCTTTGCTACCAGCATTATCCCGCAGTTCCGTTCATCCGTCAACGCTGACCGGCCGGGAGGGGAGAAGAGCGCCCCTTTTCCAACCGTTCCAGCAGCCGGCGGCCGAGCCCGTAAAACCCGGTCCAGTAGCAGAAGGCCGCCAGCCGCAGCCTGGATCCCGGCGGCAAGGTGATCCGCCGCACGGCGTACTGTTCCGGCCCGATGTCAAACATGCCGCAAAAAGTGCCGATCAGCCTGGGAAACAGTGTTCGGTCCGTCCGCGCCCAGACGGCGTACACCTCCCGCTCTTGCGCGTCCTTCCCGGCGTACATGAACCGGTGGCGGTGATCCAGGAAGGACAACGAGTCGGGGCGGGTCTTCCCGCCACCGGGGGCGGCCGTTTGTTCCAGCGCAAACAGGCCCGCCAACGGCGTATGATGCACGTAGAAGATCTTCAGTTTTCAAGACACCTCTTTCCGGGCTTCGTTCACCAGCGCAACCACTTCCCGGTAGGCCGCGCGGGAGCCCCGGGTGACCAGAAACCGCCCGATGGCCTTCAGCCCGACGGCCCGGGACAAAAATCCGCCCAACTGCATGCTCCAGTTCAGGGCCGGGGTGGAATCGACCACTTTAAGTCCGGTTTGGATGGCGAACGCCGAGTGCAGTCCGGCCAGGATCATTTCGGTTTCCGCCCCGTGCCTGCGGCGTCCCATGACGTAAACCCGGTTTCCGGCCGGATCCACGCCGTAGTAGTGGATCTGGCCGTAGTCATCGCCGTCCTGCTTGTCGAAAAGAGGCAGAGACAAAAGCCGGTCGGGAGCGGGAGTCTCACCGGACGCCAGCATCCCGATGTGCACGGCCGCGGCCAGAACCGAGGAGTGGGTGCCCCCATAACAGTGGTAAAGAAACTTCAACTACCCGGCTCCTTCATCTCTAATGTTCCGGCTTGT
>DBEH01000045.1:0-21632 GCA_002294005.1 Firmicutes bacterium UBA911 | reverse complement strand
CGGCTTGTTCTCGTCGTCAGTCCTTTCCTTCAGCTTCAGCGGCCGGCCCAACCGCCCGAAATTAAATTCCCGGCTCAAGAATTGGTGCAACTTCTCCCTGGCCGGCGCCCAGCCTCCGGCCGCGATCACCAGGTACGCCCCTACCGCCAGGATAACCGCCAGCGCAATGCCGAAAGCCACCCGCCAACCGGCACCGCCACCGGCCTGGTCGGGGCCGACCGGGCCCACGCCGAGAACGGCCGGAACCGCCTCGGCTAAAAGCGACACCCCGCCTTTGGCCTCCGACTTGGTGTTCGTGTAGGTGCCGGCCTCAATCAGGATGGCGGTCGAAACTAGGTCCTGGTTATAATTGCCCCGCGCCATGAAGATCTCCTTGACCACGTTGGGGTTTGCCTCGTTCGCCCGGGCCATCAGGCGGCGGGCGAAATCGATGTTGGCGTCCCGTTTCGGGTTTTGCCGCCCCACCACCAGCCGGATCTGGCTGACTGTCTCTCCCCGGATCTGCTCACGGAAGAACTCCGGGTCCGGGATTCCGTCCCGGTGCACGTCGATCAGGGCGGCCGGACCGCGCTCCAGCAACTGTACCGCCGTCTTTCGGGAGCGTTCATAGGCTTGGGCGTCGTGGGGGTTGTGGTTGGTGGTGTCATGGAACACCGACAGGCCTTGCCGGCGCAAGTTCTGCGCCAATATCCGGCCGACGCTGATGATGTCTCCGTGGTCCTCGAAAGCCGTACCCGAGTCCGGCACGTAGGATTCCATGGTGTGCGAATGGTAAATGGCCACGTCCAACCCGCCCCGGCCGGCGCCTGGCGGTGTTTGCGCCGGCAAGGCCAATTCGTGGCCGTAACGCCTGAAGTAGTCCGACCAGGCCAGAAGGTCACGGTCCAGGCCCAACAGGCGCGCCTCGGCGAGGCCGTTGTCGTCCACCCGGACTACCCGGTAGTGCTCTGCCCGGGCGGTGATCACCTCGTCGCCGGGGAACACTTGCCGGCTGGTCTTGGTGATTACCTTGCCTTGTTCGTCCACCACCGTTGTGTACCGACCCGTCTCATGGTCGCAGAAGTCCAGGCTGATTGTCTCCGCCTTGGTTAAAACAGTCAGCCCTCTTTCCGATCCCAGATAGCCGATGACCGCCAGAGTGACCACAAAGCACGCCAGGACGAGTCTGGCGACGAGTTTACGCCCCATCTTTTCGGCCCTCCTCATCTTCCCCGGGTGTTCTCAGGTTCACGAGCAAAGCAGGGTCCCGGCCCTCGGTCCGGGGACCGCCCTGGAGGCGCTCCCTGAGTTCACCGGCGATTTCGGCCAGCAGCACGGCCAGCACACCGGCCACCACCACTACGTCGAAAACCCCGGCCCCGCCGAAATGGACCAAGCCGGTCAGCCCGCGGGCCGCCAGAAGCGCCCCGTGGAACACGTCGGCCAGCAGCACGCCCAGGGTGGCCGCGACCCAGGCCCCGCGCCGGGACCGTCCCACGGCGTAAGCGATGGCGGCGGCGACCACCGGGTAGACGTAGATGATGTCCACAAAGGCGAAACGGCCCGCCGGTTCGGGAAGCCCCGTAAACAAGAAGGAACCGATCCCGAACACCACCACCGCGGTGATCAGTGCGGCGACCAGGGCCCTGGCCACCTCAAGCCCGGTGCCCGCCCGGCTGAGGAGATAAACGGCTAAGCCGACCGGAACCAGCGCCCCGCCTATGTTAATGGCAAAGGCGATGTTTCCGATGGTGAAGGGGATGTCGATCAGGCTGCCCACGATCAAGGCGCCGAGGATCAACAAGGCCGCCCTGTCGGTCAGCCGGAGGCGGTCTAGTACTCGTTGCGCCGCCCCCAGGTAAATCAGGACCGAGACCACGATCAGGATGATAATACCCAGCGGCAAGTTCTGCATGGCACCTGCTCCTTCCGGAAGCCGATTGAGTTAAAAGTATGCTCCCCCAGCCGGCCCAAAATATGCAATCCGGGCGCACAGGCAGAAAAGCCCCGGCGGTCCTGCCGCCGGGGCTCCTGAGCTTTTGCGGTCACAGGTTAATTCTTCTGAAGCAGGTCTCCGAAAACGTCTCCGATGGTGACCTCGCCGCTCCCCTGGGTGTCCTGGTAGTCCTTGTCTTTTTCCACTTCCCGCAGTGAAAGCCGGATTCGCTTGTTTTCGTCGTCCACGCTTAAGACCTTGACGTTTATCTGCTGGCCCTCCGCAATCACGTCCTCCGGCTTGGCGACGTGCCATTCGGCCAGGTGGGAAATGTGTACCAACCCCTCGACGCCCGGCTCCAATTCCACAAAGGCGCCGAACGGGACCAGGCGGACCACGCGGGCGCTGACCACGCTGCCGACGGGGTAATTCTCGGCGACCAGCTCCCACGGATTGGGCAAGACTTGTTTCAAGCTCAGCGACACTTTCTCATTGTCCCGGTCGATCCGCAGCACCTGCACTTCCACTTCGTCCCCCACCTTCAGCACTTCGGACGGATGGTTGACGCGGTGCCAGGAAATCTCGGAGATGTGCAGCAAACCGTCCAGGCCGCCGATGTCCACAAAGGCGCCGAACTGGGTGAGCCGCCGGACGACCCCCTTCACGACATCGCCATCCTGGATGGTCTCCAGCGTGTCTTTCCGTTTCCGGGAGTACTCTTCCTCCAGCAGGACTTTCCGGGATAGGATCACTTTCTTCCGGGCCTTGTTCAGCTCGATGACCCGGGTGGAAATTTCCCGGCCCACGTACTGGCTCAAGTCCTCCACGTAGCCTCTCTCCACCTGCGATGCCGGCAGAAATGAACGCACACCCAGGTCCACGAGCAGTCCGCCCTTGACCACCTCGCGGACAACGCCCCTGACGGTTTCCTCACCTTTGAAAGCCTTGTCCAACGCATCCCACGCCTTGACCGCTTCGGCCCGGCCCTTGGAAAGGATGATCCGGCCCTCGTTGTCCTCGGCCTTAACCACCCACACATCTATCTCGTCTCCCACCTGAACCACCTCGCCGGGGGAGCTGACATCATAGCACGACAACTCACGCAAAGGCACAACACCCTCCGACTTCGCCCCGACATCCACCAAAACTTCGTCCTGACCGACCTGGACGATGACGCCCCTGACGATCTCCCCGCTCCTGAGGGACCGCACCGGTGTGGCCTGCAGTTCTTCTTCCGGACTTCTGGCCTCTTCCTGCTGGTTCACGGCAGCCTGCTCGGTGTTCACTTGTTCCTCCGGACCGACAACCTCTTCCTTCTCCGACAATTCTTCCATTCGCCTCTTAACCTCCTCAATAATCCAATCGGGCGTTGACGCTCCTGCGGTCAGTCCGGCCGCCGTGCAGCCCTGGAACCATTCGGGCTGCAACCGGTCTCCGGTCTCGATGTGGTAGGTTGGAGTGCCGCCCGAGCGGCACAAATTGGTGAGCTTGCGGGTGTTGGCACTGTTGATGCCCCCGACAACCACCATTACGTCCACCTGCCGGGCCAGCGTGAGGGCGGCGTTCTGGCGCTCCACCACCGCGTTGCAGATGGTGTCGCATACCAATACCTCCCCCATCCTGGAACGCAACTCCTCCACCACCGCCTCCAGATTCGCGTGCGGCTGCGTAGTCTGGGCCACCACCCCGACTCGCGGATAGAAAGGCAGGGCACTAGCCTCCGCCCGGTCCTCCACCACCAGGGCCTGGCCGTTTGTCCAGCCTACAATCCCCCTTACCTCCGGGTGTTTCCGGTCACCGACCACGACCACCTGGCGTCCGGAGTCGTTCAAATCGCAGGCCAGCCGTTGCGCACGCTTCACGAAGGGACAGGTCGCATCCACCACCGTGAATCCTAACTCCTGAGCCTTCTCCAACAATTTGGGCTCCACGCCGTGGGAACGGATGATCAGCGTTCCGCGCGGCACCGTTTCGATTTCTTCGACAACCCCGATTCCTTGCCCGGCGAGATGGGCCACCACCTGGGGGTTATGGATCAAAGGTCCCAAGCTGTAAATGGGAGGGACCGTTTCGCGGACCGTTTTCAACGCCAGATCGATCGCCCGGTGTACCCCGAAACAAAAGCCCGCTTTGGTGGCCAGCCTTACTTCCACGCTCTGATCTCACCTCACGCCTTGAGCAGGGTGCCGATCTCCCCCATAACCCGGTTGCTGATTTCCTCCAGAGCCTCTTTTGAGGGTTTCTTTCCGGCGTATTCCTGAAGCGCGAGCGGCTTCCCAACCCGCACCCGGACTTTGCCAAAAACCCCTTTAGTCCCAATGAGGGCCACCGGCAATACGGGGACCCCCCCTTTTAGAGCCATCAACGCCACCCCGTAGTGCGGCTTTTGCAGTTCACCGCTCTTGCTCCGGGTTCCCTCCGGAAACATGCCCACCACCCGTCCCGCCTTGAGGTGACCCAGCGCCGTGCGGATCGCCTCCCGGTCCATCGTCTCCCGGTGTACCGGGAACGTTCCCCACGCCGTAATGATGGCCTTCAGCACGGGAATTCGAAAAAGATCGGCCTTGGCCATAAAGTAGATCCGCCGGTTGAGCATACACCCGCACACCACCGGATCCCAGTAGCTGCTGTGGTTGGCGGCCAAAACCAACCCGCCCGACGGGGGGATGTTTTCCGCCCCTTTTACCTCCCAACGCCGCAGGAACAGGAGCACGGTCCGGCACAGGTGCCAGCAGAACCAATAAAACACTTATGTATTGCCCACCTTTGCCACGATCACCGCCACCACTTCGTCGACACTCAGGTCGGTGGTGTCGATGACGACGGCATCGGGCGCCTCGCGCAGCGGCGCCAAAGACCGGCTGCTGTCTATCCGGTCCCGTTCCTCAATCTCGTGCACCAATCGGTCCAGGTCAAGCCGGTAACCCTCTTGGTTCAGCTCCTTCAAACGCCGCCGCGCCCTTTCCAGCGGGCTGGCCGTTACAAAGAACTTATGGTCGGCGTCCGGCAGGACGACCGTGCCGATGTCCCGGCCCTCCATGACGATACCGCCTGCCACGGCAAGTTCACGCTGCAAAAGGGTCAGCACCTGCCGCACAGACGGTATACGGGCATAGTAGGAAACCTGGCGCGACACACCGGGCTCCCTGATGGCCCGGGTGACGTCTTCTCCGTTAAGGTAGACCCGCAGACCCCCGGAACCCGTCTCGAACTTGAGATCGGCGCTCCGGACCAGTTCGGTCAACTTCTCTTCGCTGTCCGAGGGAGCTATCCCCGCACGCCTCCCGAGGAGAGTGATACCCCGGTACATAGCTCCGGTATCAACATAGGTGAATCCCAAACTGTCCGCGACCCTTTTAGCTACCGTACTTTTACCCGCTCCTGCAGGGCCATCAATAGCAGTGACGCCCCTCCCGATCGCCCCGGCCCCCTTTTGCGCACCCGGCATTGCAGTTGTACTTCGACAAGCAAGCGATATTTCCTCCCGAAATAATAAAAAGACCGGATATTCATTGTTGTTGCATATTATTCGAGGCGCAGGGAATTTAATGCGCGGGCGAATCCGGGGAAAGACACGTCGATACAGCCGGAATCGCGGATGATGGTAACGCCGGACGCGGCCAGGCCGGCTACGGCGGCCGCCATCGCGATGCGGTGGTCGCCGTGACTATCGCATTCGCCTCCGGTGAGACGACGCAGTCCCTGGATCACCAGGCCGTCGGGCGTTTCCCGGACGTCGGCCCCCAACCCGCTCAGTTCGTTCCGGGTGGCCGCCAAGCGGTCGGACTCCTTCACCCTGAGTTCCGCGGCGTCGCGGATCACCGTTTCCCCGTCGGCGTACGCCGCGGCCACCGCCAGGACGGGAATCTCATCCACCAGCCTCGGGATCAATGCTCCTTCAATCACTGTGCCGCGCAGGGCGCTTGACCGGACGCGAATGTCGGCCACCGGTTCCCCGCCGGTTTCCCGGGGCCGGCTCACGGAGATCCGCGCCCCCATGCCCGCCAGGACGTCCAGGAGGCCGGTCCGGGTTGGATTGACACCCACGTCCTTCAGCACCAGGTCGCTCTCAGGCGTAATCAGCGCGGCGACGATGAAAAAGGCGGCCGAGGAGATGTCACCCGGGATCCTGATTTCACGCCCGCCGAGATCCGGGAAGGGGAAAACCGTCACCACTCGGCCCCGGCGCGCCACCCGCGCCCCGAAGGCGTTCAGCATCCGCTCGGTGTGGTCCCGGGTCGCCACCGGCTCCGTGATCTCCGTCGGCCCGTCCGCAAACAGCCCGGCCAGGAGCAAGGCCGATTTCAACTGGGCCGAGGCCACCGGGAGCCGGTAACTTAAGCCCAAAAGCCGGCCCCCGGTCACGGCGATCGGCGCCAGATTGGCGTCGTCACGGCCCAAGATGGTCGCGCCCATCTCCCGGAGCGGCCCGGTCACCCGGCCCATCGGACGCCGCCGCAGGGAGGCGTCGCCCGTAAGCACGCTAAAAAAGGGCTGCCCGGCCAGAATCCCGAGCATCAGCCGCATCGTGGTCCCGGAATTCCCGGCGTCAAGCACGTCCGGGGCCTCGGTCAGGGCCTCGGGTCCGCGGCCCCGGATCCGGACGGCGTCTTTGTCCGGCCCCTCGATTTCTACGCCAAGAGCCCGGAAACAGCGCACAGTGGCCAAACAGTCTTCACCGGGCAGGAAATTGGTGGCCGCCGTTTCCCCCTGCGCCAGGGAGCCCAGCATCACCGCCCGGTGCGAAATCGATTTGTCGCCCGGGACGCAGATCTCACCGCGCAGGCCCCGGGCCGGCGCAACGGTCAGGGTCAACAGTGTTCACCGCCTCAACTGGATTCTGAGTCACCGAGGGGGACTGGTCACCGAGGGGGACAGGCACGTTTTTGGCTGCATCAACTTCCCGGGGTCCGATTCGATTGCCTGCCCAAAAACGAGCCAGTCCCCTGCTGGGGCGAAATAGGGGACAGTCCCCTATTTTTCCTATTCTTCCCCTGGCCTAAAACGAGCCAGTCCCCTGGGGCGCCCAACGGACGCACCTGCTACCGGAAGACGAGCCAGTCCCCTGACGGGGAAAGGGGTCAGCGCCTGGTCACCGGGATCCCTTCGCCGGCCAGCAATTCGGCGGCCCGGTCCCGGTCCGGCGCGGCGCCGAAGGCCAGGCGGACGGTGCCGCCTTCACCTTCCCGCACCCGGAGGATCTCCAGGTCGGAAATGTTTATTTCGTGCCGGCCGAGGATCGAGGCCACCGTGGCAATGGTCCCCGGGCGGTCGGAAATGGTGATGGTGATTTCGTGGAGGTCTTTCAAGTATCCCTTCACCCGGGTCGGCAGGCCTTCCCGGCTCTCCCGCGCCTTTTGGAGCCAGGCGGTGATTTTTTCCGCCCCGCCTTCATCCAGGGCGCCTTCAATAGCGTTCAGTTCCGCGCGGAACCGGTGCAGCAAAGCCTTCAGCATCCCCCGGTTGGCCAGGAATATGTCGCGCCACATCGGAGGACTGCCGGCCGCCACCCGGGTGGTGTCGCGGTAGCCGCCGGCCGCCAGCGCCAGCGCCCGTTCCGAACCTTCCATCCCGGCCACCGTATTCACCAGGGTGCAGGCCAACAGGTGCGGCAAGTGGCTGACGGCGGCCACGGCCCGGTCATGTTCGCCGGGCACCATCTCGATCACCCGGCACCCCAGTCCTTCCGCCATCAACCGCACCCGCTCCAATGCCCGCCGATCGGTGCGGGGCGTGGGCGTGAGAACGTAGTACGCGCCCTCAAACAGGTAACGGTCGGCACCGCCGATCCCGGCCTGCTCCGAACCGGCCATAGGGTGCCCGCCCACGAAGTGCACCCCGGCGGGAATAATCTCAACGGCGGCGTCCACCACCGCCGCTTTGCAGCTCCCGACATCCGTCACAATGGTTTCCGGCCGCAGGTGCGGGAGCACGGAGCGCAACACCGGGATGATGCTGGCCACCGGAACGGCGATGACCACCAGTTCGGCGCCGGCCAGTCCGGCTTGGGGGTCGGTGGTGAAATGATCGACGGCGCCCCGCGCACGCGCCTCTTGCAGGCGCGACGGGTCGCGGCCGACGCCGGTCACGGTGCGGGCCAATCCCCGGGCCCTTAAACCCAGGCCGATAGAACCCCCGATGAGGCCCACCCCGATAATGGACACCTGGTTAAACAAAAAAGCCCTCTCCTTAAAACGCCGGCAACCTGACCGCTAGACTCTCCGGCCGACTGCGTGCGCGATCTGCGCCAGTTGAACCATAGTCTTCCCAAACTTCTTCGGGGTCAGGGACTGCGCCCCGTCACACAAGGCCTCGGACGGGTTGGGGTGGACTTCGATCAGGAGGCCGTCGGCCCCGGCAGCCACGGCGGCCAGTGCCATCGGCGGCACGAACTTGTACTTGCCGATGCCGTGACTGGGGTCGACCACCACCGGCAGGTGGGAGAGATGCTTGACGATCGGCACGGCCGAAATGTCCAGGGTATTCCGGGTAAAGGTCTCAAAACTGCGGATCCCGCGTTCGCACAGGATTACGTTCGGGTTCCCCTCGTTCAGGATGTACTCGGCCGCCATCAGCCATTCCTCAATGGTGGCCGCCAGGCCGCGTTTTAACAGGACCGGTTTGTTGTACCGGCCCACTTCACGGAGCAGGTAGAAATTCTGCATGTTCCGGGTGCCGATCTGGATGATGTCCGCGTACTCGGCCACCAGGGGCAGCGTCTGGGCATCCATGACCTCGGTCACAATCAGCAGGCCGTACCGCGCCCGGGTCTCGGCCAGAAGCTTAAGCCCCCTCTCGGCCAGTCCCTGGAAAGCATAAGGGGAGGTGCGGGGTTTGTAGGCGCCGCCCCGCAAAATCCGCGCTCCGGCCTCCCTGACTCTTTCCGCCACCTCAAAAAGCTGTTCTTCGCTTTCGACCGCGCACGGGCCGGCCATCACCTGGACGGTGTCGCCGCCGATGGTCACGTCCCCGATGGTGACCACCGTGCGCTCGGATTTCATCACCCGGCTGGCCAGTTTGTACGGGGCCATGATCGGGATGACCTTGTCCACCCCCGGCAGGAGTTCGATCCCGGCGTCCCCGAGGAGGGTCTCGTCGCCGATGGCCCCGATAATCGTCCGCTCCACCCCGCGGGAAAGGTGGGCCCGGTAGCCGGCCGACTCTATTCTCTTCACGACAGACTCAATCTCCGCTTCGCTCGCCTCATGGTGCATTACAATGACCATCCTTTATTCCTCCTTCAGAAACGCTTCCAGGGCTTTGATGAACTTCCGGTTCTGGTCGCGGGTGCCGATGGTGACCCTCAGGCGGGTGGGATAACCGAACCCGCCCCGGATAATGACGCCCCGGCGCAATAGGCCTTGAAACACCGCTTTTTCGTCCCGGCCGGCGTCAAACAGGATGAAGTTCGCCTCGGTAGGCACATAGGGCAACCCCATCCGGGTGAACTCCCGGTACAGGTATTCCTTTTCCTCCCGGTTCAGCTTCCGGAGCGCCTCCACGTGGGCCTGGCCGGCCAGGGCGGTGAGGGCTGCTTCCTGGGCCATGCTGTTCACGTTAAACGGTTCGCGCACCCGCTCCAGGCAGTCCACGATTCCCGGCCGCGCCGCGGCGTAACCGACACGCAGCCCGGCCAGCCCGTACATCTTGGAAAAAGTGCGCAGCACGACCACATTCGGAAGAGCGGCGACGTAGGCCAGGCCGTCCGGGTAGCGCGGGTCGTCAACGTACTCGAAATAGGCCTCGTCCAGCACTACCAGGCAGCGCCGGGGCACAAGGCCCATGAAACGGTCCAGTTCCGCGCGGCCGACGATGGTGCCGGTCGGGTTGTTCGGGTTGCAGATGTACACCAGCTTGGTACGCGGGTTCAGGCGCGCGGCCATGGCCTCCAGGTCCAGGGTGTCGTCCGTCAGCGGCACCTCCACCGGCACGGCGTTCATCATCCGGGCCAGCGGTTGGTAGCGCGGAAAACTGGGAACAGGCATCAGTGCTTCGTCACCCGGATCCAGAAAAGCCAGGGAAATCTGCTGCACGATTTCGTTGGAACCGTTGCCCAGGTGTACTTGCCCGGGGTCGAGCCCGTAAAATTCAGCCAACGCCTGCCGCAGCCGGTAGCTCGACCCGTCAGGATAGCAGTGTACCACGTAAGCGGCGTTTTTCAGAACCTCGATTACTTCCGGGGACGCTCCGACGGCGTTTTCGTTCGACGCCAGCTTCACGACCTCCGTGAGGCCGAGTTCCCGCTGCACTTCTTCAATGGGCTTGCCCGGCCGGTACACCGCCAGGTCCAGGATATTTCCCCGCGCCAGTTCGGACAATCGACTCCCTCCCCGGGACGGAACCATCTTTGTCAGCCGCAGAGACTTCTTGTGGCTCCGAGGTAGTTTGTAAAGAATGTTACCACCAACCCCGGAGGCACGCAACCTATAATTTCTGCAGTAGTTGTTTCAGTTCAACTACCAGACTCCCTACTCTGCTGACGCTCCCGTTCTTATCCGTGCCTTGGATCAAATCGATGACGGCGCTGCCCACGATCAGGGCATCGGCGTGGGGGGCCAGCACGCGCACCTGGTCTTCGTGGGCGATGCCGAAGCCGACCGCGACCGGCAGCCGGGTATGCTCCCGCACCGTCCGGCACACCCCCGCCAGCTTTTCGGAGTAGCCGGACCGCGCGCCGGTCACGCCCGTCACCGACACGCAGTACACGAAGCCCCGGGCCTGCGCCGCAATCGCGGCGATCCGGCGCGGCGTGGAGGTCGGCGCCACCAGGGGGATCAGGTCCAGGCCGTATCCGTCCGCGAGTTCCAGCACCGGGCCGGCTTCCTCCAGCGGCAGGTCCGGGATGATCAGGCCGTCGGCCCCGGCCCCGGCGGCCGCGGACGCCAGCCGCTCCGGCCCGAAGCTGAGGATGGGATTGAAGTAACTCATCAGCACCAGGGGAACACCGGTCTCCCGCCGCAGTTCCCGTACCAGCGCCAGGATCGCGGCCAGGGTAACGCCCGTGTTCAGCGCGGCCTGCGAGGCCCGTTGGATCACCGGGCCATCCGCCAGCGGGTCCGAAAACGGCACCCCTAGTTCAATCACGTCCGCCCCCGAATCCGCCATCGCCAGCACCAGGCTCCTGGTCGTCTCCAGGTTTGGGTAGCCGGCGGTTACAAAGGTGATGAGCCCCTTTTCCCCCCGCCCGCGCAGCCGCTCGAAGGCGGCGGCGATCCGCCCGCCGCTCATTGCCGCACCTCCCCCGCCACCGTCTCGACGTCTTTGTCCCCCCGACCCGAGAGGTTGACGACGACCGACGCCGCCGGCGTCAAGGTCCGGGCCAGCTTCACCGCCTCGGCCACGGCGTGGGCGCTTTCCAGCGCGGGCAGGATGCCCTCCGTCCGGCACAGCAGCCGGAAAGCGTCCAGCGCCTCGGCGTCCGTGGCGGTGGTGAAAAGGACCCGGCCCGAATCTTTTAGATAGCTCAGTTCCGGGCCCACCCCCGGGTAGTCCAGGCCGGCGGAGACCGAATGCACCGGCAGCACCTGGCCGTGGACATCCTGGAGCAGGTAGCTCAGCGAACCGTGCAGCACCCCCGGCCAGCCGCGGGACAGGGTCGCCGCGTGGCGGCCCGTTTCCGGGCCGAGTCCTCCGGCCTCCACGCCGACCAGGCACACCTTCGTTTCCCCCAGGAACTCCGAGAACATGCCCATGGCGTTCGAGCCCCCGCCGACGCAGGCCACTATGTAGTCCGGCAGGCCGCCGGTCAGCCGAACGGCCTGCCGGCGCGTCTCCCTCCCGATCACCGACTGGAATTCCCGGACCATCAACGGGTACGGGTGGGGCCCGGCCACCGAACCGATCAGGTAGTAGGTGTGTTCCACGTTGGTCACCCAGTCGCGGATGGCCTCGTTCATCGCGTCTTTCAGGGTTTTGCTCCCCGCGGCCACTTCAACCACCTCGGCGCTCAGAAGCCGCATCCGGAACACGTTCAGTGCCTGACGCCGCACGTCCTCGCTGCCCATAAAGATGGTGCAGGAAAACCCGAACAGCGCGGCCGCCGTGGCGGTGGCCACGCCGTGCTGTCCGGCGCCCGTCTCCGCGATCAGCCGCTTTTTCCCCATCCGCCGGGCCAGCAGCGCCTGCCCGAGGGTGTTGTTGATCTTGTGGGCCCCGGTATGATTCAGGTCCTCTCTTTTGAGGTAAATCCGGGCCCCTCCCGCTTCCCGGCTCAAGTTCGCCGCAAAATAGAGGGGACTCGGCCGGCCCACATAGTGACTCAGGTAGTGGTCGATCTCCTGCTGGAACCGCTCGTCCGCCCGGGCGCTCTGATAGGCCTGCCCCAACTCCTCGAGCGCCGACATGAGTGTCTCGGGAACGTAGCGGCCCCCGAAAGCGCCGTAGTACCCCCTCTCATCCGGCAGCATCATCCCGCCTCCCTTGCCAGTTTAATGAAACGGCGAATTTTCTCCGGGTCTTTGACCCCCCCGGTTTCAACCCCCGTGGAAACGTCCACCCCGTAAGGGCGGACGGCGGCGATCGCCGCCTGGACGTTTTCGGGGTTCAAGCCCCCCGCCAGAATGACCGGCCGGGAGAACTTCAGGGACTCCACAAGCCGCCAGTCGAACACCCGCCCCGTGCCGCCCGGCCGCCCCCCCGCGGCGGTGTCCAGCAAGAGCGCCCAGACCGGATACGCAGCGGCGGCCCGCTCCAGGTCCCCGGCAGAACTCCTGGTCACCCCGAAAGCCTTGACCGCCCGCCCCTGGAAGTCCCGGCAGTAGTCCGGACTTTCCCGCCCGTGGAACTGGAGCGCCCCCAGCCCGCAGTACGCAGCGATTCCACGGACCGTTTCCGGATCTTCGTCCACGAAAACCCCCACGGTGAGCACTTCCGGGGGCAGTCTCCGGATGATGTCGCGCGCCGTTTCCGGTGCGACCCGGCGCCGCCCCGGGGCGAACACAAAGCCGAGGGCGTCGGCGCCGGCGGCCGCCGCCGCCAGGGCGGTATCAGAGTCCGTGATCCCGCAGATTTTGACCAGTAGGTGCCAGGCACTTAACTTATTCACTTATGGTGGCAAGCCCCCCTTGATTTCGCACGTCGCTTGCTCATTCAACAAGCCTGGCACACGGCGTCCTTGAACTATCAGGCCGTCCCCAGGAGTTCCCGGACGCGGACCCCGATGTCTTTAGCCCGCATCAGGGCCTCCCCCACCAGGGCGGCGTCCACGCCCCAGGCCGCCAGCGTCAGCATGTCGTCCCGGGTGCGGATGCCGCTCTCGCTGACCTTGGTCACCCCGGCCGGCAAATGTGCCGCCAATTCCCGGGTGTGCTTGAGATCGGTCCGGAAAGTGCCCAGGTCCCGGTTGTTGATCCCCACCAGGCTCGCCGCCGCGGCGACGGCGCGCTCCAGCTCCCCCGGGGTATGGACTTCGACGAGGGGCTCCATACCGAGAGCCGCGGTCAGTTCCATGAGGTCTTTCAGTTCGTAGTCGTCCAGGACGGCGGCGATCAACAGGACCGCGTCCGCGCCCAGCACGCGGGACTCGTATACCTGGTGCCCGGAGATGATGAAATCCTTGCGCAACAGCGGCAGGGCCACGCTTTGCCGGATCGCCGAAAGGTATTCCGGACGGCCGCCGAAATAGGTGTGGTCCGTAAGCACGGAAACGGCGGCGGCGGCGGCGCCCTCGTAAACACCGGCGATTTCCACCGGGTCGAAGGCGGCGCGGATCACTCCAGCCGAAGGGGAACGGCCCTTCACCTCGGCGATCAGGGACACCCCGGGCTGTGCCCGCAGCGCCCGGATGAGGCTCCGGGTGGGCGGCGCGGCGGCGGCCGCCTCCCGCCAGGCCGCCGGTGACGTTCTCCGCCGCAGCACCTCCACCTCGCTACGCTTGGAGGCGATTATCTTGTTCAGCATGCTTGCACCGCCCCGTGAACGCAATCAGTCGCGCCAGTCGCTCCCGGGCCGCCCCGGAATCCAAACACTCGGCCGCGAGGCGCACCGCTTGGGCCATGTCCCCGGCCCGGCCCGCGGCCAAAAGCGTCAGACCTGCGTTTAAGAGTACCGCGTCCCGCTGCGGCCCGGAGGCGCCCTGCAGGATTTCCAGCGTGATCCGGGCGTTGTCCGCCGGGGAACCGCCGGCCAGGGACTCGGCACCGGCCCGGGCAAACCCCAGTTCCGCCGGGTCAAGGACCCCCGCCCGCACCGAACCGGGGCGCACTTCCCAGACCTTGGCCGGACCGGCTGGCGACACCTCGTCCAAACCGCCGGCCCCGTGAACGACGAAGGCGCGTTCCACCTCCAGGCCGCTCAGGGCCTCGGCCACCAACTCCGCGGCCGCCGGGTCGAAGACCCCCAGCACCTGAACCCGGGGGCGCACCGGGTTGGTCAACGGCCCCAGGATGTTGAACACGGTCCGGATGCCCAGTTCCTTCCGCGGTCCGGCGGCGTGCCGCATGGCCCGGTGCAGGTGCGGCGCGAAAAGAAAGGCGATCCCCACCTCGTCGAGGCAGGCTCCCATCTGCGCCGGGGTCAAGTCCAGGTTCGCCCCCAGATGGCGCAGGACGTCCGCGCTGCCGCACCGGCTGGAGACCGCCGTGTTGCCGTGTTTGGCCACCGGTACTCCGGCGCCGGCCACGACGAAGGCGGCGGTGGTGGAGATATTGAAGGTCTGGGCGCCGTCACCGCCGGTACCGCAGGTGTCGGCCACCAGTTCGTGCCGCGTCGGCACCAGTTCGGCCCGCGCCCGCATCGCCAGAGCGAAGCCCCGGATTTCCGCCGCCGTCTCCCGCTTCAGGCGCAGGCCGGCCAGCAGCGCGCCGATCTGCGCGGGCGTGGCCCGGCCGTCCATGATGTCGGCCATGACCATTTCCGCTTCGTGCTGCTCCAGGTCCTCCCCGCCGACCAGTTTTTGCAGCGCTTCCCGCATCAATTCCGAAACCCTCCCCTCCGGCCCGTCTCCAGACCAAGAAAATTGGCAAGCAACTCCCGTCCCCATTCGGTCAGAATCGATTCCGGGTGGAACTGCACCCCCTCGACCGGGTGGCGGCGGTGCCTCAAGGCCATAATTTCCCCCTCGGGCGAGCGGGCACTCACTTCCAAACAGGGCGGCAGGCTCCCGGCGTCCACGATCAAAGAGTGATAGCGCGTGGCCGTGAAGGGCGAGGGCAATCCCCGGAAAATCGACTTCCCGTCGTGTCCAACCGCGCACGTTTTCCCATGCATTGGGCGTGCCGCCCTGATCACCCGCCCACCGAAGGCCTGACCGATCGCCTGGTGGCCCAGACAAACGCCCAGGATCGGAATCCTGCCGGCGCAATACTTCACCAGGTCCAGAGATATTCCGGCGCTGTCGGGGGATCCCGGCCCGGGAGAAATTACGATCGCCGACGGCGCCAGGGCGTCCACTTCCGCCAGCCGGACGGTGTCGTTGCGCGCCACCCGCACGTCCCGGCCCAATTCGGCCAGGTAGTGCACCAGGTTGTAGGTGAACGAGTCGTAATTGTCAATCATCAGAATCACGTTAAGGCCCCCTGCGCCGCCTGAATTAAGGCGGACGCCTTGTGCATCACTTCCTGGTACTCGCGGTCCGGATCGGAATCAGCGACGATGCCCGCCCCGGCCTGGATATAGGCATGGCCGTCGCGGACGACAGCGGTGCGGATCGCGATGCAGGTATCCAGGTTCCCGGTCAATCCCAGGTAACCGACCGCCCCGGCGTAGATACCGCGGCGGGACGGTTCCAGTTCCTCAATGATCTCCATGGCCCGCACCTTCGGCGCGCCGCTTACCGTGCCCGCAGGAAAAGTCGCCTCCAGCGCCTCCAGGGCGGTTCGTCCGGACTCAAGGGTCCCCCGCACCTCCGAGGTGAGATGCATCACGTGAGAATAGCGCTCCACGGTCATAAACAGGGGGACTTGCACCGAACCGGGTGTGCACACCCGAGACAGGTCATTCCGGCCCAGGTCGACCAACATCAGGTGCTCCGCCCGCTCCTTGGCGTCCCCTCTCAGTTCTTCCTCGCAGGCCAGGTCGCCGGCCCGGCCGGCGCCCCGGGGGCGGGTGCCGGCGATCGGCCTGGTCCGCACCGCGCCGCCCTCCACCCGGACCAGCATCTCCGGAGAGGCGCCGACCACCGCAGTGGAGCCCAGGTCCAGGTAGAATAGGTACGGCGAGGGATTGATGATCCGGAGCCTCCGGTACATTTCAAAGGGCGGTGTTGGTAGCGGAACCCGCAGCCGCAGGGACAGAACCACTTGTAGTATTTCTCCCGCGGCGATGTACTCCTTGGCCCGGCGCACCGCGGCCTTGAAGGCCTCCGGGGTGGTCTCCGCCGTCACCTGATGCGGCCCGTTCCCCGCGGCCGGAAGGCCGCTGTACTCCGGAAACCGTCCGTCCAGTGATTCCCGCAGGCGTTGCATCCGGGCACAGGCCCGCGCGTGGGAGGCATCGGGATTAGTGCCGACTGTGGTGTTCACCACCGCTTTCAGGGTGTGCTGGACATGGTCGAAAATCAACACCGTTTCCGGGAACATCACGCTTAAGTCCGGAAGACCGAGGTTGTCCGGGGCGCTCGCCGGCAGCCGCTCCAGGTGGCGGACCAGGTCGTAGCCGAAATACCCGACGGCGCCGCCGAAAAACCGGGGCAGGTCAAGGTCGGGGCAGCGGTACTGCCCCAACGTACGGGCCAGGATATCGAGGGGATGACCGCTCACCGCCTCTTCGCCGGCTGCGCTGCGCAGCACGCCCGCGCCGTTCTTCAACTCCAGCGTCCACAAGGGATCAAAGCCCATGAAGGAGTACCGGCCCAGGCTTTCGCCACCCTCCACGCTCTCCAGTAAGAAACACGGGCCTTGGGGCTCTAAGCGCTTGAAGATGGAAATCGGGGTCTCCATATCGATGGTCCATTCCTGAAAAACGGGAATCAGGTTATTCGTCTCCGCCAGCATCCAGTATTGTTCGATGGATGGGTTTGCCCCGCTCAAGGCCGCGCCTCCTTCCCAAAATACAAAAACCGACACTCAGAAGAGCGCCGGCATGGTCATGCGCACCAGGCTCAACTCAGCTCATCTATCTCGCCCTGTCTCCGCTACGCTGATCCCGTTACCGAACCGGTTGGTTACACCCGTATAAATACCACACCCAGGCGAAGTTGTCAATCGTTTTTGTCAAACAGACGGATCAGAAGGTTTCCCCTAACGTTTGCCGGATGGTCTGGACTTCCTCGTCGTCCGGGACACGGCTGACCCACAGGTTTTCCTGCACCGTCGACAGGGTGTAAGGAAGCACCTTCCGCCTCTGGGCGTTGAGCAGTATCCGCACGTTGGGGAAGAAGGGATACGCCTGCGGGGTGTCGACTACCACCCCGACTTCTCCGGTACTCAGCACGACCAAGGTTCCCGTGGGATAGGCCGCCACGCAGCGCACGAAGTTGTGCACCAACCTGGTGTCAAACCACCAGTTCCCCGAACCGGCGATCAACTCCAGGGCGTCGTGGGGCGCGTGCGCCTTGCGGTAACACCGGTCGGAGGTGAGCGCGTCGTAAATGTCGGCTATCCCCACCATCTGAGCGAGGTAGTTGATGTCCCTTCCCTTGAGTCCAAGAGGATAACCTTCCCCGTTGTAACGCTCGTGATGGGCGTAAGCAATGACGCTGGCCGTTGGGTTCCCGCCGAGGATATCCCGCCCGTAAGCGCAATGCAGCTTGACCCGGTCAAACTCCTCCGCCGTCAGCGGTCCCGGCCTGTTCAAGATCTCGGCGGGGATCCGTACTTTCCCGGCATCGTGCAGCAGAGCGCCCACCCCGAGATTGATCAGTTGTTCTCTTTGAAGCCCGTGGTTTATTCCGGCGAGGACGGCCAGTACGCACACGTTTACAGAGTGATGAAAGAGGTACGCTCCCTCGGTACGAATATCGACCAGGTTGACGCTGGAGAAGGGGTTGTTCAGTAACTCGCCGACAATGGCGTCCGCCACCAGGGTAATGTCCTGCGGAACATTGAGCGCTTTTGTTCCGGGCCTGGACCATTCCGTGAGCGATTTTCGGACCTGCATTATGGCGTCCCGTCTGGTCTTATCCGATATAACGTCCTGCACGAACACCCCGTCAAGCAGGCGGTCCTCCACATGAACGGAGCTAAAGCCGATCTTCTCCAGCCGTTGAATGTACTTTCCGCTCAAAGTGACACCGGCCGCCAAATACACCTCGCCGCCGGTGCCCAGAACCGGCCGCGCCAGCCGCATTCCCG
This sequence comes from Firmicutes bacterium UBA911, assembly GCA_002294005.1. Lineage (GTDB taxonomy): Bacteria > Bacillota > Desulfotomaculia > Desulfotomaculales > Desulforudaceae > Desulforudis. The sequence goes on along the minus strand of DBEH01000045.1, from coordinate 3,488 downwards.
GCTCAAGGTAGTTCACCGGTACCTTTCGCATCGATAGGACATCTCCGTTTTTGGGCTTTAAGTCTGCCTGCTGTGCAACGCCTTCTTGATGAAAGAGATCTCTTCCTCGTCCAATACCCTGGCTACGAACAGGCATTTGTCCAGGGTGGAGACATCGTGCGCGTCGGCCAGCCAACCACCATCAGCCGCGACAAACAAGCGCACCACCGGTTGGGTCGGGAACCCCTTGGGCGTGCTCACCACCACACCGATCTCCCCGGAGTTCAGTTCCACCAGTGTGCCGACCGGGTAGGCGGCCACGTTGACCACAAAAGCACGCACCAGATCGAAGTCAAACCAGAAATCTCCGGCCCCCAGCAGCATCTCCAGAGCCTGGTCCGGACGGTAGGCCTTCCGGTAGCACCGGTCGGCCGTCAGGGCGTCGAACAGATCGGCAATGCCGACAATCTGGACCAGCGGCGGGATCTCCCCTGCCTTCAGCCCTCTTGGGTAACCCTCGCCGTTCAGCCGCTCGTGATGCATACCGGCCAACGCCGCCGCCGGGGGATTGTTCTGAAGCAATTCTTCGGCATAAAGCGTGTGCTTCTTAACCAGCTCGAACTCCTCGGCGCTCAGTTTTCCGGGCTTGTCCAGGATCTCCGCGGGAACTCTGATCTTCCCCACGTCGTGCATCAGCGCTCCAATTCCCAGTTCATACAGCTCACGCCGGGAGAGGCCGATCTGCGTGCCGATAACCAGCGCCAGGGCGCAGACATTGACGGAGTGGTGGTACAAATACTCATTCTGGGCACGGATGTCGTAGATGTTGATGGTTGGGGAGGGGTTCTCCACAACTTGACTCACCATGTCACTGACCGTCCGGGCCAGTTCTCTCGGCGGTTCAATTATCTTGGCCCCGGACTCCGCCGCTTCCCGGAGGAGGTTGCGCACTCCGCTGACTGCTTCGCGCCGGGTTTCGTCGCGCACTACGTCCTTGGCTTCCGCCACGTGGAGATCGCCCAGCAAAGCATCGCGCACATATACGGACACAAAGCCGAGTTCGGCCAGCTTGCGGATGTACTTATGCGTGAGGATGACTCCGGTTTGGAGGTAGACCTCGCCGCGGCCTCCCGCTACTTCCCTGCCGATCCGCATACCCGGGACCAAGGCCGAAACAGGGACTCTACGCATCGGTCAACCCCCCAGGCAAAGGCGGAGATCATTGAGAGAGGTCCGGACGCAAAGCGGCCGTCCGGTCCAGGTACACATGTTTGATCTCGTTCTGGGAGCGGCCGGTGTGGACGTGCATCAGGACACGCAGGCAACGAGGCATGGCTCCCGGAACATTGATCTCGGTGGCGCACAGGAGCGGAACCCGGTCCCAGCCCATGTCCCGGGCCGCCGTCGCCGGAAAATCGGCGTCCAGATCCGGAGTAAGCGTTAGAAACACGCTGACGATATCCTCCAACTGGAGCTCGTTGGCCCGGACCACGGTCTCCAGCAGTTCCCGCACAGCCCGGAAAATGGCCGCCTGGGTATTGTCCTCGACGGTATTTGCGCCCCGGATTCCGCGTACCGGACTCATATGTTCCTCCTATGGGTCGGCGTCAACGCGCGTATTTCCGCTCCAGCATGCGTTGCACCGCCTTGTTTTCCTCATTGACCCGAAACATCAACCGCTCGACATCCAGGTGCCCTAATACCACGTTGGCGGGTTCCAGGACCTCGATCCGGCGAAAATCATCGCGCACTACGAACCGTACCAGATCCTCAACGGTATCGGCCACCAGGGTCAGCTCGGCCGGAGCGTAGGCCACCTCTACGTTGCCCTGTTCGTCGAACACGGTGTAGATTTCCCCGCCCAAACTGATATCCTCGATTCTTATTCCCTGTACCGGAACGTTCCGGAAAAGGGCCAACTGCTGTTCACGGGTCTCCTCCGCCACCTTTTCCGTCGGTTTCCCCCCAAAGAAAAGCTTGCCCGGACGGGACACGCCTTTGAAGTCCAGGCGCACCCTGACCCGCAGTTCCGCTTCCACCAGTTCCTGGCCCGTCTGGGTCCGTACCAACAGGCCTTCCCCCCTCCGCGTCCATTGCCTCTTCTCCAAAAGTCAATTCTAGTCGATTAATGGAAATCCTGCCGGGTTTACGCCAAACCAACCAGTTTCCTTAAGCTTTGCCGCTCGGCCGGTCGCAGGTGCCGCCAGCGGCCGGGCTCAAGGCTCCCGAGATCGAGGCTGGCCATCCGCACGCGTTTGAGCCTCTTGACTTCAAAGCCCAGGACGGCCCACATCCGCCGCACCTGACGTTTCCGGCCCTCATGAATGGTCATCTCCACCAGCACCTCCCCGCCGTCACCCCCAAGCAGGCGGACTTCGGCCGGCGCCGTCGGGCCGTCCTCCAGGCGAACGCCGCGGGCGATCTCACCGAGCGCCGCTGGTCCGGGCGTGCGGTCCAGCACCACCCGGTAGGTCTTCGGGACGTGGAAACGGGGATGGGTCAGGCGGTAGGCCAGGTCGCCGTCGTTGGTCAGCAGCAGGAGGCCCTCGCTGTCGTAGTCCAGGCGGCCGACCGGAAAGACCCGCCGGCCCGCTCCCGCCACCAGGTCCGTGACTTTTCGCCTTCCCTGGGGATCCCGGGCCGTGGTCACGTAGCCGCGGGGCTTGTACAACAAAATGTAAACCTTGGCCTCGGGCCGGACTTCGCGGCCGTCCACCTCCACACGGTTCTTAAAGCCATCGACCGTGGTCCCCAGTTCGTGGACCACCCGCCCGTTGACCCGCACCCGCCCGGCCAGGATCAGCTCTTCGCAGGCGCGGCGCGAGGCGACGCCGGCCTCCGCCAGGTACTTGTGCAGCCTCACCAAGCGGTTCACCTCCGGCCTGGCTTCACCTTGCCCGGTTTCCCGCCGCTCTAACCTCTAAAAACGAGGCCCACGATGAAGAGGGACGCCAGGAGGGTGGTCAGGTCCGCCGTCAGGCCGGAGGCCACGGCGTAGCGGTACCGCCTCACCCCCACGGCTCCGAAGTATAGTGTCAGCACGTAGAAGGTGGTGTCGGTCGAACCCTGCATCGTTGAGACCAACAGTCCGATAAAACTGTCCGGCCCGTGCTTTTCGATCAGCTCGGTGGCGATCCCCAGGGCGGCACCCCCGGAGAGTGGGCGCATCAGGGCGTGGGGCACAATCTCCGGCGGCGCGCCGACCAAAGCAAGCAGCGGGGCGATCAGCCCCACGAAGGAGTCCATGGCGCCCGAGGCCCGGAAAACGCTGATGGCGACCACCATCGCCACCAGGCAGGGAATGAGCTTGACCGCCATTCCAAACCCTTGCTCGGCGCCTTCCACAAAGGATTCGAGCACGCGGACCCGGCGAGCGGCCCCCGCAATCAGGACCACGGCGAGAAAGACCGGAATAGCCCATATGGAGACGGCCCCGGCCAGCTCTAGCATAGTCGATCACCCCGGGCACTGTAAACCCCCCGGAAGAAACGGTCCGTGTCAAGAGTTAG
>DBEH01000044.1 GCA_002294005.1 Firmicutes bacterium UBA911 | reverse complement strand
AACTGACTTGTGCGCGGGCGCATTACCGGGATGTGGAGCCCGAGATGCGGGCCGTCCTAAAGGAAGCGCGCGCGCTCGGCCAGGAAGCGCGCGCGCTCGGCCGGGAACTCCTGGCCCTGGCGGGCGAGGACGCCGCCGCTTTTGCGCGGCTGCTCGAAACCTATAAAATGGCGCGGAGTACCGACCAGGAGCGGGAAGAACGCCGGAGAGCCGTTCAGTCCGCCCTCGGCCGGGCGGCGGAAGTCCCGCTGGAGGTGGCGCGGGCGGGATTGGAGACCCTTAGGCTGGCTGAACGCCTGGCGGCCGCCGGCAGCGAGCAGGCGCTGAGCGACGCCGCGGTGGCGGCCTACCTGGCGGCGGCCTCCGTAAGAAGCGCGGTGGTGAACGTTCTGATCAACACCCGCCAACTGGAGGAGCGCACGGTGGTCGAGCGGTTGCGGCAGGAAACGAAGCGCCTCGGCGACCAAGCGGCCGAGATGGAGAAGTCCGTCGAGCGGACCGTGGTCCGCCGGCTCGGACTTGTGCCGGGGAGGAGCGCCGGGCAGTGAGCGGCAAAGCTTTTGAGGAGGCGCTGCGGCGCCTGGAGGAGATCGTGCAGCTTCTGGAGCGGGGAGAAATGCCGCTCGAGGAGGCACTGGGCCTTTTTGCCGAGGGGGTGGAGCTGGCTCACGCCTGTCACGGGATGCTTGATTCGGCCGAACAGCAGCTGGAGGTGTTGGCGCGGGACGGTCGCGGCCGAAGCCGGCCAGCGAATGGAGGCGGAGATTTTTGAGCCGGTTTCTCGATATGCTGGCGGAAAAGGCGGCTCTAATCGATGAGGCGTTGCATTCGTGCCTGCCTCCGGCGTCCGCAGCTCCCCTGGTCATTCACGAGGCGATGCGTTACAGCGTATTCGCCGGCGGAAAGCGGCTGCGGCCGGCACTGACTCTCGCCGCCGCGCAAGCCGTGCACGCTCCGGAAAGACTGGTGCTCCCGGCGGCCTGTGCGGTCGAGCTGATCCACACGTACTCACTGATTCATGATGACCTGCCCGCAATGGACAACGACGACTTGAGACGGGGAAAACCAACCAGTCACCGGGTATTCGGCGAGGCGGTCGCGCTCCTGGCCGGGAGCGCGCTCTTTGCCCTGGCGTTTGAGGTCCTGGCCGGGTGCCGCCGGGACGGGGCTATTTTGCCGGACCGCATTCTAACCGTTCTGGAGGAACTCTCCGCAGCCTGTGGTACCGCGGGATTGATCGGGGGCCAGGTGCTGGACGTGACCTCCGTCTTCCGGACCGTCGGCGAAGCAGAGCTTGAAACCCTGCACCGCGCCAAGACCGGGGCACTGTTCCGGATGGCGGTGCGCTCCGGAGCGATCTTCGGCGGCGCACGCCCGGGCCGGCTGGAGCGGTTGACCATGTTTGCCGAGCATTTCGGGTTGGCGTTTCAGATCACCGATGACATCCTGGACGTCACCGGGCAGGCTGAACAGACCGGAAAGCCGGCGGGCAGCGACGCGCGGAACAAAAAACACACCTACGTTTCCGTGTGCGGGCTGGAGACCGCCCGGCGGCGCGGCGCCGAACACTGCGCCGCCGCGCTGGCCGCCCTTGGGGAGTTTGGGCCCGAGGCGGATTTCCTGCGCCAGGCGGCGGTATTCATCGTGTCGCGGGAGTTTTGAGTGGAAAAGGCGAAGCCTACGTTTAAGGGCTTTTGAACGGAGTCCGGGAGGCATTCCAGGGGGATTTGCCCCGGTTCCGGCGGCGTGCTATGATTACATACCGTGGTCTGACCTCAAAACTTCAAATGTGGTCCGCCGCCCGTTGTTGGAGCGTTTTGAACTTTTGAGTTCTGACCCTAAAGGAATGATCACTTCTTGGGATTGCTGGACGGAATAAGCCACCTGACCGATTTCCGGGCGCTGAACCCGGATCAGCTTGACGAACTGGCGGCCGAGCTCCGCGAGCTGATTGTTTCCACCGTGGCCCGCACCGGGGGCCATCTGGCTCCCAACCTGGGGGTCGTTGAACTGACGCTGGCTCTGCACTACGTCTTCCGGGCGCCCCAGGACCGGATCGTCTGGGATGTCGGCCACCAGAGCTACGTGCACAAAATCCTCACCGGACGCAAGCATAAGTTTCACACCCTGCGCCAATTCGAAGGCTTGAGCGGGTTTCCGAACCGGAACGAGAGTGAGTTCGACTGCTTCGGCACCGGCCACAGCAGCACCTCGATTTCCGCCGTGCTGGGCATGGCGCTCGCCCGGGATTTGAACGGGGAGGACCGGAACGTGGTGGCCGTGATCGGAGACGGCGCGCTTTCGGGCGGGATGGCCTTCGAAGCGCTCAACCAGGCCGGTCACCTGGGCCGGCGGTTGATCATCGTTTTAAACGACAACGAGATGTCCATCGCCAAAAACGTGGGGGCCATGGCCCGCTACCTCTCCCGTCTGCGTACCGACCCCATGTACTCCCGGAGCAAGGACGAAGTGGAGTCACTGCTGCGGCGGATCCCCGCCATCGGTCCGCGGGTGCTCGGCTGGATCGAACGGGTGAAGGACAGCTTGAAATACCTGCTGGTCGCCGGGATGCTGTTTGAGGAGCTGGGCTTCACCTATCTGGGCCCGATCGACGGGCACAACATCCCCGCGATGCTCAGTGTGTTCCGGCAGGCCCAGGCCGTTGAAGGTCCGGTGGTGGTGCACGTCCTGACTAAAAAGGGCAAGGGATACGCCCCGGCCGAGATGAACCCCGACAAGTTTCACGGGGTCGGCCCGTTTGACCCGGTCACGGGGGAAACGCCGGTTGCCGCCAGAATTTCCTTCACCGAAGTGTTCGGCCGGACCGTGGTGCGGTTGGCCGAAGAAGACGACCGCCTCCTGGCGATCACCGCGGCGATGACGTCGGGTACGGGCCTGGGGCCGTTTGCGCGGCGGTTCCCGCAGCGTTTCTTCGATGTGGGGATCGCGGAGCAGCACGCAGTCACCCTGGCCGCCGGGCTGGCGGTTGAAGGCTACCGTCCGGTCGTGGCTGTCTACTCCACCTTCCTGCAGCGAGCCTACGACCAGGTGCTGCATGACGTGTGCCTGCAAAAGCTTCCCGTGGTGTTCGCCCTGGACCGGGGCGGAATCGTCGGCGAGGACGGCGTCACCCACCAGGGCGTGTTCGACTTGTCCTTCCTGCGCCCGATTCCCAACCTCGTGCTGATGGCCCCGAAGGACGAAAACGAATTTCAACACATGCTCAAAACGGCCGTGGAGCACGACGGCCCCATCGCCGTGCGCTACCCACGGGGCACGGGCACGGGCTGCGCGTTGGACCAGGACCTTGCGCCGTTGCCCATTGGGCGGGCCCAAGTGCTGCGCGAAGGTGACGATATTGCGTTGATCGCCATCGGCAACATGGTGCCGATGGCGGTCAAAGCCGCCGAAATTCTGGCTGGACGGGGAATAGAGGCGGCGGTGGTAAACGCCCGGTTCGTGAAGCCGTTGGACGAAAAGTGCATCTGCCATTACGCCCGCCGGACCGGACGCCTGATCACCCTGGAGGAAAACGTAATCGCCGGCGGATTCGGCAGCGCCGTTCAGGAACTCCTGGCCGGCAAGGGCTTAAGCGACGTCCGGGTGCAGTTGATCGGCCTTCCCGATGTGTTCGTCGAGCACGGCGCCCCCCACCTTTTGCGGGCCAAGTACGGGTTGACCGTGGACCGCGTGGTCAGCACGGCGGAGGGTGAGAAAAGAAAACGGGCCAGGCTGAAACTGGCGCCGAGGGTGCTGAGGTAAGGCGTGAGCCGCAAGGAAAGACTGGATATCGTCCTGTATTCCAGGGGCTTTTTTCCCAGCCGCGAACGCGCCCGGTCGGCAATCATGGCCGGGGTTGTTTTTGTAAACGGGGCCCGGGTGGACAAGCCGGGAACGCAATTGGACCCTCAGGCGGATATTGAAGTCCGCGGTCCGGACCCGGCATTCGTAAGCCGTGGCGGCCTTAAGCTGGAGAAGGCGCTGCGGGCCTTCGGGATCGACCTGGCCGGAGAAGTTGTTCTGGACGTGGGCGCGTCCACCGGGGGATTCACCGACTGTGCCCTGAAACACGGGGCGGCCTTGGTCTACGCGGTCGACGTCGGGTACGGCCAGTTGGACTGGAGCCTGCGCCGGGACCCGCGGGTGGTGGTCCTGGAACGGACCAACATCCGTCATCTTGCACCTTCGGCCCTTAGAGTGCCGCCTTCCTTCTTCACCATCGACGTCTCCTTTATTTCTTTGAAACTGGTTTTGCCCAGGGTCGACGGGCTGACCGCGCCGGAAGCCCGGGGGATTGCCTTGGTCAAGCCGCAGTTCGAAGCCGGGCGGAACCTGGTCGGCAAAAAGGGCGTGGTGCGGGACCCCGGTGTGCACGCCGAGGTGCTGCTGGGGGTCATCCAGGAGGCCGAAACCCTGGGCTGGGGGGTCCGGGCGCTGGATTACTCCCCGGTGCGCGGTCCGCAGGGCAACATCGAATTTTTGGTATACTTTGAGAGAGGATCGCCGACGGCGCCCGGCCTGCCGGCCGGTGTGCGCCGGGTGGTGGATGGGGCGCACGCTGCCCTGGCCGTACCCGCCGGCACCTTTTGAGCGGAAGGAGAACGTCTTTGAAGAGCATCGCCCTCGTAATCAACCGGCTGATTCCCGGGCCCCGGATGCAGCCCGTGCTCGATCAGATCGCGGCCTGGTGTGCCGGACGGGATCTGATCGCGGTACACGTGGAGAACGAACCGGGTGAATGGAGGGGGTTAGCCGAGGCCCGGCGCCTGGGAGTCGACCTGGTGATCACCCTGGGCGGCGACGGCACCGTGCTGGCCGGGAGCCGGATGTTCGCCGACCAGGGGGTGCCGATAATGGGGGTGCGCCTGGGCCGGCTCGGGTTCCTGAGCGAAGTGGAGCCGGCCGGGGTGGCCGCGGCGCTTGAGAATCTGGCCGACGGGCGGTTTACCACTGAGCGACGGCTGATGCTCGAGGCGCGGTTGATGCGCGACGGCGAGGTCCGGCACCGCGAGTTGTGTCTGAACGATGTTGTGCTTTCCAGGGGCGCGACCCTGCGGGCGATCGAACTGGAGTTCGAGATAGACGATGAACCGGTGGCCCGGTACGCGGGCGACGGGCTCATCGTCTCCACGCCCACCGGTTCCACCGCCTATTCGCTGTCGGCCGGCGGACCGATTCTGGCGCCGGACCTCGAGGCCGTTCTGGTCACACCGCTGTGCCCGCACAGCCTCTGGATCCGCCCGCTGGTGGTAGCCCCGCGCAGCGGGATCCGGTTGTTCCTGACCCGCCCGGCCGTCAAGCCGGTGGTGGTCGTGGATGGGCAGGAGAGCTGGACGATCAGTGAAGAGGACGTCTTGCAGGTGCGGCGGGCGGAGCACGACTGCCGTCTGGTAAGGTTCGGATCCAAAGACCGTTTTCAGGTGTTGCGCCTCAAGTTTCAGGGGAACAACTCCCGGTGACGCGCCTTGACACGGCAGGGTGGGGTGCGGTGCGGCGCCGTTAACCAAGTTTCGGTCATCATTCAAAAGGTTGGTGACGCGGGTGAAGGCCAGACGCCAACGCAAAATAATCGAAATCATCCACCGGCAGGCGGTGGCCACCCAGGCGGATTTGGCGGAGGAACTGCGCAAGGCCGGTTTTGAGGTGACCCAGGCCACGGTCTCCCGGGACGTTAAGGATATAGGGCTACTGAAGGCTTCCGACGGCCAGACGGTGCGGTATCTCCCTCCCGGCGAGCAGCTCAGTCCCGCCGCCGAGGAGAGGATGGTGCGGCTGTTCCGGGACTACGTGTGGGAAGTGAACGCCAACGAGAGCCTGGTGGTCGTGAAGACCCTCCCCGGGGCGGCCCAAGGGGTGGCCTCCGCGCTCGACTACGCGCGGTGGCCGGAGATCCTCGGCACCGTGGCTGGTGACGACACGATATTCATCGCTGTAGAGTCGCGGCAGGAGGTCGGCCGCGTCCGGGAGCGCTTGGCCGGCTTGCTGGGGGGGTGAGGGCGTGATTGAAAGGCTGGTCGTAAAAAACTTTGCCCTGATTGACGATCTGGAAGTCGAATTCGGGTCGGGACTTAACGTGCTTACCGGAGAGACCGGGACCGGAAAGTCGCTGGTCATTGACGCCCTGGAGGTGGTCCTGGGACGGCGGGCGTCGCCGGACTACGTGCGGGCCGGGGCCGGCCGGGCCTACCTGGAGCTGGTCTGCGGCCTTCAAGGCGCGGCTCCCGTCCCCCCTGAAGTTAAGAACGCGGGCATCGAGACGGAGGACGGACTGCTGATTTTGAGCCGGGAGTTGTTTGGCAACGGCCGGAACCTCTACCGGGTCGGCGGCCGTACCGTGCCGCTGGCGATCTACCGGGAAACCGGCCGACACCTGGTGGACTTCCATGGACAGGGCGAACAGCAGTCTCTGCTCCGGGAGAGCCGTCACGGCGAATTGCTGGACCGGATCGGGGGCCAGGAACTCCGGTCGGCGTTGGGGCGCTTGGAAATCCTCTTCCGGGACTGGACTTCAACCCGGCGATTGTTGGAGCAATACCGCCAGGACGCGATGGAGCGGGCCCGGCGCCTGGACGTGCTGGGTTTGCAGATCCAGGAGATAGACCGCGCGGGCCTTGAATTCGGTGAAGAGGAGAGTCTCCGGGAAGAGCGGAATTTTTTGGTCAATGCGGAACAGATCGCCCGGCTGGCGGACGAGAGTTACCAGGTGCTGTACGGGGCGGAGGATTTCGGGCCGGCCGCGGTGGTCCAAATCGGGCGGGCGCTGGAGAACTTGCGCGCTTTGGGCCGGGTGTGTCAAGAGGCGCGGGAGACCGTACCCGTTCTGGAATCGGTCTTGACCCAGGTGCAGGAAACGGCGCGGGACCTGCTGGCGCTCCGGGAGCGGGCGCGGTTTGATCCGGAACGGCTCGACTTGGTTGAAGCACGGTTGGCGCTGATTGAGGGGCTCAAACGCAAGTACGGGACGACGTTGGACGAGGTGCTCCGCTACCGGGAACAGGCGGCCGTGGAACGGGAGCACCTGCTTGGAAGCGAGGGAGAGATTGCGGGCTTGGCCGAACGAATCACCGCCCTGGGTGGGGAATGGGAGGCCGTGGCGGACGAGGTTTCCGCGGGCCGCCGCCGGACGGCGGCGGCCTTGGAGACCGGTGTTACCCTTGAACTCCGGGAACTGGAGCTTGGAGAGCTCGAGTTCCGGGTCGAGTTCCAACCGCTTGAGGGGCCGAATGGCCGCGGGCGTGAGCAGGCCGTGTTTTTGTTCTCCCCGAATCCCGGAGAGCCCCTCCGGCCGCTGGCCCGAATCGCTTCCGGCGGCGAGCTTTCCCGCACGATGCTGGCTTTGAAGAAGCTTCTGGCCGAGGTGGACGAAACACCCACCCTGATTTTCGACGAGGTGGACGCCGGAGTCGGCGGGCGCGCGATCCAGGCGGTAGCCGAAAAGCTCTGGGCGGTCGGCCGAAAACATCAGGTTGTCTGCGTGACGCACGCGCCGCAGATCGCCGGTCATGCCGACCGGCACCTGCAGATCGCAAAGGAGACCTTCGGGGGAAAGACCCGTACGGTGGTGCGCAATTTGGACGAGGAGGGCCGCCTGGAGGAAATGGCCCGGATGCTGGCGGGCGGCCGGGAAATCACTGACCCCGCCCGGAAGCACGCCTTCGAAATGCGCAAGCTCGCCGCCGCGTCCTTTGGCCGGTCCGCCAATAACTGACCAGCAGGGGCCGGCGTCCAGAGCCGGCACATGCCTTTTTAGAAGTCAGGTATTTCAGGGCTTTGGTAGTTGTTTTTCACGTGTCAGCCACGGCCGGGCGTCCGCCGATCTTGCCAGCAAGACCGGGAGTTTGGTATAATGGAGGCGATTTTTGCGGGGTGATGCGTTGTGTTGACGAAATCGGAAGTGGAACATGTGGCTTTGCTCGCCAGGCTTGACCTGAGCGAGGAGGAGATCGGACTTTACACCGCGCAGTTGGCCAAAATCCTGGAATACGCGGCGGTCCTGAACCAACCGGACACCTCGGAAGTGCCTCCGACGGCCCACGTACTGCCCTTACAGAACGTTTTTCGGGAGGACCTGGTCGGCGAGCACCTGGCGCCCGAGGATGTGCTTGCGAACGCTCCCGAGAAAGAGGAAGGGTATTTCAAAGTTCCCCGCGTTTTTTGATCTGCCGTGCGTTTTGGCGCACCATTTCACCCGGGAGTTTAAGCATAAAACGTATTTGGCCGGCACTGGCGGTGAGACCAGCGCCGCTTGGAGGGGGGTGGCTTTAAGCCGGTGAGATTCTACGACTTGACGGCCCACAGGCTTCGGGAACTGTTGTTGCGGCGCGAGATCTCAGCGGTTGAACTCTGCCGGTCGGTGCTGAACCGGATCGACGAAGTGGAAGGGCGGGTCAAGGCGTACATCACCCTGGACCGCGAGGGGGCTTTGCGGCAGGCGGCCGCTGTGGACCGGCAACTGCAAAACGGCCGGGAATTGCCGCCTTTGGCCGGTATTCCCTTCGCCATTAAGGACAACATGTGCCTCCGGGGCCTGCCGGCCACTTGTTCCTCGCGGATTTTGCGCAATTGGGTGCCTCCGTACGACGCCACCGTGGTCGAGAAGCTTAAAGATCAGCAGGCGGTGATCCTCGGCAAGACCAATTTGGACGAGTTCGCCATGGGCTCGTCGACGGAGCATTCGGCTTTCTTTACGACACGCAACCCCTGGGATCCGAAGCGGGTGCCCGGCGGTTCCAGCGGGGGGTCGGCGGCGGCGGTGGCCGCCGGCACCGCCGTCTGCGCCCTGGGTTCCGATACCGGCGGTTCGATCCGACAACCGGCTTCGTTCTGCGGGGTGGTCGGAATGAAACCCACCTACGGGTTGGTTTCCCGCTATGGGCTGGTGGCCTTCGCCTCCTCCCTGGATCAGGTCGGACCGCTAACCAGGGACGTGACCGATTGCGCCCTGGTCCTGAATGCGATTTGCGGGCACGACCACCGGGATTCCACGTCCGTTCCGAAAGAGGTGCCGGACTTCACATCTTTCCTGGTGGACGACGTCAAGGGAATGCGCATCGGTCTTCCCCGGGAGTACTTCCCCCCCGGTCTGGACGACGGGGTGCGCCGGGTGGTGATGGAGGCCGTTTCGGTACTTGAAACCCTTGGGGCGCACGTCGAGGAGACGAGCCTGCCCCATACCGGATACGCCCTGCCGGTGTACTACCTCATCGCCCCCGCCGAGGCGAGTTCCAACCTCGCCCGCTACGATGGCGTGCGGTACGGGTACCGGGCCCCGGGGTCCGAAGATGTGTTGGAAATGTTCCGGGCGAGCCGGAGCAGGGGGTTTGGCGCGGAAGTGAAACGCCGGATAATGCTCGGCACCTACGCCCTTTCGGCCGGCTACTACGACGCCTACTACCTGAAGGCCCTGAAGGTGCGGACCCTGATCCGGCGGGACTTCGACGAAGCCTTCGAGAAGTTTGACGCATTGCTCTCCCCTACCGCTCCGGAAACGGCGTTTGCGATCGGCGCTAAAACCGAAGACCCTATCCGGATGTACCTGTCGGACATATTCACCCTGGCGGCGAATCTGGCCGGCCTGCCGGGGGTCTCGGTGCCGGCGGGGCTGGTGGCCGGACTGCCGATCGGGGTTCAATTCATCGGCAAGCCGTTCGCGGAAGGCACTCTGCTGCGCATGGGCTTCGCCTTCGAGCAGAGCACCGGTCACCACCGGCACAGGCCTCCGGATACTCCGGGGGGTGACGGTTCTTGAACAAGTACGAAGCGGTGATCGGTCTGGAAGTGCATGTTGAACTAGATACCGACGCCAAGATTTTCTGCCCGTCGAGCACCGTGTTCGGCGCCCGGCACAACGCGCAGGTGTGCCCGGTGTGCCTCGGGCTGCCCGGGACCTTGCCGGTGCTGAACCGCAAGGTCGTGGAATACGGCATTCGGGTGGCGCTGGCACTGGACTGCTCGCTCGCCCGTTTTAGCAAGTTTGACCGCAAGAACTATTTCTACCCGGACCTGCCCAAGAACTACCAGATTTCGCAGTTCGACCTCCCCCTGGCTTACGAGGGCCGGCTGGACTACGAAACCGACGACGGCGCCCGGCACCGGTGCGGCGTGGTCCGGGTGCACATGGAGGAGGACGCCGGAAAACTGATTCACCGGGCGGGGGCGGCGAATGCGCCTCCGTATTCGCTGGTGGACTACAACCGGACCGGCGTACCCCTGCTGGAGATCGTTTCGGCTCCGGATATCCGTTCGGCCGAGGAAGCCCGGGCTTACCTCAATGAACTCAAGACCGTCATTCAGTATACCGGAGTTTCGGACTGCAAGATGGAGGAAGGGTCGCTGCGGTGTGACGCCAACGTGTCGGTACGCCCGCGGGGCGAAGAGATCCTCGGCACCAAGGCCGAAATCAAGAACCTGAACTCTTTCCGGGCGGTGCAACGGGCCCTTGAGTACGAGATTGACCGCCAGATCGGCCGCCTGGAGGCCGGGCAGCGGATCGTGCAGGAAACGCGGTCCTGGGATGAGGAGAAAGCCGTGACCGTGTCCATGCGCAGCAAAGAGGAAGCGCATGACTATCGTTATTTCCCCGAGCCCGACCTGGTGCCCCTGGTGATCAGTCCGTCCTGGGTCGAGGACGTGAGGCGCGCATTGCCGGAGCTGCCCCAGACGAAAAGGGAACGCTACCTGAAGGAATTCCGGCTGCCGCCCCACGACATCCGGGTGCTCACCGCTTCCCCGGGCTTGGCCCGCTACTTCGAGGAGGGCGTGCGCCTTTTCCCCGAACCTAAGGCGGTGGCGAATTGGGTGCTGGGTGATTTGAGCCGCCTGCTCAATGCCGCCCAGGTGAAAATCGAGGACTGCCGGGTGCGGCCCGCCGACCTGTGCGACTTGCTCCGCCTGATCGGCGACGGCACCGTCAGCGGCAAGATCGCCAAAGCGGTTCTGGAGGAGATGTTCACCTCCGGGAAGGAGGCCCGGACCGTGATCGCGGAAAAGGGGCTGGTGCAAATCACGGACGCGGGCGCCCTGAAAGAGGTCGTCGACGAGGTGATCGCCGGTCATCCGGACACGGTGCAGGATTACCGCAACGGGAAAACCAGGGCGCTGGGTTTCCTGGTCGGCCAGGTGATGAAATCGACCGGGGGGCGGGCCAACCCCAGTCTGGTCAACGACCTGCTGAAAGAGAGACTGGGGTAGAGGGGCGGGATCTTGGGGATAAGAATTCAGAATTCAGGAGTCATAATTCGGGAGTCACGGGGGAAAAAGGGGCCTGGCCCCTATTTTTCGGGAACGCGTGGGGGGCGAATGACAGGAAGCGGTTTTGGATTTTGTCTGTTCATGCGGGGTTCACGTCTTCGGATTAACCAGTGGGTAAAGAAAGGGAGAGGAGCTATGGAACAGCAGGAGCGCAAAATCATCGTGGTGGATACCACGCTGCGGGACGGCGAGCAAACGGCGGGCGTGGTGTTCGCCAACCACGAAAAGGTGCGGATCGCCAAGCTCCTGGACGAGTTGGGGGTGCACCAGATCGAGGCCGGCATTCCGGTGATGGGTGGCGACGAGGAGAAGGCGATCCGCAAAATCTGCGGCCTCGGCCTGAAGGCCAGCATCATGGGCTGGAACCGGCCGGTGATCAAGGATATCGAGCACTCCCTGGCCTGCGGGGTGGATGCCGTGGCCGTCTCCATCTCCACCTCGGACATCCACATCAAGCACAAGCTGCAGGCCAGCCGGGAGTGGGTCCTGGAGCAGATGGTGAACGCGACTCGGTTTGCCAAGGAGCAGGGAGTGTACATTTCGGTGAACGCCGAAGACGCTTCCCGGAGCGACCTCGATTTTCTGGTGGAGTTCGCCAAAGCCGCGCAGGAGGCCGGCGCCGACCGGCTGCGGTACTGCGACACGGTGGGTATTCTGGAGCCTTTCGTCACCTACGGCAATATCAAGTATCTCCGCGATCGGGTGGGCCTGGAAATCGAGATGCACACGCACGACGACTTCGGCTTGGCTACGGCCAACGCCTTGGCGGGCGTTTCAGCCGGGGCGAACTACGTCGGGGTCACGGTATTGGGACTGGGGGAGCGTGCCGGGAACGCGGCCCTGGAAGAGGTGGTCATGGGCCTCAAATACCTCCATAACATCGACCTCAACTTTAACACCGAAATGTTCAGGGAGGCCGCCGAATACGTGTCCCGCGCCTCCGGGCGCGAATTGCCCGCCTGGAAGGCCATTGTTGGGGCGAACATGTTCCGCCACGAATCAGGCATCCACGCCGACGGCGCCCTGAAGTTCCCGGGGACGTACGAAGCGTTCAGTCCCGAAGAGGTGGGCCTGCAGCGGCAGATCGTGATCGGCAAGCATTCCGGCGGGGCCGCCGTGCGCGCCAAATTCGGGGAATACGGCATTGAGCTGACCCGGCACCAGGCGCAGGAACTGCTGCCGGTAATCCGGGCCCTGGCCGTGTCCCTCAAGCGCTCGCTGTTTGACAAGGAACTGGTGTACATCTTTGAAGATCATTTCGGAAAGAGGAGCAAGCATGGGCCGGAGCATTATTGAAAAAATACTGTCCCGTAAGAGCGGGCAGGAAGTTCAAGCCGGGGATATTGTGGTGGCCAAAGTCGATTTCGCGATGGGCCAGGACGGCACCTCCCCCCTGGCCATCCAAGCCTTCCGGGCGATGGGGGGGGAGGCCCTGTTCGACCCGGAGAAAGTGGCGCTCGTGATCGACCATAGCGCGCCGAGTCCCTCCGAGGGCGTCTCCAACCTGCACAAACTGATGCGGGAGTTTGCCCGTGAGACCGGGTGCCACCTGTACGACGTGGGCGACGGGGTTTGCCACCAGTTGATGCTGGAATCGGGAGCGGTCGGTCCGGGTTCCCTGGTTGTGGGCGCCGACTCGCATACCTGCACCTACGGAGCGTTGAACGCCTTCGCCACCGGGGTGGGGTCGACCGACCTTGCCGCCGCCCTGATTTCCGGCCGGATGTGGTTCAAGGTGCCGCCCACGCTGAAGTTCGTTTGTCACGGAATCCTGCCTCCCGGAGTATACAGCAAGGACCTGATCTTGTTTTTGATTGGGCAGGTCACCGCCGACGGAGCCACCTACAGGTCGGTCGAATTCGGCGGGGAGGCGATCCGGGCGCTGTCCATGGAGGCCCGTTTCACCGTCTCGAACATGGCCGTGGAGATGGGCGCCAAGGCGGGGCTTATGGAGGCGGATGAACGCACGGCCGAATGGATGGCCCAGTACAGCCGGCACACGTTTGAACCGGTTGTACCGGATCCGGATGCGGTTTATGAACAGGTGTTGGAATTTGACGTATCCCGGTTGGAACCGCAAATCGCCCGGCCCCACCGGGTGGACAACGTGGCCCCGCTGGGTGAAGTTGCCGGCTTGCCGGTGGACGAAGCGGTGTTGGGGACCTGTACCAACGGACGCCTGGAAGACCTCCGGATCGCCGCGGCGCTCGTCAGGGGATACCGGGTGTCCCCGAACGTGCGCTTCATCGTGGCGCCCGCCTCACGGTCCGTGTACTTGCAGGCCCTGCGGGACGGCAGCCTGGAGACTCTGGTGCAGGCCGGAGCCGCGGTGGTCACTCCGGGTTGCGGTCCGTGCGTGGGTACGCACAACGGCGTGCCCGCCGACGGTGAACGGGTGATCTCAAGCGCCAACCGGAACTTCAAAGGCCGCATGGGGAACAGTAAGGCGGAGATTTACCTGGCGTCCCCGGCGGCGGTGGCCGCGGCGGCCCTGACCGGCGAGATCACCGACCCGCGAGAATTCTTGAAGTAGGTGACGAGATGCTGCTTTCGGGTAAAGCACATGTGTTTGGTGATGATATCAACACCGACTACATCATTTCGGGCAAGTATAAGTTCAAAACCCTGGACCTGGCCGAGTTGGCCCGCCACGTGATGGAGGACCTGGACCCGGACTTTTACCGGAAGATCACGGCCGGGGACTTCATTGTAGCCGGGCGGAACTTCGGTTGCGGGTCGTCCCGCGAACAGGCGCCGCTGGCCATCAAGCACGCCGGGATTTCCGCGGTGGTGGCGGGGTCGTTCGCCCGGATCTTTTACCGTAACGCGATCAACACCGGTCTGCCGGTGGTCGAATGCGACACGCGAGCCATAGAGCCGGGCGACGAACTGGAGGTGGACCTGGGAGCCGGTATTCTCAGGAACCGCACCCGGGGCGTGGAGGTCGGAATCACGCCGCTGCCCGCGGTAATGCTGAAGATCTTGAACGACGGCGGCCTCGCGGCGCACTTCCGGAAACACGGAGGGTTCAGCCTTGACTAGCAGGCCGGCAGAGACGTCGGCTTGGGCTCCGTGCTCCGCGTGGACAGTGGTTCCAGCTTGGCTCGGGGTACTGCACGGCGCCTGCGGAATGCCATCGAAGGGTGTTCAGGTTCACTGGCCGGTGTCGCTCCGAGGAGTGCGGTTGCCCGTTCCGCGGATTGTTGCGTGGCGTCCTCGGCTTCGGCAGTGCCGTCCTCGCCCGCGCTGACCGCTGTTGGCCACGCTTCGCAATGTCGCCTGCGCCGGCGTCTCTGCCGGCCCGGGATTAGCGGTAAAACGCCGGCTTGGGCTCCGTGCTCCGCGTGGAACCCCCCGGCCGGAATAGTATTCATTCGGAGGCGGTTTTTTTGGCACACACCGTAACGTTCATCCCCGGTGACGGGGTCGGCCCCGAGATAATGGCGGTGGCCCGCCGCGTGCTGGAGGCGTCCGGCGCGCTCCTGGCGTGGGAAGAGGTGCGGGCGGGCGAGGCGGTGATCGCCGAATTCGGTACGCCTCTGCCGCCGGGTGTTCTGGACTCAATCCGCAAAAACCGGGTGGCGCTGAAGGGGCCGCTGACCACCCCGGTGGGGCGTGGTTTCCGCAGTGTAAACGTGACCTTGCGGCAGGAGCTGGAGCTTTACGCCAATGTCCGGCCGGCCCGGAACCTTCCGGGGGTCCGGTCGCGCTATGAGAATGTCGACCTGATCGTGGTCCGGGAAAACACCGAGGACCTCTACGCCGGCATTGAACACTGGTGCGGGCGCGACGCGGCCGAGAGCATCAAGTTGATTACCCGCCCGGCTTCCGAGCGCATCGTCCGTTTCGCCTTCGAACTGGCCAGGCGTGAGCGGCGCCGTAAGGTCACCGCCGTACACAAGGCCAACATCATGAAGTTCACCGACGGTCTCTTCCTGGAGTGCGCCCGCAAAGTCGCGGAGAGCTATCCGGACCTAACCTACGAGGAATGGATTGTGGACGCGATGGCAATGAAACTGGTTCAGGCACCGGAGAACTTCGACGTGCTGGTCATGCCGAACCTGTACGGCGATATCCTTTCCGATTTGTGCGCCGGTTTGGTGGGGGGGCTGGGTGTCGCTCCGGGAGCCAATATCGGCGAAGAGACCTCCGTTTTTGAGCCTGTTCACGGGAGCGCTCCCAAGTATGCCGGCCAAAACAAGGTTAATCCCCTGGCCGCCGTTCTTTCGGGTGTCATGCTGCTCCGGCATTTGGGTGAGGCCGAGGCCGCCGCACGGGTCGTGAACGGAGTGCTTGCGGTCCTGGAACAGGGAGACGCCCTCACTTACGACCTGGGCGGTTCGGCAGGCACCGCCGAGATGGGTGCGGCCATTGTGCGGGCCGTTGAGAAGAAAGGCTGACGTCTGAAGCCTTGGCGCGCATAACTTTCGAAACTTCGAGCAGAAAAGCTCCTCGCTTGATCAGTCCGGCCCCGGCCCAGCCCGGGGTTTTTTATTTTTGCCGAAATGCACCGGCCCGGCTCGAATAAGCGCTTTGCCCGTTACAAATCCTAGGGTCAGCGACATTTCGCGCAGAGGAGGAAGAGCCGGGGGATAATGCGTGTACTGATGCTTTCATGGGAGTACCCGCCAAAGACGATAGGGGGTCTCGCCCAGCACGTGTACGATCTGAACGCGGCCTTAAGCCGCGAGGGCGTAGAGGTGCACCTGTTGACCTGCTCGGCCCCGGGGGCGCCCGCGTACGAGGTGCAGGGGAATGCCCACATTCACCGCGTGCCCGCCTTCCAGGTTTCAGCGCCGGACTTCGTGACCTGGGCGTTGCAGTTCAACATCGCCGTCTTGGAACGGGCGCTGGGCCTGCTCGAAAGAGTGGGCGGCTTCCGGGTGGTCCACGCCCACGACTGGCTGGTGGCCTTTGCGGCCAGGGCGGTCAAACATGCCAAGCGCCTTCCGCTGGTGGCCACCATTCACGCCACCGAATTCGGCCGCAACCACGGACTGCACAACACCACCCAGAATTACATCAGCAACGTGGAGTGGTGGCTGACGTTTGAAGCCTGGAAGGTCATCGTCTGCAGCCGGTACATGGAGAACGAACTGAAATACGTCTTTCAGCTCCCGGCGGACAAGGTCCGGGTGATTCCCAACGGGGTGGACCCGGAGAACTACATGCGGCGTTCGGACCTGGTCAGGCGCGACTTCTACGCGGCACCGGAGGAAAGAATGGTCTTCTACGTCGGGCGCCTCGTCCGGGAAAAGGGTGTGCAGGTGCTCCTGGAGGCCGTGCCCCGGGTTCTGGAGCGGATGCCCAACACCAAATTCGTCATCGGCGGCAAGGGGCCGTACCTGGAAGAACTGCAGGCCCAGGCGGACAGGCTGGGCATTGCGCCGCGCGTCTACTTCACCGGCTACATCGACGACGGGGCCAGGAACGCGCTCTACCACTGGGCTGACGTGGCGGTGTTCCCGAGCCTGTATGAACCGTTCGGCATCGTCGCCCTGGAGGCGATGGCGGCCAAGACGCCGGTGGTGGCTTCCGGGACCGGGGGCTTGAGCGAGATCGTTGAGCACGGGTGGGACGGGCTGAAAGTTCCCCCGGGTGACAGCCAAACCTTGGCCGAGCAGATTCTCCTGGTGCTGCAAAACCCGGGCCGGGCCAGGATGCTTCGAGAACGCGCTTTCCGAAAGGTGCGGGAACAGTACGATTGGCAAAAGTCGGCCCGCGAAACCGCCCGGCTGTACCGGGATGTCTGGGCCGAACGTCAGTCCGCACCGTGGCCGACCCTTGAAGACCGGCCCGGACGGATTCTCGGGCGGGTATACCAGCTCTTTGAACGCTATTCCTAAAGCGGATCTTCATAAATACGACGGAGGGATTTTGTGAAGGCGATCATCATGGCAGGCGGGGAGGGTTCCCGGTTGCGTCCACTGACCTGCAACCGTCCGAAACCCATGGTTCCGGTTTTGAACCGGCCGGTGATGTCCTACTGCCTCGAACTCTTGAAGAGGTACGGGATCACCGAGATCGGGGTCACCCTGCAGTACCTGCCCGGGGCCGTCAAAGAGCATTTTGGGGACGGTTCCGGGTACGGGGTCCGGTTGCACTATTTCACCGAGGACTCCCCTCTGGGAACAGCCGGGAGCGTTAAGAACGCCGGAGATTTCCTGGACCGGACCTTCCTGGTCATTAGCGGCGATGCCTTGACCGACCTGGACCTGTCAAAGGCGGTCGACACCCACCGGGCCCGGGGCGCGGCCGCCACGCTGGTGCTCACCCGGGTGGAATGCCCGTTGGAGTATGGGGTGGTAATCACCGGAGAAGGGGGGCGGATCATCAGGTTTCTGGAGAAACCGGGCTGGGGCGAGGTATTCAGCGATACGGTAAACACGGGGATTTACGTTCTGGAACCGGAGGTGCTGGACTACTTCGACGCCGGCCGGAAGTTCGACTTCTCCAAAGACCTTTTCCCGCTGTTGATGCGGGAGAAAAGGCCGCTTTTCGGCGTGGTGCTTTCCGGTTACTGGTGCGACATCGGCAATCTGCAGCAGTATTTGCAGGCGCAGTACGACGGCCTGGCCGGCAAGGTGCGGCTTTCAATCCCGGGTCAAGAAATCAGATCCGGGGTGTGGGTCGGCGATCAGGTTGCGGTTGACGCTGGGGTAACGCTGCAAGGCCCGGCCCTCATTGGGAGCCACAGCCATATCGAAAGCGGGGCGGCGCTGGAACCGTTCACCGTGGTGGGTGAAGGCTGTCTCATTCAGTCCGGCGCCTCGCTGAAGCGGAGCATCCTCTGGGAACGGGCCTTTGTCGGGCAAAACGCCGCTCTGCGCGGCGCGGTGCTGTGCAGCCGGGTGCAGGTGCACGCGGGCGCCGGGGTGTACGAAGGCGCCGTGGTGGGAGACGGCTCGCTCATCAAAGAGGGTGGGGTCGTAAAACCAGAGGTGAAAATCTGGCCGCAAAAGCTGGTGGAAAGCGGCACCACGGTGAGCGAAAGCCTCATCTGGGGCACCAGGCTTTCAAAGTCTGCTTTCGGTGCTCAGGGGATCAGCGGGTTGGTCAACGTGGAAATCACACCCGAATTCGCCTGCCGGGTGGCCGCCGCGTACGGTTCGACCCTGAAGGGCGGCCGGGTGGCGGTGAGTTGTGACGCCTTTGCGCCCGGGGCGATGCTGAAACAGGCGGTGGTGGCCGGCCTCCAGAGCACCGGGGCCCGGGTGTCCATCCTGGGCCGGGGAACTCTGCCGACGCACCGGTTCGGCGTACGGGCCCTGGAGTGTGCCGGGGGGATGCACATCCAACTCTCCACCCGGAAAGCGGACGGGGTCACGCTGGTGTTTACCAACGCCAAGGGGGCCAACATATCCCGCGCCCAGGAGCGGGAGATCGAAAACCTGCTGGCCCGCGAGGATTTCGTCCGGACCCCACCCGGTCTGATTCCCGACCCGGAATACGCGCCGGCGGTGCCGGAGGCCTACCTGCAAAGCCTGTTGCGGGAAGCCGGTCACGAGGCGGTGCGGAATGCGGGTTTGAGCCTCCTGTTGGCCTACGACGCGGCCAGCCTGAATGCCTACGTGCCCCCGTTGGCCCGTGAACTGGGGCTGACGGTGGAAAACGTCGAGGGCGTTGGGAATGCGGCCCGGGCCCGCAGTTGGTCCGAGTACCAGGAAGTGTTGCCCCTTCTGGCCGCAGCCGTGGTTGAGCAGAAGGCCGCCGGCGGGGCTGTGCTGGACGCTAACGGTGAACACCTGATCCTGATTGACGACCGGGGCCGGGTGGTGCGGACGAAGACCGCGCCCCAGGACTACGTGCAGGAGGTGCTGCGGCGGGATATCACCCAGTTCTTTCTTCATTTCGACGCCCTGTCTGCTTTAGTGCGCATTTTGAGCCTGGTGGCCGAGCGGGGGACGTCCTTGTCCAAACTGGTGGACGAAATTCCCGCTTTCCACTTGACCAAGAAGGAGATCCCGGTCTCCTGGCAATCCAAAGGGCGCATCATTTCGGAAGCTGATCGAAGAGGAGGACAGAGGGAAACTGGAGTTGCTGGACGGGGTAAAGGTATTCCATCGGGACGGTTGGGCCCTGGTGCTCCCCGATCCCGAAAAGCCGTTGTGCCGGGTATACGGTGAAGCCGCCTCCATGGAGGCCGCCGAGGAACTCACGGGCATGTACGCCGACAAAATCAATCAGATTCTAGCGAACCGGGATTAATACAGAAAATCGCGACAACCAATGACCAAAGACTGTATTGCCCATAACAATGAGTGATGGCCGGAGGTAAGTAGTTTATGACCAACCTTGACCGGCATCGTCCGCCAACCACCCGTGAAACCTTGGAACAAAAAGCGTTGCTGGTTTGCTACTTAACACGCTTTGCGCACGTCTTCTGGGGGCCCGGAATGGGGTATATGAAATATATGCATAAATAACCGAGGGTATCTTGACTGCAGAACTCGTGTATGTTAACCTGTCCGCTAGAGAACTAGAGATAAAAACAACCCCCCTTGTGTTTCACCTCAATCCAGCGCCCTGTCAGGAAGGAGTGGGTGTAAAAGCCACCGCGCGGGGCCGCTCGGCCGGTCCGGGGTTCCCGGTCTTCCGGGAAAGCCGGTTTTTTCCCGTGCTGAGTTTACAGTGGTTCCCCAAGCTTCCAGTCCGTGCCCCTTGTCATTCGGACGCACGTTACGGTTGTTGTTCTTCTTAGCTGGGGCCGTAGTTTTACCGACTATTGTCCGGCACGCCCAAGCGCGGGGCAGTGTGAACGATTCTTTTCCGTTGTCGGCACCGCAAGGCACCGAGTTCGAAAGTAAGGAGAGGAGGCAGTCGAGTTGCGCAAGCTTACCAGGCGGGAATTCGTGAAACTGTGCGGTATGTCCGCCGCCGGGCTGAGCCTGATGTCGCTTTTGGGCCCCCAGATCACCCACGCGCTGGCCAAGGCGGTCGAGGACAAGGCGCCCGTGATCTGGATCCAGGGTGCGAGCTGCACCGGATGCTCGGTTTCGCTCCTGAATGCCGTGGATCCGTCCATTGAGACGGTGCTGCTCGAGGTCATCAGCCTGCGCTACCACCCGAACATTATGGCCGCTTCCGGGTACCTGGCCACCGCGGTCATCGAGGATGTGGCCGACCGGTTCGCCGGGGATTTCATCCTGGTTGTCGAAGGCGGCATACCGGTGAAGGAGAATGGCAAGTACTGCGTCATCGGCAAATTCGGCAAGAAAGAAATGACCGTCCACGAGGCCGTGCTGACCCTGGGCGCCAAAGCGAAGGCGGTCGTGGCCGCCGGTCAGTGCGCCGCCTACGGCGGGATCCCGGCGGCGGCTCCGAACCCGACCGGTGTGTTGGGCGTGGACGCGGTGCTTAATCCCATGCGCCTTCGCCGGCCGCTGGCGAAAAACGTGATCAATATTTCCAACTGCCCGCTGCATCCGGACCACTTCATCGGCACCCTCGTCTACGTATTGACCTATAACGAAATCCCCGAACTTGACCGTTACCACCGCCCGGTAATGTTTTACGGTCAGTCCATTCACGACAACTGCCCCCGGCGGCCGGACTTTGACGACTTCCGTTTCGCCGCCAAGATCGGGGACGAGGGCTGTTTGGGCGGCCTGGGCTGCAAGGGCTTCATCGCGATGTCGGATTGCTGGAAGCGGGGCTGGAACAGCGGAACAAACTGGTGTATCGCGGCCGGGGCGCCGTGTATTGCCTGTTCGGAGCAGGTCTTCCCGGACGGGTGTTCTCCGCTTTACGGTGTGATGCCGGTTACCGGGAACGGCAGATAATTCGTGGAGGTGATGTTTTATGGCTGACGCACGGAAAATAGTTGTGGATCCGGTAACCCGGATTGAGGGCCACCTGAAAATCGAGGTCGAGTTGGACGGCAACCGGGTGCGCGACGCCTGGTCCACGGGCCTGCTTTTCCGTGGCTTGGAAATCATCTTAAAAGGACGTGATCCGCGGGACGCCCAGCATATCACCCAGCGCATTTGCGGCGTCTGACCGATCTCGCACGGCATCAGTTCGGTGCTATGCTTGGACGACGCCTTCGGAATCACTCCGCCCAAGAACGGCCGCATCCTGAGAAACCTGATTCAGGGTGCCAACCTGGTCCAGTCGCACATTTTGCATTTCTTCCATCTGGCCGCGCTGGACTACGTCAAGGGACCGGAAACCGCGCCTTTCGTGCCGCGTTACGAGGGTGACTACCGCCTGCCGGCGGACGTGACGGCGGTGGTGGTCGGACACTACATCCAGGCGCTGGCGATGCGCCGGAAAGCCCACGAGATGGGCGCGATCTTCGGGGCGAAGATGCCCCACACCACGGCTTTCATCCCCGGCGGCGTGACCAGCGGCGTCACGGCCGAACAGGTGGAAACGTACAGAGGCAAGCTCCAAGAACTGATTTCCTTTATCGACAACGTGTACATCCCCGACGTGCTGGCGGTGGCCGGCGCCTACGAAGACTGGTTCGCGGTGGGTGTGGGCACGAAGAATCTCCTGGCCTACGGTGCTTACCCGCTGACGGATGACAAAGACCCCAACGGCAACAACCTTTACTTCGCCCGCGGCGTCTACGCGGACGGCGCGCATCTGGCGATGTCCGTGGAAGATATCCGTGAATACGCGACTTACTCGTGGTACGAGTCTAAGGCCGGCGGCAAGCACCCCTTCGAGGGTGAGACCGTGCCGGTGGTGGACAAGCGGGGTGCGTACTCCTGGCTCAAGGCCCCCCGGTACCAAGCTCATTCCTGTGAGGTGGGCCCCCTGGCCCGGCAGTGGGTCGGCCGCGACCCGCAGGTGACCGGTCTTGGAGACAAGGCCTTCTCCGTGATGGGCCGGCACTTCGCCCGGGCGGTCGAGACAACCAAGGTCGCGCACGCCATGCTGGGCTGGCTCGATGAGCTTGAGCCCGGGGAACCCGCCTTCCGGCCGCACGACGTGCCGGAGAAAGCCAAGGGCTTCGGCCTGACCGAAGCGCCGCGCGGTGCTCTGGGACACTGGATCGACATCGAAAACCACGTGATCAAGAACTTCCAGGCCGTGGTGGCCACTACCTGGAACCTCGGGCCGCGGGACGACCAGGGCGTCCGGGGACCGCTGGAAGAGGCGCTGGTGGGGACCGAGGTGGCCGACCCGGACAACCCGATCGAACTGGTCCGGATCGTGCGCGCTTTCGACCCCTGCATCGCCTGCGCCGTCCACGTGATAGAGGTGCGTGGGGGTTCCGGCGTCTCCAGGTTTGTGCTCTCCGGCCGTTAAATACTTTTTGAGGAGGTGCTAGGCAATGCAACTGGTCGAGAGGGTGGCCGAGCGCGATCCGGAACGGATGCTGGGAATCCTATTCGACGTTACCAAATGCATCGGCTGCCGGGTCTGCCAGATGGCCTGCAAAGAAGCGAACGACCTGCCGTACGTCCCGCTGAATGACGCCCATAACCCGCGGGGCGCGACCGAGAGTGAAAACTGGAACCAGCCGCGACTGGCGGCCTACAACTACATTGTGATGAACACCCACCTGGCTCAAAGCAAGGACGGCACCAAGAAATGGCATCACGTGCGCCGGGCCTGTTTTCATTGCCAGAATCCGCTTTGCTTCGAGGTCTGTTTCACGCATTCCTACCGAAAGACTGCGGAAGGGGCGGTCGTTTACGCTCACCCGGAGATCTGCGTCGGCTGCCGCTACTGCCAACTGGCCTGCCCGTTCTACACCCTGGCGGTGGAGTGGGACGATCTGTTTTCCCGGATGAGCAAGTGTCACCTGTGTCACCATTTGGTGCTGCAGGGCGGGGCGCCCGCTTGCGTGACGGTCTGCCCGACCGGGGCGCTGGCGTTCGGCAAGCGGGAGGCGTTGCTGCAGGAGGCGAATGAGCGCATTGCGGCCGCCCCGAACAAATACGTCGACCACGTGTACGGGGAGAAAGAGGTCGGCGGAACCGGAGTGCTTTACATCTCCGGCGCCCCGTTCGAGGAACTCGGGTTTAACACGGAAGTGATGCAAAAGTCGGTGCCGACCTACACGTGGAAATACATGAAGAAAGCGCCCGTGCTGGCGGTCAGCCTCCCGGTACTCTTCGCGGCGCTGTACGTGTATACC
>DBEH01000012.1:3525-13716 GCA_002294005.1 Firmicutes bacterium UBA911 | reverse complement strand
GCCGGATCGAGGATAAAATGAGATACCACTTCTCAACGAACATCTTATGGTATTTGTTTGGCGGAATAAACTCGGCCAAAAGACATGGAAACCGCTCCGGCATTTGATGCAGGGAACGGATCGCGGCCATCAGGTTATCTTTCACTTCACGGGCAGCGGCAGGGCTTTTCTGCGCCAGAAAACGCACATGGCCCGCCAGCATATGACGGGCACGGTCGGAAACAATCACCTTATACTGAAGCTTCTTTTCCATGTTCAATCTCGTCAATGATGCTTTCCAGATAGCTGTCCAGTTCATCCGGCGTCGTTCCGGCACGGCCGGCCAAACGGTCTTCCTCAACGGCCAGCAATTCTTCGCGTAGCTTGAGCATTTTTTCACGGCGGGTAAATGCTCTTATATCCATCACCACGAGATCGCCCTCGCCGTTTTTGGTAAGATACACCGGCTCACCTGTAGACCTGCACAGATCCGCTATCTCATTATAGTTCTGCCGGATGCTTGCGGACGGTTTAATCTGCATGGCAGCAACTCCTTGTAGTAAAATTCTAACCATATTATATTTCTTTCATGCTACGATATCAACCGACAATTTCGTCACTGTCTATGTGGCAGAATAGAAATACAGACTTCGGCGGTCTAAAAATACAGAGCCCCATAGGGGCAAAAAAATGGAGCCTTGCCAGCCTCTCCAAAAACAAATACCTTCTGCGCTGTCTTGGTTTTTGCGGTCACCGCGGCGTGGCGTCCCCGTTTTCGGCCGTACCGCCGCCGGTGCCGAGGAAACGGCGGACACCGGTGGCCACGCGCAACACGCCCAGCACGGCCAGCGCCGCCAGCGCCCAACCGTAATAGAATCCAGCCACGCGCACCCCTACCGGAAAGAGGGCTACCGCCAACCCCAGGCCAAACACCCAAAGGCCCACGAACAAGGACAGGCCGCGCAGGTCGGCCACAACCTTGAGTTCGGTTCCCAACGACCGCACCACGGGGTAGGCGAAGATCACCAGGCTCCCCGCGGAAATGAGCACCAGACCCAGCCCCAGCAACACCACGTCCAAAGGACCCAGCGTCCAGTCCACAGCCCTCACCCCCGGCCGTTCAGGCAATTCCGGCATCGGACAGCTCGTTAAATAAGCTCTCCGGCGAAACCTACTGTACATCCATATAGTCCAAGACACCGCGATGAAGCTTATCTTCCGACCCGATATTTTTTTTATCGGGTATGTCGGCGCAGGCTCCGCCACAGCCGCGTGCCGACCCATTTGACGTGCTGAGCGCCACCCGCCGGAAGACCTACAACATCCGCGTCAGCCCGGCAAAATACTCCCCCCAGCGGCGGTCCACCAGGGCGACCGTGTCCGGGTCCGGCTCCACCTCCGGCGGGTAGGCCCGCTTCATCCGGGCGTCGATCACCACAGGGGCCCGGTAACACAGGTGGTGGCGCCGCACCTCGGTCCCGGCGGCGTGGATGTCGGCCGCCGGCTCGAAGCGGGTGAACACGGTCCACAGGAATTCGGTCTGGTCCCGGGCGATCCGGGCCCGGTCGGCCAGCACAACGAGCGGCCACTCTGCAAAGGCCCCGTGCCCAGCCACCCGCTGCGCCAGACCCGGCTCGTCCGCGTGCGGCGCCCCGGCCGCCACCAGGCAGCCCGGGCAGAACACCTCGGCGGTCGAAACTCCCGGCGGCAGATCGCCCGCAAAAGCCGCGGGCAGCGACCGGTAGGCCGCGCCCAGGCCCATCAGGACCGCCTTGCTGCCCCGGTTCAGCTCCGGACCAGCGTAGTCCAGGGTGTCCATGGCCAGGTTGTCCAGGACGAAGAAGTCCGTTTCCCAGTTGGTCCGGGCCAGGATGTGGGTCAAGAGCGCCCGGAAATCCTTCAAGTCGACCAGGCCGTCCGTGATGATCAGGAACTTGGTCAGGGAAAGCTGGCCCTCGCCGAGGATGCGGAAGGCCGAGACCAGCGCCTCCCGGGCGTACCGCTCCTTGACCACCGCCGCGGCCAGCGGGTGGAAACCGGTCTCGCCGTAACTCCAGAGCTTGCGCACCGACGGCATGACCAGCGGGTAGAGCGGGCTCAACACCTCGGTCAGGTACTCCCCGATGTAGTAGTCCTCCTGGCGAGGCTTGCCCACCACCGTGGCCGGGTAGACCGGCGCGCGGCGCCGGTACACTTGGTGCACGCGGAACACCGGGAAATCGTGCGCCAGCGAGTAGTACCCGTAGTGGTCTCCGAACGGCCCCTCGAGACGGCGCTCGAAGGGCGGCACTTCCCCGCAAAGCGCGAACTCGCACTCCGCGATCAGGGGGTGGCCTCCGGCCGGGTTTCGCGCCGTGCGCAGCTTCCGGCCCTTCAGCAGGGAGGCGAACAGGAGTTCCGGAATGTCTTCGGGCAGCGGCGCGATCGCCGCCAGGATGAGGGCCGGCGGCCCGCCCAAAAACACGGTCACCGGCAGCGCCTCGCTCCTCTCCTCCGCCGCGTGGTAGTGAAAACCGCCGCCCTTGTGGATCTGCCAGTGCATCCCGGCGGTCGCCGGGTCGTAGCGCTGCACCCGGTACATCCCCAGGTTGTGCTTGCCGGTTTCTGGATGTTCGGTGTACACCAGCGGCAGGGTCAAAAACGCGCCCCCGTCCCCCGGCCAGCCGGTGAGCATCGGCAGCTGGTCCAGCCGGGGCGGCCGCTCGGCCACTTCGGTCACCGGCGCGCGCCCCGCCCGCTTTGTGCCCACCCGGGCCAGGTCGCGCAACGTGCCGCGCGCCCCCCAGAGCCCGGACAACCTGGGCGGCAGCATGGTCTCGGCCAGGTGCACCGCCTCCCGCACCAGCGCCGCCGGCCGGGGGCCGAACGCGACCTCGATCCGCTTCGGCGTGCCGAACATGTTGGTCAGCACCGGGTAGGGGCTCCCCTTCACCCGGCTGAAAAGCAGGGCCGGCCCGCCCGCAGCGATCACCCGCCGGTGAATCTCCGGGATTTCCAGGTGGGGGTCTACTTCGGCGCCGATCTCGACCAGTTCCCGTTCCCGCCGCAGCGCCGCCATGAATTCATGCAAATCGTTGAGCGTCATTTTCCAACCTCGCTTGGTCGTTTCACGTCGCTTTTTCCAGCGCCTCTTCCAGGAAATCCATCAACTGGGCCTGTTCGGATTGGTTGAGCTCGACCAGATTGTCTTGAAACCTGTCCAGGTGGCTGACGATCTGGGACAGCAACGGGAGTTGGGGAGTTGTTTTCAACATACTGCCCATGGCTACGCCGATAAACGTGGCCAGTCCCGTTTCCGCCTTCGCCGCGCCCAGCACCACTTTCTTGACCAGCCCGAGGCTCTTCGCGCTCAGGGTTTGCAGTTGCGCGATCAGAAGGGTGATCATGTACGCGCTGAAGATCAGGGGACGTTCCGGGCCGGGCAGTTCGGCCATCAGCTGTTCGATAAATTCCCTGGGATTGTTTTTTTTCAGCCCCCCGCACTGGGACAAAAGCCGTTCCTTGACTTGCCGCCATTCCTTGAGAGGGGCCTTTTCCTCCAGGGTGCTGCCGGATAACACCGCATCCGCCAGGCGGGTAGGCGCAAACAACACCATCGCCCGGCCGGGAAACCTTTCTCCCTGGTTCACTTCGTACTGGCTGACCAACAAGCCTTCCTTTTCCAGCGTCTTCAGCATCTCGTAGGCGCTCCACTTGCTGACTCCCAGCAGTTCAGCCACCCGCGCGTAGTGTACCGGCGCATTGGCAGCTTCATAAAGCTGCTTGATTTTTTGCAGGAAGTCCATTCGCCGCCGGGTGATGCGCATTACGGTTCCCCCCATGCCGATTACATTTATATTATCACCCCCCTGTACGTGTCGGGTCAAATGGCTTTATTAAAGGTGAGACGCGCGCTTTTTTTCGGGTTAACAGACAGTCTTCATGGTATGCCGGGATCGCACTTCCCGAACCACCGCCGCCCAGGCCTCCGCCTTCTGGTCGAGCTGTGCACCTATTTCTCCTTTCAGTACGTCGCCGGCACCGTCATAAATGGGCCTGGCCCCGGCTTGGGCCACAATGTCCCGGAGCGCGGAAGGCACGTCGATAACGGGGCAGGGCCGCAGGTGGTCGGCGCAGGTTAACCGTCCACTTTTTCATCACAATGATTCCTCACTTATATACTTGGAACATCCCATTATGCTGTGCATTTTCTCGAAAGGCAAGTGGCCGTTCCATCCCCGGCAATGCGCCGCTCCCTTCATAGGTAATTCCTGCCGTGCTGTCCCTGGCTTGCGGGAATCCGCTGATTTGTTCGGCCACCTGCCGGCCCGCTGCTTCCCCGGCCTGGATGCACTCCCTGGCCCGGTGAAACTCGTACCACCGTACATTTTCCACCGCCGGCCTCACCAGCCAGTAAGTTACGGAGTGATCCACCGGCGAGATAACGTAACGGTCGCACAGTTCCAGGGAGCGGCCAACAATGTTGATACTCTCGGGGCACCCCGGCTTCAGAAAGTGTAAGAAACCCGGTACCCCCGCCAGGCGATAAGTTTGCCTGGAAGGTCTCTTTTTCAACCGCTTCCACGCTTGCACCAGGACGTCGGTCCGGTCCACCGGCGAGCAAACATCCACCGCCACCACTACCTCCGCCCCCGCTTCCCGGGCTGCCGACACCGGCACCGGGGCGGTTAGCGTCCCGTCCACCAGCAGGCGCCTCCCCGACTTGACCGGGCAGATGATCCCTGGCACCGCGGTGCTGGCCCGCAAGGCCCGGGCCACCGGCCCGGAGCTAAGGCGCACTTCCTCGCCGGTAGCGATGTCGGTGGCGACGACGATCAAAG
Source organism: Firmicutes bacterium UBA911 (assembly GCA_002294005.1). GTDB lineage: Bacteria > Bacillota > Desulfotomaculia > Desulfotomaculales > Desulforudaceae > Desulforudis. The sequence goes on along the minus strand of DBEH01000012.1, from coordinate 8,917 downwards.
TTTTCTCCAGTTGGTTGAACTCCCTGCCCCCGGTTAAAGTATCAAAGTACTTTTCCAATCGGTTGCCGGCAATCACCCCTTGACGGGGCAGAGTCGGGTCCGCCAGGGCAAACAACCGCCGCCACCGCATCTGAAGGGCTATATCCACCATTTCCTCAATCCGGTACCCTGTGGCAGAGGCGGCACCCACCACCGCCCCTATGCTGGTCCCGGAGACCACGTCAATCGGAATGTTCGCCTCCTCTAAAGCCTTGAGCACTCCCAGGTGGGCATAGCCCCTGGCGCCGCCACCCCCCAGGGCTAGGCCGATACGCGGCCGTTTTCTCAGCGTTTGCCCTTCCTCCACTTTCACGTACCTCCTCCGGCGTTTATATTTCACTTAACATTTGCCGCATCTGGCTAACCAGTTTCGTATTCAGAGCTGCCAGGGTTTCCGGCCCCGGTCGCCCGACCTTTTCCATTGTCCACGGAGCCCCGATTTGCACGCAGATCTTGCTGCGGCGCGGGAAGAAGGCGCCTACCGGCAGTGCTTTGCCGGCACCCTTGATGGCCACCGGCAGCACCGGCACCCCTGCCTTCAGAGCAAGATACGCCCATCCCGTTTGAAACGGAACAGGCTTGTCCGTCTGACAAATACGGCCTTCAGGAAAGAGGACCAGGATACCCCCTCCGCTCAATACCCGTAAGGCGGCCCTCATTCCCGCCAGCTCGCTCCCCTCGTTTTGCACCTGGATGGCGCCAATAGCGCGCAAAAACGCGCCCACTACCGGCAACCTGAACAAGTAGGCTGCCGACAGGAAGGTAATCCGCCGCGGCAAGAAAGCCACCAAGAGGAAGCCGTCCAGCAGGCTGGTGTGGTTAGCCACCACAACGAGCGGGCCTGCAGGGGGGACGTTTCCTAGCCCCATAATTGCCGGTTTCCACAAAAAATACAAAAACCACTTGGAAATCAACTTGGCCGAGGTGTAGACCACGAAGTCATTTCCCTCCTTCCAGCTAGGTTACCGGGAGACCGGGAGACCGGGCGGCCCAGAAATTGGCAACCGGCCACAAAACTAACCCCAATATCCCCAAATTCCCCGTTTTCATAATCATAATCCGGGCGCCGGATGATGTCAAGATGGTTAATAGGTGGTCGGCGGAAAATCATGCGCCTCCGGCCCGTGCCAGGCTGGGATCAGGAGGTGGATGAATGTGTGTACCCTACAGACAGCACCCATGCTGGGTACACACAAAAGCCGCCCCGCAAGCGCACGGCGGCTTTTTTTCGTTTTGGCTCCGCGAGTAGGATTCGAACCTACAGCCTACCGGTTAACAGCCGGTTGCTCTACCGTTGAGCTATCGCGGAACGGCGGTTCCTATTCTACCACAACGGATTCCGTCGCGCAAATGGTTTCGTGGCGCGGTTAACCCAATGTCTATCGGCTTGGTTTTGTTTGAGACCACAGGCCTCATGCGGACGTCTGTACGCCCGTATCGGCCTTGCCGCTCAGTTTCTCCCGGGACCGTGCCCGTAGCCGGAATCCACGGGGCGTCCCAACCCGGCCAGCGCCTCCCGCCAGGCGGCGAACGAAGGCGGCGCCCCGACCGGAGCCGCCGTCCGCCCCGGGTAGATGTCGTAGTGCCGCCGGTAAGGCTCGGGGGTCAGGTCGGGCATCACCACGTTGGCCCCGCAGGCAAGGGCGCGCTGCCGCCCCCGGGGATGCAGGACGCTCACCGCGGTGGTGGCTGGCAGGTGCGCGCGGGGCAACACGAGGCGCGTAACGGCCAGCACCTTCAGGGTCAGTTCCAGCGACCCGGGGGGAACGCCGGCCAGGGGCGTGTCCGGGTGCGGGATGAAGGGGCCGACGCCGGCCATTTCAATCTCCAGTTCCCGTAGCAGGGCGATGTCCGCGGCCAGGTTTTCCACCGTCTGCTCCGGCAGCCCGACCATGTTCCCGCTCCCCACCTGGTACCCCAACTCCCGCAGCCGGGCCAGATTTTCCAGGCGCCCGGCCAGGCTAGTGCCCGGCCGCAAGCGCGCGAAGAGCGCCGGGTCGGCCGTTTCGTGCTTCAAGAGGTACCGGTCGGCGCCGGCGGCCCGCAACTCGCGGTAGCCCGCCCGGGGTAGTTCGCCCACGGAGAGGGTGACCGCGACGTCGAGTCGGTCCTTCAACCGGTGGACCAGGCGCGCCAGTTTGGAGATCCGGTAACCGGGATCCTCGCCGCTCTGGAGCACGATGGTGCGGTAACCCTCGGCCCGGGCCCCGGCGGCGGCAGTGAAGATTTCATCCGGGGTCATCCGGTAACGGAAGACCCGCCGGTTGTCGCGCCGCAGGCCGCAATAAAGGCAGTTTTGCACGCAGTGGTTCGAGAACTCGATGATCGCCCGCAGGTGCACCGCGTCTCCCACGTGCCCGGCACGCACCGCGTCGGCGGCGCGGTGGATGGCGCCGGTGTCCGCGTCCCCGGACGCCAACAAGGTCGCGATCTCTTCCCGCGTCAGCACGGCAGCCGCTCCAACACCGCCGGGAAGGGCGAGAGCGCCCGCTCCAGCACCCCCTGGACCTGCGCGATGAGCACGCCGTAGTTGACGATGGGCACCCTGGACTCCTGCGCCTGCATGATTCGCGAGAGCATTTCCCGGCGGTTCAGCATGCAGGCGCCGCAGTGGACGACCAGCCGGTAGTCCTTGAGGTTCGCAGGCAGGGGCCCGCCGCCGGACAGGACGTCGAAATGCATTTCTCCGCCTGCCGCCTGCCGCAGCCAGCGGGGGATCTTCACCCGGCCGATGTCGTCCGCGATCGGGTGGTGCGTGCAGGCTTCGGCGATCAGGATCCGGTCCCCCGGCCGGAGCCTGCCGACCGCGGCGGCCCCCGCCGCCAGGGCCTGCAGGTCACCCTTGTAGCGGGCGAACAGGATGGAGAAGGACGTCAGCAACACTTCGGGCGGGGTGTCCGCGATCGCGCGCCCGTACACGGAGGCGTCGGTCACCACCAGCTTCGGCGGGTAACTCATCCGGCCCAGGGCGTGGCGGAGCTCCCGCTCCTTGACCACGACCGCCACCGCGTCGTGCTCCAGGACGTCGCGGATCACCTGCTGCTGCGGGAGAATCAGCCTGCCCTTCGGCGCCGACTGGTCGATGGGGACGACCAGGACCACCGTGTCCCCCGGAGCCAAAAGGTCGCCGACGATGGTGGGGAGCGTCCAGTCCCGGGGGGCGTTCCCGACGATCAACCGCTTGAGACCGTCGATGCCGTAACCGGTGCTTGCGCTCACTGCAATCCAGGGCAGGGAGGACAACTCGGGCCATTCTACAGCCCGTCCCTCCGGATGCAGGTCGGCCTTGTTCACCACGGCGATCACGGGGAGGTCCCGCGCCCGCACGCGCGCCAGCATGTCTTGCTCACACGCGCCGAAACCCTCACCGGGATCGACGACCAGAAGCACCAGGTCGGCCTTCTGCAAAACGTCCAGACTCTTTTCGACCCGCAGGCGGCCCAACTCGCCCGTATCGTCCAGGCCCGCCGTGTCGATCAGCATCACCGGGCCGAGCGGCAAAAGCTCCATGGCCTTGGCCACCGGGTCGGTGGTGGTCCCCGGCACGTCGGCCACGATCGCCACCTGCTGCCCGGTCAGTGCGTTGATCAGGCTGGACTTCCCGGCGTTGCGCCGCCCGAAAATGGTCAGGTGCAGGCGCTGCCCGCGCGGCGTCCCGTTCAATCCACCCACCCCCATTGAAAAGGGGGACAGTCCCCTTTTTCTCCAGTCCCCTATTTCTCCTATTTTCTTCTCTCCAATTTTTCTTCTGACAAGCGCCGGAACCTTCTTCGCACTCGAAAGTCAGGGAAGGTCAAATAGGGGTCAAAAAAGGGGCCTGGCGCCTAACACTTTTTTTCTTTTTAGAATTTGAGGTCGCGTTCGCCGGCGGCGGTGCGCGCCAAGAGCTCCTGCAGCCGCCCCACCCGCTTCGGCATCTCGGCCCCGTACCGGGCCACGTACTCGCTGATGATCCGCTCGCCCGCCTCACGGGTCCGGGGTGCGGCGTAGTCCAACAGGTACTCCTGAAAGGTGAGCACCGCGTTCGGGATGCAAAAATGTCTTACCAGGCCCTTTTTGGCGAAGTTCATGAAGTGGCATCCGGTGCGGGCCGCCCGGTAGCAGGACGTGCAGAACGACGGAAGGTACCCGTCCCGGCACAACTCGTGGATAAAGTCGTCCAGGGAGCGGGTGTCGGCCAATTGGAACTGCTGCCGTTCCGGAACCTGCTCCTCGGCCTCGGTGTAACCGCCCACCGCGATCCGGGACCCGGCGTCGGTCTGCGAGATCCCCAGCGCCATGACCTCCCGCCGCAGCCGGGGGTTTTCCCGGCAGGTCAGGATCAGGCCGGTGTACGGCACGGCGCAACGCAGCACGGCCACCACTTTCTTGAAGTCCTCGTCCCCGACCAGATAGGGGGAACTGGTGGTGAACGGCGTGCTCCACGCCGGTTCCAGCCGCGGAAACGAGATGGTGTGGGGGCCGACCCCGAACTCCCGCTCGAGGTCCAGGGCGTGGAAAATCAGGCCCAGCACCTCGAACCGCCAGTCGTAGAGCCCGAACAGCGCCCCGACGGCCACGTCGTCCACCCCGGCCTCCTGGGCCCGGTGCTGGGAAAACAGGCGCCAGCGGTAGGAGCCTTTCAGCGTCCCGGCGGGATGCATCCGCCGGTAGGTCTCGTGGTGATAGGTTTCCTGAAACACCTGGTAGGTGCCGATGCCGGCCTCTTTTAGGAGCCGGAACTCCTCGACGGAAAGCGGCGGAGCGTTCACGTTCACCCGCCGGATCTCCCCCCGCCCGTCTCCGGCGGCGTAAATCCTCTCGATGGAACGGCACATGAACTCGGCGCCGCTCGCCGGGTGCTCACCGTACACGGCGATCAACCGCTTGTGGCCCTTCGCGGTCAACGCCCGCACTTCGGCCTCCAGCTCCTCCAGCGTGAAGGTGCGCCGGGGCACCGCCGCGTTGGTGTGCCTGAAACCGCAGTAGGCGCAGTTGTTCACGCACGGGCTGGAAATGTAGAGCGGAGCAAACAGCACGATCCGGTTCCCGTACACCCGCTCCTTGATCCACCGGGCGCTGGCGAATGTTTCCTCCAGGAGTTCCGGGTCCCGGTTGTGCAACAGCACCGCCGCCTCCGCGGGCGCCAGACCCCGGAGTTCCCGCGCCTTGGCCAGCACTTCGCGCACTTCCGGGCGCTCCGGGGCGCGCTTCGCACGCAGAATCTCCCAGATCAGCGCCTCGTCGATGAAATCCGTGCGCCGCTCACTCTCCTCGTACTTTTGGACCAGCGCCAGCCGGTCGGCGCGCCAATCCCGCTCCGCGGCGGTCAACAAGTGCACCATTCCCCTCCCCCGGCTCCCGGCTCCCGGCT
>DBEH01000012.1:0-3190 GCA_002294005.1 Firmicutes bacterium UBA911 | reverse complement strand
GCTCCCGGCTCCCGGCTCCTCAAGCTACTTTCTCCCCGCCAGGCAGCTCCGCACCTCCACGCCCGGCAACACGCCCAGCTTGCCGGTCAGCGATCCGACGGCGTCGGTCGTCCCGTCCACAATCAGGGAGATTACGCAGATGTTCTTCTCCCGGTAGGGGATGCCCATCCGGCCCACGATGATGTCGGCGTGCGCGCTCAAAATTTCGTTCACCCGGGGCGCCATTTCGATCCGGTCTTGGATCACGATGCCCACGACCCCAATCCGAGTCTCCATCTCCCTATTCCCCGCCTTCAAAAAAAATTCCACCCAAGGGTGGGACCCGCACATTTCCCCCCGCCCCTTGCCTTCAGGCCGCCACCATCCGCGCAGGACTCCGGATACAACGCTTTTACATTACATGATTGACCATTCCCGGCGTCATAGGCGCATTCCTTCCCGTTTTGCGTTTCGATATAGTTGGATGCTCCCACGCTCGAATTCATCCAAGCTGTGCGCACACAGCTGAACGGCTTCGTATCCCGTGCGGGAAAGAGATTTTCCGCACAGTTGCTGCTTCAAAACGGCAGGGTGGCGTTCGGCTTTCCGGACAGAAATGATTCCGGCGAGGTTTTCATCCGGTCCGAATCCTTTCATTCGGGGACGGGGGTTTTTACATCAGCGGGCCGCTGAAAAAAGCCGCAGAGTTGTCTTTCGGCCTTGTTCCTTCAAGGCAGGCGGAGTGCTTGGCGCTCATCGCGGCGCTCAAGTACGTCCAGCACAGCCTTGGCGGGGATGCGCTAAAAGCCAAGGTGTCACTGAATAATCTGGACCTTTCCAGGTATCTCCTCCGGGAGAGAAAGCCGCGGGACCAAGAAGTCAGAAAGGCCGTCGAATACGCGCTTGGAGTTTTTGGATGGGTTTGCTTCTTGGAGCGTGGAGTTCAAACCCCGGCCGAAAACCCCGGCTGCGCGGCGGAACTGCGGAAAACAAGTTTCCTAGAGGGGTGTTTCCTTGGCTGGGCGCAAAGGTTGCCGACCTTGGAAGCGAAGTGGAGATTGAGCTGCCCGATGACCCGGCTGTTGTCGCCAACTTCAGGGCCAGCATCAGAAGCGCGTCCGGGAACGGCGGTGTATTTCGGGCACCTGCGGCAGCGGGGAAGGTGGTTCGGGCCTGGGTGGCCAGCGCCAAGAATGCAGAATCGACAAAATAAGACAAATTTGCCAAAGGAGTGCTTCTTAGCTTTAACCGGGCCAGGGCTCAGGCAACGAGGGCGCGGTCTTGGGTGCACCGCCCGGCGCAGCCAGGGGTCCGGTGTTGGCAACTCTGAACATCCCTGTGGCTAAAGCCAGAGGGATGTTCCGGGCGGCGACCGCAGTGGTAAATCATTGTTTAGGTCTGGGGGATGGTTGGCGCATATAAGGCAACGGTAGGAATCAACAAGAGATCGGCAGTCGGCGCATGGTGCGCCTGATGTTCTAGAACCGACCCGGAACCGCACCGGCTGGCTCCGGAAGCGGCGGCCCTTTCACCGCCGCTTCTTGTTCAGGGTCAAGGTTTCCTGGTGGTCCAACCTTTCGTCCTGGCGGTCCAACCGCGCTTCAATGCGGGCCAGGCTGTCCAGCATCAGTTCGCGGGCGTCGTACAGGCCCCTGATTTTGTCGGTGATTTCGCCCTCGACGTGGACGGCCAGCTTGGTGAGTTTTTTGTTGGTTTCCAGCTGGCCCTTCTCCAGGTTGCCGACACGGCTGATCAGGGTCTCCTGGCCCTGGCGGAGTTCGGTTTGGCCTTGGCGCAGGTTTTTCAGTTCGCTGAGAATTTGCTTCAGGATTTCGTCCAAAGCGGCACTCCCCCGATCGGTTTGGGCTAATGTTACCACAAATGCCTGGGGGCGGGAAGGGGTTGCGCGGGGAGCCGGGGTTCCTTTTTCCCGGCCCATCCTTGGGCGGGCGCCAAGAAGAAGAACCCCGGCCGGGGGTTCTTCGCCCTTCAGAAATTCGGAAAGGGGAGAACTAACTTCAGGAGGTAAACCGGCATGCTCAAAAGAATACTGTGCTTTGTGCTCGCTCTGGCCCTGCTTGCAGGGCCTTATCCTCCCCCGGCGGACGCCGGCAAGCTCCCGGATGCCGTGCGGTGGGCGACAACACCCGACTGACGACCACCGTCACGCGGGGGCGGGACGGCCCGGCGGGGGCGGTCAACGTCCGCTTCAAGTTCGGCCATGGTTCCTGGCAGAACTTCACCCTGGCCCGGGGCGCCAGCCGCACCTTCAGCAACGTGGTGCGCCACGACCGGGCAGGTGGCGCCACCTACTCCGCCGAAGCTTGGCCGGTGGGCGTCGAAGACTGCAACCCGGCGAACAACCGGGCGTCGGTGGCGGTGCGAGTTGAGCCCCGGGTGGAATTTGAAGTGCCCGATTCGGGGATGAGCGTCGAGCTGATCAGCGGGGGCGACCGAAAGACCAACTAGAACCAGTGGGCGCATGGCGGTTTCCTTACCACCGCAGAAAGGTTGACATCCTCCCAACCCCCTGAAGGAGACGGGAATTCCCGCGCCGATTTTTAACATGCACCCTGTGAGCCGGATAGGAATAAAGTTGTTGGGAGCGCCCGATATTGCGGGTAACTTAAAGGAGGAAATATGGATGGGCACGACTGAGAAACCCGATGCCAACCTGAAAGAAATGGCAAGACTTGGGGCCTTGTTGGCAGAGCATGGTCGGCTTGGGAGCCTGATCCTGATATATACCAACAATGTGCACATAAAAAACACCGAAGACCACTCCGGACCGAACTCATTCAAGGAGCAAGATGAGTACGGCGCCGAGGACTGGGACAATGGCGAAGAAGAGGGTGATCAGGACCAGGATGACAATGATCACGAAGACTGGGATGAGGATGACGAGGATGGGGATGAGGATGAGGATGTCCGGCGCCGGATAAACGGTGGCGATGACGATGCGGATTGACGGTTGATAAAAGAAAATTAGACGGCCACACCGCACACGGCGCCATTTAGGATGAAAAATCACCTAAACCGCCGCTCTGTATTTTTGGAGTAGTAGGCGAACCATAAAAAAGGTCCTTGGCTTCTGGGTGCAGAAGCCAAGGACCTTGTAGTCGCCGCGGGCCTGGGAGACCGCTGCAAAACTGCGCCTGGCAAAAGGGAGGTGTGAAGCAAGAGGTTGGGAGTGGGAGGCATGAATGAGTTC
>DBEH01000024.1 GCA_002294005.1 Firmicutes bacterium UBA911 | reverse complement strand
TACTTGCCGGATCGAGGATTAACGCACTGTGGGAGCCCGTACCCGGTCCTTCAATCAAAGGGGCCGGTTTTCTTTTTATTGCCTTTCACCGGTGCCGATGCCGAGGAAGTCGGCGGGAGGCGTACAGCGGAGTCCGCTTTGCCCTGGGCCGCGCCGCGACGGCGGCCGAAATCAGCAGAGTGGTTGAGGTGCTGTGCCAGGAGGTGACCCGGCTTCGGTCGGCTAATGTTCACAGGCCGGGCGTGGAAAAACGGGCGGGTTCCTGAAACCCGCCCCGCCACATTCCCGGATGATGATTCAGCCGGTCCGCTCGCGTTTGCGGACCCGGGTGCCGAGGCTGTAATTCCGGGCCGGTTCGCTGCTGCGCCGTCTCCCGGAAATCCTGATCGCCAGGGCCATCAGTCCGGCTCCAGCCACAGCCAGCAATACGGCCCATAGGATCGATACCTGGACCGCAAGGAACCCGATCAATCCTCCCAGGCTCCCCGTAACCGCCGCGATCAGCCGCAGTTGATTCTCCGCCAGTCCCCCCGCAAGAAAGGCCAAAACCAACACCAGGGTGCTCCAAGAGAAGAGATTTTTGATTTTCCTCACCCTTTCAGGAAATATATGCCAACATAATACCATTAAGTGTCATTAATAGAAAATGCTGCTTTGAAGGGAGAAGTAGCCAAGTCGGCGGGTTTTGGGCCACTACCATTTAGATTACGCGGAATACCTCACGATTGCTTATTGTGGAAGCCCGGCCTCGGACAGGTACAGGTGAAAAAGGTGTTCCGCTACCGCGATTACTCCCAGCGCCACCGCCAGGTTAAGGATGGGAACGCCCAGGCCGCCCAGAATCAGTTCGGTGGCCCAGATGATCAAGCCGGCCAACAGCACATCGGCGGCCGTTGCCGACCAGACGCCGTAGTTGGGCAAAACCCAAAGATCGCCGATCGTGTACAGAAAAACGGTGAGCACCGCGGCGGTGACCAGGATATTCCCGGGGGGAAATGGCCGAAGAGGCCGAGCGCTCCAAACAGGAGGGCGGCGGTGGAGACGAATTTCACGGCGAGTACGACGGCCGAAGCCAATATCTGTCCTCCCCTGAAAATAGAATCTGGGATAACCATTTTCATTCCCGCATGGGCGACGAGGAATCGTCGTGAGCGACTCCCTCGAAAAAGGGGTCTTCTCCCGAAAAGGGGCCTGACCCCTTTTCTCCCCCGAAAAGAATGTTCCAAAGTTCCAGTATTTGCTGATACAAACGGGTTTATGCGGTTTGGTTTGGATGGCCTTGGCCCGGACTTCGCCGGCAGGTATTAGTGAGATTGATCACGAATAATTCTGCTGAGATTGCTGTCGGGGGGGGTAAAGTTATTGAGTCGGCCGGCACCGGCGGTACCGGGCTTCCCGGCGGCGGGGACACCCCGTTCGGTCCTTTGGACGCGTGATTTTGCGCTCACCTGCCTGTTCACCCTGGTGATCTTCACGGGTTTTCAGATGCTGATGCCGACCATTCCGGTATTCGTGGACCGGATGGGGGCCACCCCGCTGACTATCGGCCTGATCAACGGCGTCTTCACGGTGGCGGCCTTGGCTGTTCGGCCGTGGACGGGGTTGGCCCTCGACCGTCACGGCCGCAAGGGTTTATGGCTTCTTGGCACAGCGGTTTTCACCCTGGCTGTTTTCGGGTACGTCTGGGCCGTGACCGTCCCCCTGTTGTTCATGCTCCGGATCATACACGGAGGGGGTTGGGGGATTGTGACCACGGCGTCGGTCACGGCGGTGGCCGACATCGTACCTCCGTCCCGCCGGGGAGAGGGCATGGGTTACTTCGGTTTGGGGGCGAACCTGGGCATGGCGGTGGGCCCGGCGGCCGGGTTCTTTATCGCCAATCAATTCGGCTTCACTGCGTTGTTCGTGGCGTGCGGGGTGCTGGCGGCCGCGGCCTTTCTAGTGGCCGGAACGATCAGGATGCCGCCGTTCACCCCGGCCGTGGCGGGTCACCGCCCGGCGCTCTATGAACGGACTTCATTGGGGCCGGCCCTGGTGATCTACTTCGTGACCTTCACTTACGGCGGCGTAGTCACCTTCATCGCCCTGCACGCGGCCCAACACGGGATCATGAACGCGGGGATTTACTTTACGGCTTTCGCCCTGGCGGTGGTTGTCTCCCGTCCGTTTTGCGGGCGGCTGTATGACCGGCGGGGTCACCGCCCGGTAGTGGTGCCGGGACTGGCGGCGGTCGTGGCCGGAACGGTGATTCTGGCCCTGGCGACGGACCTGAGCGGATTTTTGGCCGCCGCGTTGATCAGCGGCGCCGGGCTGGGTGCGACCCACCCCACCTTGCAGGCGTTGACCTACGCTCGCTGTGCCCCACACCGGCGGGGGGCGGCCAGCGCCACCTTTGCCACTGCTTTCGACCTCGGGATCGGTACGGGTGCGGTCCTGCTGGGCCTTTTGTCGCAGTATTTGGCTTACCGGGAGATGTTCCTGGTGGCGGCGGGGGTGGCCCTGCTGGGGCTGGTTGCCTACCTGGTGACGGTCGGCCGGGTCGGCGGATCCAGGAGTCGGGATTGATCAAGAACGGCTGATTCTCTTGAGAGGAGGGGTCCCGTATATGACCCGTGAGGCGTCCAGGCAGGTTATCGAGCGGTTGCGCCGGACCCGCCGGGAACTGTACCGCAAACTGGCCGAACAGGTGGGGGCTTCGGAGGAACGGACGATGGTGAACCGGGCCGCCGACCTGCTGCTGGCCGAGGAGATCCTGCAGGAAAACGAAGAGGGGCTGGATGACGCCGGCAGTACCGGAGGGGGCGGGGGCCGAGCCGACCCGGCCCGGCAAAAGATCCCGGCCCCGGACTGGGGCGCCCTGTACGCCGGCGGAAACTGGGAGGTGGCCGGTGAGTTTTTCCGCCTGCCGCGTGGGGGTGTGGTAAAAGACCACCGCAGCGGCCGGGAAGTGTTTGTGCCCGAGGCGGCGGTGCGTGCTGAAGGCGTAGAGCATGGGGACCTGGTTGGTGCCCAGGAAAAAGGCCTGACCGACCGCGGCGGGGCGCTCTATTTCTTCCGGGTGCTGCAAAGACGGGAGTTGGGCCATACCTCCGAACGCGTCTGCCTGGTGGCGCCGCTGGAACACGCAGGGAGTGGTTGGGGCGTGTACAGCGAGGACGAGGAGTCCTTCATCACGGTCCCCGACGGAGACGTCTCGTCCCTTGGTCTTGACGAAGGGGACCTTGTGGAAGTCGCCTACATGGCCGGCGATCCTTCCTCGGCCAAGCTGGCCTGGAGATATGATCCCGACGATCCGTTCCTGCATATCCGGGAACTGAAGAGAGTACCGAAACGGGACAAAAAGAAGGAGGGGACCGTCCCCCAGACAGAACCGCAGGACCTCCTGGGCAAAAGCGTGCTGGTGGTGGGTGCCGACAGCTACAAGGAGTCCTTCAAACGGGTCTTCGAGCGCCGGGGGGCCACCTTCAGCTGGGAATCGGGTTTTATGGTCGGAAAACTCCTGGAGGGAAAGGTGCGCCGGGCCGATATCGTGGTCATCGTCACCGAGGCGATGAAGCACAAAATGCCGGATGTGGAAGCGATCTGCGAACGCTTGGGGCGTCCTTACGTGTACGCCCCGTCCCGCGGCGCCTCCGGCGCCCTGCGCGAAGTCCTGGAAAGACTTTAGGAGCCGGTGGCCGGTGGCCGGTGGGAACATTCCTTTTCTACTTCTGCGGCAATCGTGGGCCGCAAATGGTGAAGGCCGGTTCGAAACGAGTCTGTGCTTTTTCCGCAATTCAAGTTTCTTTCAAGTGCACGGCTATCTTGAGGGCGCGTCGTGACAGGCGCCGTTTTTGTCTGCAAAGCAGGGAAACAAGCCGGTGTCATTTAATAAGTATTGTCTCTAAAATTCTCACCGGCGGGAGGGGCAAGTCTTGTTTTACAGAACGGCAGTGATCACATTGGCAATAGGCGCTGTTCTGGTCCTGGCGACCCTGGGGTTTTGGGCCGCTGGCGGGGAAGCAGAAATGGGGGGCAGCAGGACGGAGACGTTTTTCCGGGCCCAGGTGTTAAGCGTGGAGAAAATCGAAATCGAGAACGTAGTGACGCCCGGCCTGGCACTTGAACAGCAGTTGCTCACCGTTCAAGTCACCAGCGGACCGTTTCAGGGGCGGCGCATTACGGTCGTGGACAATCATATCGGGCACCCGGCTTACGATTTCCATGTGCAGCCAGGAGACAGGGTTTTGGTCTCGGCCGAGGCGGCCGGCGGAGAATTGGTTAACGCCCATCTGGCCGACTATGTCCGGGATCACTATCTGGCCTACCTGATCGGTGGCTTTGTTTTGGCCTTGGTGGTGATCGGCGGCCTTAAGGGAGTGAAGACGGTGGTTACCCTCGTGATCACTGCTGTGGCCGTCGGCTGGGTTCTGCTGCCGCTCCTGCTGAAGGGCCATAACCCCATTATTCTAGCGGTGCTGGTTTCGGCCGCGGTGGTGGCTTTAACATTCGCCTTGGTCGGCGGTCTCGGTGTCAAAACGCTGGCCGCTACCATTGGCACAATCGGCGGGGTGGTGGCGGCCGGGGTGATTGCCTTTCTGGTCGGATCGGCGGCACAGTTAAGCGGGTTTGCAGACGAAGGGGCCGTCGCCCTTCTATATGTCCCCCAGGAAATCCGGTTCGATTTTCGGGGCATCCTGTTCGCCGGGATCATCATCGGGGCCATGGGCGCGGTAATGGACGTGGGAATGTCTGTGGCCTCCGCGATGGAAGAAGTCAGGAAGGCTAACCCGGCCGTGCGGCCGCGGGGCCTGTTTCACGCCGGTATGAACGTGGGAAGGGATGTGATGGGGACTATGGCCAACACGCTCATCCTCGCCTACACCGGCGCGGCCATCCCGCTGCTCCTGGTGTTTCTCGCCTATGACACCCCGTTTTTGAAGATCGCCAACCTCGACATGATCGCCACCGAGGTGATACGCGCCCTGGCTGGCAGCATCGGATTGATCTTATGTGTGCCCCTCACGGCCCTGGCCGCCGCTCTGCTGATGGGCCGGCAGTCCGTAGATTCCCGCGCTTCCCGCCCCTAAGAAATTACTCTTGACAAAGCACATGCTGAACCTGCCCATGGAGGCGGCGACCGCCTTTATTATGGGGATCGTACGGCGCGACTTTGGGGCGGCCGGCCTGCTGGGCATGGAACTGACCGCGCTGCAGACCGTAGTGGCCCTGATCACCATCACCCTGTTCGTGCCCTGCATCGCCTCGGTGTTCATCATCTTCAAGGAGCGGAGCTGGAAGGACGGGGCGCTGATTTGGGGCAGCACCTGGTTGATCGCCTTTACGGTCGGCGGCACGTGAAGACCCTTGATTACCGGTGCCCGTGTGATACTATCACTACCACCTACAGCGATCATCCTCCGCAACTGCGGTGAACACGACAAAACTTTGAAGCGCCGCTAAGCCGTAAGGGCCGCTGGAAGGCGGTCAGGGCCGGCGGTTCAGCCCCCAACCAGATCAAAATGTCGACAAATTATAGAAAAACAAGAAGGAACTACAACAGCTTGCCGAGAATTTTGGTAGAGAATTGGTATAGCCACTAGACTGGAGATAGGCCTATGGCGTCTGATTAAACAAAACAAGGGGCATATAAGATAGCGCCCCATACTCTGGTTTTGGTGCTTGCTTGATTCAGGCGTAAATGGCTGCAAGTGGGATTGGAGGTAGTATCTTGACTACATTTGAATGGGGTTTTGCCGATGTCGAACGAGCAGCTGCCGCTGCAGCGAAAGCATCCGGTGTACTGGTCACCTTGGCAAAACAGATGCAGAAGGCAGCTCTGGACGGCGATATCGCAAAGATTCGGAAGGTATCCGACCGCTTGGCCGTAGCCCTTGACGCGGCACGCCAGGAGGTTGCCAACGCGAAGTCTGCTTGGCCCTTCACCCCTGAAGCGGAAGAGGCCTATCTCCGGGAGGAGTACGAACGGGAACTCCTTGATGTGGCGGGAACTGAAGGGCTTCAGATCCGCCGTCAAGACGAGCGCCTGGTGGTATACCCCTCTGTACTCCGCATTCTCCCGGCCGAGCGCGCGGTGAGTATCGATCGAAATAGGGTGCCGACCGTCCGGCCTTCCAAGCTGGTAGCGATTCTCAAGGCCAACCAAACAAAGAAGCCAAGATTTGCGAGCGCACCCTTTCTAGAAGCCATTTATTGCGCATATCGCTTCCTGACGGAAAAGGATGGCGCCGGCACAACAATTCCGCTCCATAGAATCTATGAAGCGTTCACCTTTTTACCTGGAGTTGCCGCGGGGTACAACAGGAGTGATTTTGGCCGCGACCTCTTTCTCCTTGATCGCAGCGGGTTGACGCAAACAAAATCCGGCGCCAAGTTCTCCCTTCCAGCCAGCACGGGCGCCAAAAGGGCAAAGAAAATCTTTTTGTTTATCGCCCCGGACGGAGAGACCGTCATC
>DBEH01000025.1:10508-14718 GCA_002294005.1 Firmicutes bacterium UBA911 | reverse complement strand
CACCCGCCTGGCCGTGTTTGTTAAAGGCTGCGACAGCCGGGGCTTGAACCGCATCCTGGCCGACCGCCAGTTTGCGCGGGAGCGGGTGGTGGCGCTGGGCCTACCGTGCGGCGGGATGCTCGACCGGGCGAAGGTGCTGGCGGTGGTAGGGCCGGACGCTGGACTGCTGGTGAGGCCGGACGCCGGACTGCCGGTGGGCCCGGACGCCGAGGTGCTGGCGGCGGAGGACCGGGGCGACGGGTACGTTTTGAACACCGACCGGGGTAGCTTCAAGTTTCCCAAGCGGGATTTCCTGCTGGCCAAGTGCCTGGAGTGCGAGCACAACGTGCCGCTCACGGCCGACAAGTTGATCGGACCGGTGGTGCCGTCGCCGGCGCTCCCCGGGAGCGACCGTTTCGCGGCGGTGAGGCGCCTGGAGTCACTCGAACCGGCGGCCAAAAGCGCATTCTGGGAGCGCCGTTTCGCCCGGTGCCTGCGCTGCTACGCCTGCCGCAATGCCTGCCCGGCCTGCAACTGCAAGGAGTGTTCCTTTGAACAGGCCGTGCCGGGGTGGCAGCAGGGGGTGTGCTGGGTCAGCAAGCGGACCGATCCCGGTCAAAACAGCTTTTTTCACCTGGGCCGGATGATGCACGTCGCCGGCCGTTGCGTCGATTGCGGCGAATGCGGCCGGGTCTGCCCGGTGAACATCCCCCTGCGCGAGTTGTACCGCAAGGTGCAAAAAGACGCCGCGGAGCTGTTCGGCGCGGCCGCCGCCGGGGTGAGCCCGGAAGAAACTCCGCTTTTGGGCGGGTATCAAGAGGCCGACCCCGACGAGTTCAAATAGGGTTTTTCAAAGAGGTGTGAGCAACTGTTGACTGCAGCCAGGGTTCTAGCCGGCGGGCGGATGGTCCCGCTCCTGGACCGGATCGCGCAGAAATACCGCCTGACGGCCCCCGTGAAGGAGGACGGCGTGGTCCTTTACCGCCGGGTGGACGGGGGCCGGGAGGTATGCCTGGACTTCGGCCTGCCGCTGGTCCCGCCGAAGGCGCACTTTTTTCCCCAGACCGAGCGGCTTTTCAGCTACAATGCGGCGGACGGCCTGGAACTGAAGGAGCCGCCCGGGATCACGGCGAGCGTGCTCTTCGGGGTGCGCCCCTGCGACCTGCGGGGATTCGCGGCCCTGGACCCGGTGTTCGGCGGGCGCTTTGCGGACGTATACTACCAGGACAAACGCGAGCACACCACCGTCGTGGGCTTGGGCTGCACCGCGGTCCGGCCGGAGTGTTTCTGCACGGCGTACGGCGGTTCTCCGGTGGACGAGCAGGGAGCGGACCTCATGCTCACCCGGGTTGGTGAGTCCTACCTGGCCGAAATCCTGACCCCGAAGGGGGAGCAGCTGGTCCGCCGCTCGGCCGAGTTTTTCCCGCCCGAGGGTGCCGGAGAGGCGGAGCGGGCGAAGGCCGCCCTGGGCCGCGAGCTGGAAGCCCGGTTCACCCGCCGGGTGGACCTGGCGGGCGTGAAGGAGAAGGCAAACACCCTTTTTGAGAGTTCCTACTGGGGAAAACCGGCCCACCGCTGCCTGGGCTGCGGGATCTGCACCTACCTCTGCCCGACCTGCCACTGCTTCGACATCGTCGACGAGGACCGCGGCGACCGGACCGGCGCCCGTTGGCGCTGTTGGGACTCCTGCATGTTCCGGGACTTCACCCTGCACACCAGCGGCCACAACCCGCGGGGTTCGAAAATGGAGCGGGTGCGCAACCGCTTCCTGCACAAGCTCTCCTACCACCTGGACCGCTACGGCCTGCCCGGGTGCGTTGGCTGCGGGCGTTGCATCGCCGCCTGCCCGGTGAACATCGACATCACCAGGGTGATCGCCGAGATCAAGGAGGCGGGATAGGTGAGCGGCGAGCGCAACCCGCTGCTGCCCTACCGGGCCACCATCCGGGAGATCATCCCGGAAACGGGCGACGTGAAGACCTTCCGGATCACCCTGGACAACCCCCAGGCGGCGGCCGGCTGGCGCCACGAGCCCGGGCAGTTGGCCATGCTCTCCGTGTTCGGCGCCGGCGAGGCGATGTTCTCGATCAGCTCGGCGCCCACCCGGCGCGACTTCCTGGAGTTCAGCATCAAGCGGATGGGGAAGCTCACCCGGGCGCTGCACGAAATGGAGGCCGGGGGCCGGATCGGGGTGCGCGGGCCCTACGGGAACCACTTCCCGTACGAAAAGTTCCAGGGCAAAAGTCTCCTGTTCGTGGGCGGCGGGATCGGAATGGCGCCCCTGCGCTCGCTGATCGACTTCGTCCTGGCGGCGGAAAACCGCCCCCGGTACGGCCGGGTGGAAATCCTCTACGGAGCGCGTTCCTACGACGACCTCTGCTTCAAAGCCCAGTTGCTGGACGGCTGGCACCACAAACCCGACACGGTGGTGTACAGCACCATCGACCGGGCGGAGGCGCGGTGGACCGGCCACGTCGGCTTCGTGCCGGCCTATCTGGAGCAGGTTGCCCCGCGCCCGGAAAACAAGTGTGCCGTCTTGTGCGGCCCGCCGGTGATGATCAGGTTCGTGCTGGAGGCCCTGAAAAAGCTCGGTTTCGCGGACGGCCAGATTTACTCGACGCTCGAGCTGCGAATGAAGTGCGGCGTGGGCAAGTGCGGCCGCTGCAACATCGGCGCCAAGTTCGTGTGCCTGGACGGCCCGGTGTTCAGCATGGCCGAAATCGGCGAGTTGCCGCCGGAGTTCTAGCCGAACCAGCCTTTAAGTTGAGGGCCAGGACCATAACTTAACAGGACCATAACTTAAAAGGCCCCGGTCCTCCGAAACCTGATGGGGTGCCGCTTATGGTTTGGCCGCTCATGGCGGTGCGGCGGGGCTCCCGGCGGGGTGAACTTGTATGGTATGGGATGCGGGGGTACTGTATTTACAATTAAGCTTTTTACTTGTTCGGCGCGCAGCTCAACTGGTTCTTCCCTGTTTATGTCGCTTGAGAATTAGGCGAATTGCACTGTCTGAGAAAAAACGTGGACTTGGCCTTCACCGTCTGCAGTTGCAGTAATTATCCCTTTATGCAAATAACTTCAGGCAAATCTCGAAAATGTTGGTCGCTGGTAATCACCTGACAATCGTGAGCGCAAGCTGTAGCGTACACGATGGCATCCGCCATTGGAAGATTCCGCACAAGGGAAATATCGGCGGCCATGAATGCTATCCGGGCATCAAGGGGTACTACCAAGGTACGGTTCATTTGGCCGGCCACAATGCGGGATTGTTCTTTTCCCGCTTCTCGCTGGACTTTTTTAACTACCCCGTAAAGCACTATTGTAGGCGTGAGGATTTGGTCAGGTTCCGCGAAAAACGGGGCGAATTGATCAGCCAGTGGCCCATCAGAAAGAAATTCAAGCCAACCGCAGAAATCAATCAGGATCACAGCCGCTCATCCTCGTCGCGTTCAAGGGTGGTATCCATGCCGCGGAGAAACCCTCGCATTTTAGCCAAGGGCTGTTCCGGAATCAGAGTCAACACACCGTTTTCTACGATAACCTGAAGCTTTTGCCCTTTTTGGATATTTAACAGCTTGCGTGCTTCTTGCGGGATCACTATTTGGTACTTACTGGACACCCTTACTTTCGACATCATGCGGAGCCTCCTTTCATACCATTTAAGCTTTATCACAGTCAAGGGTGCAGCACCATCCGGACGGCGGCCGAAAATCCCTGATGAAGCACGCTCCCTGTCCACGCACCTCTTTTCCGCCCCGGAGGGTTCGTGGTAACATAAACCTAATCCATCGGGGAGAGTGCTGCCGTGGACCAAATCTTGAGGCAGATCCTCGTATTGTAGATAGGGCGCGGACTTGGCCCCGGGGTCCGAAGTTTCTGGGAGGGAGCATAATGACCGTGATCACGGCGGGATGGCTCCTTGAAAAAGAAGCCCCCGCCGAAATGCGGGAGGCGTTCAAGGAGCACTTCCCGGGCCGCTTGGAATACCAGGCCGTTTTGGACAAGTTGGCCGTGGAAGACCGCGCCGACTGGGCGGGCTGGTTGATGCGGGAAGCAGGCCCATCGAGCGCCGTCCTGGAGATTGAGGACCTGGTCGTTCAAAACCTGTTTTTCGCGGGCTCGATTGTCGCGAAAAGCTCGATCAAGGCGGCCAAATCACTCTTGGCCGGCGGGGGAATCCTGGCCGGCAAGGACATCGAGGTTGGCGAGAACATCCAGGCCGGCGGGGACA
>DBEH01000025.1:0-10174 GCA_002294005.1 Firmicutes bacterium UBA911 | reverse complement strand
ATCCAGGCCGGCGGGGACATCGAGGCCGGCGGCAACCTGATTGGCGGTAATATCCGGACCAGCGAGAACATCCGGGCGGGCGGCAACATCAAGGCCGGCGAGAGCATCCAGGCCGGCGGGGAAATCCTGGCCAGCCAGGATGTCGAGGTCGGCGCGGGCATCCAGGCCGGCGGGGAAATCGAAGTCGGCGGTGTCCTGGTCGGCGAGCGCATCCGGGCCGGTGCAAGCATTCAGGCCGGCGGGTGCATTCAGGCCGGCGAGAACATTGAGGCTGGCGAGAACATCCAGGCCGGCGGGGACATCCAAGCCGGCGGGGACCTTCAGGCCGGCGGGAGCATCTGGGCCGGCAAAAATATCCAGTCCGGCGGGACCATCAAGACTGCCAGGCACGTCCAGGCCGGCATGGGCATTTATGCCGACCAGGACATCGAGGCCGGCGCCGACATCCGGGCCGGCAAAAATGTCCGGGCCGGCGGGGGAATCAGGTTCGGTGGAGAAGTCGTCGCCGCTGAGCGGCCGCCGAATCTCTGGCGCGGAGAATTCCGGGGTATTGACCGCAGTACGTGATTCTGCGCGGTTCGCCGCGAGCCGCGAGTTTCGTATTGATTCCCGCAGGAGTACGATCGTCGGTTAAACTATTATAAATTCCGGCTCTGGAGTTTATCTGTTATGGTACTATCGAGCCAAGAGAGGTGAGGGGGCTTTTGTCGAGCAGGCCGGTCTACCCGGTTTTCAGCGTACCGAGCCTGGAGGCGTTTTTGGCCCGGCTAACGCCTGGAATCGAGGCGGTGGAGCACCTCTGGCTGACGGAGACCGTGGGGCTCTCGGAAAAAGACGCCCGTCAGTTGAGTGAGGGGCTTTGCATCCTGGGTTTTACCGAGCCGACCGGACGCCTTACCGCCGAGGGGAAGCTGTTGGGCGCCCCCGACGCTCGGGGCGCGGTTTTCGGGCGGGTATGCGCAAAAGCGTACGCAAACATGATTGATTGGCTCCTGCAAGAAGAGGAATTCAATACGGACCATGTGCACCAGTTCCTGGTCAAATGCGGGATCACACACATGAGAGAGCGCCAGAAGACGACCCTGGTGTTTAGATTCCTGGTATTTAACAGTGACCGTGAGGACCTGATAAAACGCTACAGTTCAAAGAAGTGTTTCGCTTAGAGAACCCCCGGGGTCAGACTTCAGGACTTCAACAGACCTCAAGACTTCAAGAGACTTCAAGAGACCCCAAGACAAAACCGGGAGGTTCGAAGCAGGTTGAATACCGCCGCCTGTTATTTGAAGTTTTGAGGTCTGACCCCGGGCTGTTTCTTTATTCTGCTTTCCCTGCCGCTGCCGGCACCGGCGGCACCGGCATCTCCAGCACCGGCGCTTTGAGCGCCTCATCCGGCACTGCGATCACGATGTCGGCGTCAAAATCGCTGAAGGTGAAGCCGCCGTTCATCGTCATTCCGGCGATCGGGTTGGGCAGGCCCACGATTTCCTCCGCGAGGTCCACGGACAGTAGAAATTCCGCCCGCACCGGCGCGAGGGTTTCCCGGCCGAGGTAGCTCACGCCGACGATGTTGAACGACTTGAACATCTGCCCGACGGCGGACGGGCCGCCCGGAGCCAGCATCGCCTCAAACGACCCCCCAAGCGAACCACCAAGTTGGTCTTTCAGAATGGACAGCATCGCTTCGAAATCCGTAATCCGGCCGTAGGTGGCGATCCTCTGCACCGGCAGGCCGTCCAGTTCGGCCTCACTCAGGTAGCGGTGGTAAAACAACCGGTTCAGTTCGGGCGGAACCGGCTGCCCAACGCTCTGCTTCAGGAGCGCGGCGATGTCCGGGAACATCCCCTCCGGCATCCGCAGCCACGCCGCCTCGCCGGTCATCGGGTCGGTCATCTTCATGAACGCGCCCTCGCCGGTGAAGTACTGTTCGACGGTCATCGGCGCCGACAGACCACCGGGCATGGTCATGGTGGCTTTCTGATGGATCCCCTGATCCACGTTTACGGCCATGTTTGTCTCCGCGGTTATGCGCAGGTCTGCCAGTTCAGCCGGCACTGACGCATCCGCTCCGGCCCGCAGGCGCATCTGCATTTCGTAGGTGCCCTGCATCCGCATGGACCGAATTTTTTGCTGGGCCGCCTGCGACTTTTCGTTCAACTCGCGCCCCCGGGCGACCGGTCCAAAGACGCGCGCCAGCACGGCGGCACCCTCGCCGGCGGACAATTCGGCGTTAAGGTCGGCGGCGTCCAGGAGTTGCTCTCGGAGCATCCAGGCGTACGAACGGAAAGCCCAGTGTTTCTCAAGCCCTTCCATACCGGCGACCGCACCGGGATCAACGGACTCGGGCAAACCCAGGGTGCGGGCGACAAAGGCGGCCGCCTGCGCCCGGGTCACCGGCTGGTCCAAACCCAGACTACCGCCCGGATATCCTTTCATAATACCTTCCGCAACCAGCGCCTTGACAGCCGCCGCCATGTCCGCCGCCGGGCCGGTCTCCGCCGGGGCGACCTCCGCCGCCGTGACCAGCATCAGCGCGAAACCGCCGCGGGTCAGCGGCTCATCCGCCGCCCGGCCGGGCACCAAACCAAGCAAGCCGTCCGCCGTGACTTCTTCGGCCTGTGCCGCCCCCGCCAAGGTCAGCACCAACAGCAGGGCCAGCACCAAGGTCAGGATCCTGGTCCGCAAAACATTCGCCTCCCCTAAAACATTTTGACAGTTTTATCGTCAAATCGAGCCCGTCGCCAGGTGTGCAGCGGGTTGTTCCCCGATCACCCCCTTGAGCTGCGAAAAGAGCTTCCCGGACCGGTGGCCGGCTGCTGCTTAACTAATTGGTTAAGCAGCTCAACCTTATATTCTTTGCAAATAACTGTTAGTCCTTCCGGCGATAAAAACAAATCGTCATTTTCATCCATTCGCGCGGCTGTTTAAGCCGCGCGGCGCCACTCCAGCAGGCGGTTGGTCAAAAACCAGGTGACGCCGCCGGCCAGCAGGTAGCAAAGACTTAAGACCAGGGGCCCCGGAACGTGGATGCCGGCCAAAGCGGTCAGCAGCGGGCCGCCCAGCAGCGCGAAGCAGACCACCACCCCCACCTTGAAGATGCTTTCCAGCCGTTCGAATACCAAGACCTCCCCGTTGTTTTCCAGCGGGTTTTTGGCGAACAGGAACCGGGCCAGGGCGTAAGCGCCGGCGGACAGGACGACCAGGGCGCCGTAAAGGTAAACCGGGTTGTACTTGCCGAGCGCGTTGAAATCGATGACCCAAGCGGGTACCGTTGCCAGAAGCGCGATATTGAAGAAGAGGTCGCGCCAAATCCAGTAGGGGGGATGGGCGTATTCCCCCAAGGATATAAACCAGTAGTAGGCGTTCATCTCCAGCAACGCGTACAGTCCCGCCGGAAAGAAGAGGAAGATCAGGGCCAGGACTCCGTTGCCCAGGGTGGTGCCGCTGACGGTGGCGATCAACACGGTGAAGCAGAAAACGAACGTCAGGACCAAGAAGCTGTGCAGCGCCCAGCCCCAGATGTCCGGCGTGCCGAACGGAAACGGAACGTCCGGGTTGACCCAAACCAGCAAGGTCATTAAGAGGGCGTTCACCCCGACAATGATCAGAATTTGCCCCAAGCCCACCACCACTTTGCTGAACAGGATGTCCCGCCGGGAATAGGGCATGGCCAGCAAAAGACCCAGGGTTTCCCGGTCCCGTTCCTGGCCCACGGTCATGGCGGCCAGGGCGACCGTGAAAAGGACCAGGCCGATCCCCACCAAGGGGTCCGCGGACGACAGGCGAGCGGCGAGAATTTGGAATCCGTGCCAATAGTGCCCTTCGGGCAGCGTCTCCCCGCGCCTTAAGTAAATCGTGATTATGTTTTGGAGGGCGAGCGTGGTTACGTAAGTGGCAAAGCCAAAGAACAGGGCAAAAAGTAGCCCGCTGTTCTTCCAGTCTTTCCAGGCCAGTGTCTTATTGGGCCAGAATTTTTTTAAGTTCATAGCCTTCACCTCCCATCCGGTGAATGAAGATCTCCTCCAGGGATATGTCCACGAAGTCCAGGAAAAGGGGCTTAAATGTCCGCAACTCGGCCGTAAGCTCGTCGATGCCGTCCTGTACGGTGATACTGTAGACCCGGCCCTGCTGCTCGACGTTCAGGACGCCGGTCTTCTGTAAGATGTCCGGGGGGAGGGGGTTCTCGAACGCCGCCTGGATCTTGCGCACCTTGTGCTTTAAGTCTTCCAGGCTTTCGTTGAACAAGAGCCGGCCCTGGTGGATGACGGCCAGGCGGTCGCAGATGCGTTCCAGTTCGTGCAGGTTGTGCGTGGAGATGAAAACGGTGGTGCCGTTTTCGGCCACTTCGTCCATCAGGATGGTCAAAAACTGCCGCCTGAGCACCGGGTCCAGGCCGGCGGTGGGTTCGTCCAGGACCAAGAGGGCCGGTCTAAAGGCCAGGTTCAGGATGATCGCCAACTGGGTGCGCATTCCCTTGGACAGGTTCTTGACCTTGGCGTTTTCCGGCAGGTCGAACACCCGGCACAGTTCCTGGAAACGTTCCGGACTCCACGTTTCATAGGACTCCCGGTACAACCGGAACATGTCGTTTACCTTGAAACCGGGGTAGTAGCGCTGGTAATCGGCCAAATAGCCGATCTTGGATTTTACCCCGGGATCCTGGTGCGCCGAACGCCCGCCGATGGAGACAAAGCCCCGGGTGGGCAACAGGAGGCCCATGATGATTTTAATCAGCGTGGTCTTGCCGGCGCCGTTTGGTCCCACCAGGCCGAAGACCGTGCCCGGCGGCACTTCGAGATTGATGTTCTCCAGCGCCGTGTTCTCCCGAAAGGCCTTGGTCAACCCGTGCACGACGATATTCACTTTAAACCCTCCCCGAGGCCAAGCTCCTGCATGAGTTGCCTGGCCAGCGCCACAACCCGCTCCCGGTCCAGTCCCAGATAGTGCGCCTCAACCAGGATCTTGCGCAAGTTCTCCCGAAACTCACCCATCTTCTCCTCGTCCTCCCGCACCTGATAATCCAGGCACACGAAGGTGCCCTTGCCCCGCAGCGTTTCAACGACCTTCTGCCGCTCCAGTTCCTGGTAGGATTTCTGAATGGTATTGGGGTTGATGGTCAACCGGCCGGACAGGTCGCGGACCGAAGGCAGCCGGTCGCCGGGTTGCAGCACACCCCGGAGGATGGCCTCTTTGACCTCCTGCACCAGTTGCAGGTAGATGGGGGTGCTGCTGCGCTGGTCGATGTTGAACAAAGCCGCTCACCTGCCTTGCGGAGTGTCTGAAGTGTACTAGGATAACTAGTACATATATAGCATTGCCCGGGGATCGTGTCAAGAGGTTTTTTGGGGACGGGTGACCCAAACCTTGATTAATGCCCGCCGGGATTGTACATTAATTAAGGTGGATGGAGGTGCTTATGAACGGCAGGCTTTTGATCGCCATCTGCGGCGCCAAGTGGGCCGCCCGGTGCAGTCAACTGCTGGGGCGGCCCGGGTCGTCCCTGCCGGGGAAGGTTGCCCTGACGCTGTACCCCGGCACGCTGAAACAACTGGCCGCCCGGGCGCAGCGGGGCGTAATCCTGGTCACCGGGACCAACGGGAAGACGACCACGAACAACATGCTGGCCCGCATCCTGAGGGAGGCGGGTTACCGGGTCGTATGCAACCGGGAGGGCGCTAACCTGATCACCGGAGTGACGACCGCGTTCGTACGGGAAATCGGCCCGCGCGGCCGGCTGCGGTTTGACTACGCGGTCCTGGAAGTGGACGAGGCCGCCTTTCCGGTAGTGGCGGCCCAGGTCAATCCCCAGGCGGTGGTGGTCACCAATTTCTTTCGCGACCAACTGGACCGTTACGGAGAACTCGACACGACCGTCGCGCTGATCCGTGAAGCCCTGAAAAGGCTGCCCCGGGTCCGGCTGGTCATAAACGCCGACGACCCGCTCGTGGCCCAGTTCGGCCTGCTGGGGCCGCGTACGGCCCACTTCGGCTTGGCCCCGCACACCCGGGTGGTGGAGGGCGGCCGGCACACCCGGGAGGCGCGGTTTTGTCCTCAGTGCGGCACCACCCTGCAGTATTCCTTTTACCACTACAGCCAGTTGGGCCTGTTCCGTTGTGCCGGGTGCGGTTTCCGCCGGCCGGAACCGGATGTGGAAGCGTTGCAGGCCCGCTACCAGGGCGAAGGGGTGTCTTGCCTCATCCGACGCGGGGACGAGCAATACCGGCTGGAGATGCAGACCCAGGGGTTTTACAACTTGTACAACGCCCTGGCCGCCTTTACCGCCGGGACCCTTTTGGGGTTGGACCCCGGCCGGGTGATCGAAAGCCTGGAGACCTACGAGCCGGCGGTCGGGAGGCTGGAGCGCTTCCGCTACCGGGACAAGCCGGTGTTTTTAAACCTGGTGAAGAACCCGGCCGGCTTCAACGAGGGTTTGAACCTTTTGCCGGCCAATCCGGGAACCAAGGACGTCTTCATCGCCATAAACGACAACGTGGCGGACGGCCGGGACGTCTCCTGGCTCTGGGACGTCGACTTCGAGATGCTGGAGGCGGTGCGGGAGAAAGTGCCCCGGTTCGTGTGCGGCGGCCTCCGGGCGGAGGACATGGCGGTGCGGCTGAAATACGCCGGCGTTGACCCGAAGAAGATCGCGGTGCAGCCGAACCTGAAGGCGGCCGTGAGCGCGACCCTGGACGGCCCCGGGGAGGCGGCGTACTTCTTTGCCACCTATACGGCGCTCTGGCCGGTGGAGAGAATCCTGAGGCCGAGGCTGACCCCGGAAGGGAGGGCGGACCATGCTGGTCGCGGGTCATCTGTATCCTGACCTCTTGAACCTGTACGGGGACCGGGGAAACCTGATCGCTTTCGCCCGGCGGTGTTCGTGGCGGCGGATTCCGGTCGGCGTGCGGGAGATACCGCTCGGGGAACCGGTGGACTTCCGGGAACTGGACTTTCTGTTCGTCGGCGGGGGTTCCGACCGGGAACAAGGGATTCTGGCGGAAGATTTGATAAGGCGGCGGGACAATCTGGAAGCGGCCGTTGAGGACGGGCTGGTGGTGCTGGCCATTTGCGGCGGCTACCAGGTTCTCGGCCACTACTACCAGCTCGCCGAGGACAAGGTGGTTCCGGGCCTGCGGCTGCTCGACTTCTACACGCGGGCCGGCGCGAGGCGGCTCATCGGGAACTGCGCGGTGGAGCTTGAACTTGACGGGCTCCCGGTGCGGGTGGCTGGATTCGAGAACCATTCCGGCCAGACCTTCCTGGGCCAGGTGCAACCCCTGGGCCGGGTGCTGGCCGGTTACGGCAACAACGGCGCCGACGGCCTGGAGGGGGCCCGCTACCGCAACGTTTTCTGCTCCTACCTGCACGGCCCCCTGCTCCCCAAGAATCCCCGGCTGACCGACCACCTCATCTCGCTGGCCCTGCGGCGGCGGGGCCTGGACCCCTTCCTAAGCCCCTTGGACGACCGCCTGGAAGAGCAGGCCCGCACCGCCGTCCTGAACCGGCTCAAGGTGCGCTAGACCTTGATTTGGGCCTCACTGCCCTTAGCCTCCAAAAGGCGCCGTACCATTTCAAGAAAAGCTACCGTACAACTCGCACCGTTACAGTGGTTAACCAGTTCCCGTTGTGATACACGGGGCTTCGAGTTCCCAACATGGTGCTCACGTCTCACTCTCTAACAGAGCCGTCTGGCTGGCGAATGTCAGCAATAGTTTCTTCACGTTCTCACCTCCCCCCGGCGCGTAAAGCGACGCCCTGAAGGCCTTGGACGACAAGCTTTTGAAGGAGCTGACGGTCGATGACTAGCGGCGCACCGCTACCTGCGCTGCAGCTGGAACCGAAAGAGCTCGGCAATGTGCCCGCAAGATCGTTACAGGATTTATTATCGACCAAGGCCACATTGACATTGTTGGGCCATTGGGCATAATGTTTTTAAGAGCGGAATCTACGATAGTCTATAAGACATGGCGTCTAATGGTAGCGGCTCCGCCACAAATTCAAAGGTCATGAACCCTTGGCGAATAAGCAAGAACGAAAGAAAAAGAAATGAGGTGGATTTGCCATGGTTGCATCCCGAGTTGAAAAGGTTATAGAACAAATCAGGGGTTTTTCAGCAGCCGAAAGGCTTGAATTGCTGCGTAGCCTAATGAACGAGGGGATTCTTGCGGCCGATGACCGCTTTACCGAAGAAGAAATTGCCGAAATAGAAGCCGCCCGCCGGGAAGTTGCCCAGGGAGAGTGGGTGGATTTCGATGTCTTCCGGAAAGAACACGGTTTATAAACTTCAACTTTCCGCCGGGGCATCGAAATATCTTTTGCGCATCGACAAGACTGCTGCCAGCCGGCTGCTCGACCGGATAGAAACGTTGAAAACCGATCCTTACCTTGTAGCTGTTGAACCTTCTGTGGGCCGAAGCCCTCTATGCGGATGAGCTGCCGGGAGTACTGGATACCGATAAGCACTACATCGTCATCCCCCTGCATTAATCAGTCGTCGGCGCTCAGACCCGAATTTCCCCCGGTGCGACCACCAACCACCGACCACCCAACCACTCACCTGTCCGACCACCCAACCACTCACCTGTCCGACCACCGACCAACCATCTGTCCAACCACCGACCACCCATCCGGCCGACCACTCACCTGTCCGACCGCCGACTACCCACCGACCAAACACCCACCCATCCACCCAAACACCCGGCCACCAACGCCTATTTTGTCGCCTGGGGAGCCTTCTTTTTCCCTTGAAAGGGAGCATATATTTGCGTGAGATCACTTGGCTTGCGAGAGGCAGGACATGCGTTTTCTCCACCACCTGGAAGAGTATCGTGCGGCCAGGAGAAAGCTCGAGTGGCAGGGGACCTTCAGGGATTACCTGGAGGTGGTGCGCCGCCGGTCTTGGGTTTGCCAGCTCAGTCACTCCCGGATCTTCCGGATGATCATGGCGGCCGGGGTGGAGAAACTTAGAAGGCGTAAAACAATACAATTTCTTTACCCGGGACCTGTTCGGGCTGGACGAGACCTTGGAAAAGCTGGTGGACGAGTACTTGCACCCGGCGGCCCGCCGCCTGGATGTCCGCCACCGCATCCTGCTCCTGATGGGTCCGGTGAGCGGCGGCAAGTCCACGCTGGTCACGCTCTTGAAGCGGGGCCTGGAGGAGTACAGCCGCACGGAAGAAGGCGCGGTGTACGCGATCAAGGGCTGCCCGATGCACGAGGAACCCCTGCACCTGGTTCCGGCCGCGGTCCGGGACGCTTTCGCCCGGGAATACAACCTGCACATTGAGGGGGAATTGTGCCCGGCCTGCCGCCTGCGGGTGGAAACGGAGTACGGCGGCCGGATCGAGGAGGTCCCGGTCGAGCGCATCTTTTTCTCCGAGGAACAGCGGGTGGGGATCGGCACCTTCGCCCCCTCGGACCCCAAATCCCAGGACATCGCCGAGTACGGGGCCGAGTCCGACCCCCGGGCGTAACGGTTTGACGGGGAACTGAACATCGCCAACCGGGGCCTGATGGAGTTCCAAGGGATGCTCAAGTGCGACGAGAAATTCCTTTGGAACCTCCTGAGCCTCTCCCAGGAGGGAAACTTCAAGGCCGGGAGGTACTCCCTGATCAGCGCGGACGAGATGATCGCCGCCCATACGAACGAGTCCGAGTACCGGGCCTTTATCGCCAACCGGAAGAACGAGGCCCTGGTGTCCCGCCTGCTGGTGATGCGGATTCCCTACAACCTCCGTGTTATCGGAAGAGGTCCGGATTTACCGGAAGCTGATCAACCAGAGCGAACTCAAAGATGTGCACCTGGCCCCGTACGCCCTGCGGGCGGCGGCCGTGTTCTCGGTGCTCTCCCGGCTTCGGGAGTCGCGAAAACCGGGGCTGGACCTGGTGAAAAAGATGCGGCTGTACGACGGGGAGGAGATCGAGGGCTTCGGCCGCCGGGACCTGGCTGAACTCCGGAGTGAGCATCCGGACGAGGGGATGACCGGGGTCGACCCCCGCTACGTGGTCAACCGGCTGTCGTCCGCGCTGATCCAGAGCGAGACCGGGTAGCCTCAGCGCGCTGGATGTGCTGCGGGCGCTGCGCGAGGGACTGGACCAGCACCCGTCCATCGGGCGGGAGGAACGGGAACGTTTGCTGAATTTCATCGTCACCGCCCGTCAGGAATACGACGAGTTCGCC
>DBEH01000041.1 GCA_002294005.1 Firmicutes bacterium UBA911 | reverse complement strand
TCTTGACACGGACGCAAAAGGCCGAGGTATTGACACAAGGACTTGGATTGTTTATATTGGCTAAAAGAGGCCGACGCAGCAGGGTGCGCCCGAGTTTGTGTTTCGGCTTGAGGAGGGGTTCGGTTATGGTTCCGTTGGGGATCGGCATTGTTCTGATGGTCGTGTCCTTTTTTATGTTCGGCGTGTTTAGCACCTACAGTTTCATGGGAATTGTGACGGTGATGACGTTTCTTTCCGGGCTGTTGGCTCTTGGAATCGGGATCAACAGTGCCCTGACTCAAGGGGAATCATAACTGGCAGAACGGGGTAGGCCCCCCGTCCTTTTTCCAAAAGACGCCTCAAGACCCCCCTAAGCGCGTCCGGGTAGGCCGTTGCCCAAGGGGGTTTTCTCTGCGGGCCGCCGGTTGGCAGCCTCTCCATCGGGCCCGGGGGTTGGATTGATACCTGTCTTCGAACGCCGTTTCTACGCCCCATGCATCCGGAAGGTGTTCCGGCCTTCCTGCTTGGCTCTGTACATGGCCTTGTCGGCGAGGTCAACCAGTTCGGCAGCGTTGCGGGAGTGTTCCGGGAAGCAAGCCGCACCGAGGCTGACGGTAAGTCTTCCTCCGGGCTGCCCGTCCCCGTTGGGAAAGGGGTATTCCTCCACCGCTCGCCGGACCTTTTCGGCCACCCGGGACGATCCTTCCGTGCCGGTGTTAGGGAGAACGACCAGGAATTCCTCTCCGCCGTAACGGGCGACAATGTCGCATTTTCTCAGCGTGGAGGTCAGAATTGAACCGGTCGTTTTCAGCACCTCGTCCCCCGCGGGGTGCCCGTTTTCGTCGTTGTAGGTCTTGAAGTAATCCACATCCAAGATGATCAGGGACAGGGGGGCGTTGCCGCCGGCGGCAACCGTGATTTCCCTTTCCAGGGCGAAATTCAGATATCTGCGGTTGAACAAACCGGTGAGCGGGTCCCGGCAGGCCTCACTGGTGAGCTCGGCCAACTGTTGCCGGCGTCTTAGAAGGCTGCCGGTCTTCAACATCAATTCCCGGCGGTCGATGGGCTTGGTCAAAAAGTCGTCGGCGCCGCAGCGGAGGGCCTCCAACTTGTCCTCTTGGTTGCGGAGGCTGGTGATGATGATCACCGGCACTTGAGCGGTATCAGGTGATAACTTGAGCCGCCGGCAGACCTCAAAGCCGTCCATCCCCGGTAGAACCACATCAAGCAACACCAGGTCGGGGACGACCTCCTGGACGGTATCCAGGGCTTCCAGGCCGTCGGACGCGGTGATTATGTCCACGTCCTGACCTTCCAGGTAGTCCAGGAGCACCTTCATCTGCAGCCGGCTGTCCTCGACCACCAGCACGCGGGACCGGTGGTCCGGCGCGGGGACCGTTTCCGGATGACCCGGCGGCTTCCTCGCTGAGAGCAGGGAGCCGGCGCGCTCACGGAGCTCAAAAGCCGAAACGGGTTTCCGCAAAGCTTCGGTTCCCCGAAACAGCTTCAGCCATTGTATGGTGTCCGCGTCCGATTCGCCGGGAACCAAAAGCAAGACGGACGGAAGTGGCGAGATATTTCCTATGAGCCGGGCCAAAGCGGCTGTGTCCGAAACGTCGGCGGGAGAATCGATAATCAGCAGATCCGGAGGAATTCTGGTGCAAGTTCGGGCCAACGCGGCCTGGTTGCCGGTAATCTGAAGGCAGGATGAACCGTGGTCGAGCGCATTGGTCACAGCTTCCACGGTGCTTTTGTCCACACTAAAGAGGGTGACAAAACCGACCGGGACACCGGTATTCACACATTCCCCCCCTTAAAAACACCGCGGGACCGGCTTTCCCTGCCGCTCCAGCGCACCCGAACCCTCTGGCCAAAGGTTTTCAAGCAGGCTGCACCGGCCACTGTGCTATGGTCAGGAAGACACAGTCATTTTATCAAGGAGAGGCTTCTTTTGAGAGTCTATGGAAAGAATGGGCTGATATCCTGCTGGAACAATCATATCGCCGTAAGGACGGCGGGTCAAGCGTTACGATGCAAATCAACCAAGGGGATCGTATTGATCAACGTTCCGTCAAGGTCAAAAAGCACGGCTCTCAAGGTCAAAACCTTCAAACCTCCCCCGGCCGGTTTCCCGCGGTCCTCTTGTGGATCATAATGCCGTGGGAGGCCAGAATCCTGGGCAGGGGGCGGCCGAAGATGAAGTATTCATGCTCCGCCCGGAGTCCCATTTCGGTTCTGGCGTAGTGGCGGACGGCCAAATCTCTGCGGACCAGCCGGGTGAGGGCGGCGAGGGTCTTTGTCCGGTCTTCCCCGCGGGAGAGGCCGCCGATCAATATCCGCACTTCGTCGGGAGGGCATTCCTTTTCGTGCGCCATGATGACCTGCTGGACCGGGTCCCCGGGATTGATGACGTCGGTGCGCGCAATGGTGTGCACGCCGATCACGGCCACCAAATCGGCGGGGTCCCAACATTTCAACAGGCGGCATTCCAGGAACCGGTGCTCATAGACCCTGCAGGCGGAACTCTTTTCGTCAAAAAGGCAGCAGGACCACCCGTTTCCCTTGCCGCGCACCTTGACGAGTTCCTGTCCGGCCGGCCGCGGGGCGCCCAGGGCGGGGTCGAACACCACCTCGCCCTTCCTGATGGTGACCAGGTGTTCGTACCCGGCGTGACCATTCAAAAGGAGCTTTTTGTCCTCATGATGGAGGGTGGGTCCGCCCTTCAGGCAGCACGTGCCGCAGCGTATGCAGCCGTCTCTGGGAAAACCGGGCATCTTCCCCGGATCACCTCCGTGCGACCAAGAACCCGAATCTAAAGTGATATCTGGAAGCCCGTGATGCCAGTCCGCAGGCTTCACCCTTTTGCCGGTGTTGTTTCCCACGGGGATTTTACCACAAAAACATCCGGGCCGGGATGCGCGACCCCGAGTGCCAAGCGATTTCAGCCGGGTTACTGTCTGGAAATCCGCTTTTGCCGACTTGATCAGGAACCGGTTATAGGCCATAATATCAAATGACAGGCAAACAGGCAGGGAAAGGAGGTGTTGTGATGAAGCGCATCGGACTGTTCCTGCTAGTCAACTTACTGGTGCTGACCACAATCATCATTGTCACCAGTGCGCTCGGTGTGAACCGCTATGTGGAAGGGCAGGGCATCAACTACGCCAGCCTGCTGGTGTTTGCCGCGGTCATCGGCTTTTCCGGCGCCTTTATTTCCTTGGCGCTCTCCCGGTGGATGGCGAAACAGATGGTGGGGGTGCGCGTGCTGGAATCCCGGGGTAACCTCACGGGCCAGGAACGCCGGTTGGTGGAAATGGTGCACGAGATGTCCCGCCGGGCCGGCCTGAAGGTGATGCCCGAAGTGGGGACTTACCAATCGCCGGAAGTGAACGCTTTCGCCACCGGTCCCACCAGAAATAAAGCCCTGGTGGCCGTTTCGACGGGCCTGCTGGGGCGGATGGACCAGGACGCGGTGGAAGGGGTCATCGCGCACGAGGTGGCGCACGTCGCCAACGGCGACATGGTCACCATGGCCTTGGTCCAGGGCGTGATCAACACCTTTGTGGTGTTCCTGTCCCGGATCATCGCCCACGCCATCGCCAGCACGGTGCGGAGCGAGATTGCCCACATCGTCCATATCGTGGCCATCATCGTCTTCCAGATCCTGTTTTCGATCCTGGGCAGCATCGCCGTGCTGGCCTTCTCCCGGCACCGGGAGTACCGCGCCGACGGCGGCGGGGCCAAGCTGGCCGGCAAGGAGAAGATGATCCGGGCCCTCACCGCGCTGAAAAAGAACGTGGAGTTGGTGGACACAGAGCAGCAGGCGCTGCAGACCATGAAGATCAGCGGGGGGAAGCCGAAGAGCTCCCTGGCCCAGCTGTTCTCCAGCCATCCCGACCTGGACGACCGGATCCGCCGCCTGCAGCAGATGTAGCCGTGCGCGTGGCGAGGTGGCGCCGGGGGCGCCCGCGATCTCGGGTTTCAGGGTGATTCGCGTCTTGTGCAAGTGAGAAACCTCCTTGGCCCATTATTCTACCCCGGGCAAGGAGGTTTATTTTTTGGGGAATGAGAAGGATTGGTACGAGACCCAAAAGATCAAGTGCTTTGTACGGGCAGGCCGTTGTGGGAAAAGGCGGCCGCCCCAAGAAAAACCCCGAGGTGCTCGGGGTTAACAAATCTGGTCCAATTGACATTCCCCGGTCAGTGCAGGCCGCCGCCTTCCTCGTATTCCTTGGCGTACTTTCCGAGGTCGATACGGAGAAGCATAAACAGGAAATCCGCGATCAAGGCACAGGCCAAACCCAATCCGGCCATGGTGGCGCAAACCACCAGCCCGAACGAAATGGGCTTGTTGACCGCGAGGTCCGCTGTCCAGGCCCAAAAAGGCTCAAGCATATCATCAATCCCTCCTCTCGCCGAACTGTGCACGATTGTCGACCCAGTGCAGTGAAGCCGTGATGTCGCCAAATTTGGGGTCGGCGATCACCTCCAAGACATTTAGCGTCCTACTTAGCCCGCACGCGCAAGCTCTCCGGTACCGGATCTGAACAGCCGATTTGAGGTGGAATCATCCCGGATACGAGAATTCAAACGATAATGCGCTAACGATTTGTTTCGCGTTCTGCGGCCCGCTTTCTAATCCACAACTTTAGAACATATGCCCGAATTGATGGATATATTATATGCTTGAGAGCAAGCAAACAAAAGCTGGAGCTTGAAAAGCTAGGGCCAGATATTGCGAAGGATTGTCGAATAATGACCGAAAACCATTCCGGATGGCTGCACACGGAGGATTTGGTTTTTTCGAAAATACGGTCAGGAGGGGAATTTGGTCCCGGGAGAAGCGTGTTTCGGGGAGATATCGGCGGGCGGCTGAAAGCGAACGAAAAAGGTGGTTCCGGCGGGGCCCGTTTCAAAAGTCATCCTGGCGTTATGCTGGGCGGCGATGCTGTCACACACGGCCAGTCCCAGTCCGGTACCCTGTTCCTTATTGGTCACGAAGGGCCTGGTGATCTTGTCGATGAGTCCGGGTTCGATGCCAGTGCCCTGGTCCCGGACGGCCAGGACCACCTCGTCGCCGTCCAAAGACGTGCCGAGCGTCAGTATCCCCGAAGCCTTCATTGCTTCCAGCCCGTTGCGGGCCAGGTTCAAAATGAGTTGCCGGACTTCGTTCTCGTCCAGCAGCAAGTCCGGCACCTCGGTGAGCTGGACCTGCACCTGTTTGTCCACGGTCAATGCGTCGGCCTGAATGAGCGGCAGCAGGGACAAGACTATGGCATTCAGGTTCCGGGGTTTTTGGTTCAGCGGCCTGTTCTTCGCCAGGGACAGAAATCCGGTGACGATGGCGCCGGCCCGGTCAAGTTCGGCGGTCATCAGGTCGAGGTGCTTGACGTAACCGGACCACTCCTTCCTTTCCCTGAACATCTGCAGGAATCCCCGTACCGCCGTCAGCGGGTTTCTGATTTCGTGGACTATGCCGGCCGCCATTTCACCGATCAGGTTCAGCCGGTCCAGCCGCGCCATTTCGTGCTCCAATTGTTTCCGGGCGGTGATGTCTCTCAGGGAAACCAGGAAACACGGCGAGTCGTTGAAATCCAGCAATTCCAGGGACAGCACACCCACACACGTGTCACCGGCGTCCGTCTGATAGCAGATCTCGAGATTGTGTATGGTTCGGTGCGCATTAGCTTCACCGGCCATGCGCGCCAGCATAAGCGGGGTGAACACAAGGAGTGGTTCCGCGGCTCTGGACCCGATGGCCTCTTCCCGGCGCTTGCCGGTGAGGCGCGACCAGTTTTCGTTCACCTCAAGGTAAAGGCCTTCGGAGCCAACAATAAACATGACGTCGGGACTGGAATGGAAGATCTTGTAGAACCGCTGTTCGGACGAGCGGAGCGCTTCTTCGATCCGGCGCCGATCGCCGATCTCGTTTTGCAGTTGCTCATTGACCGCGGCTAGTTCGGCGGCGTGCGCCCGCACCAGTTCCTCAAACCGGACCTGGTGGTTCTGGAACTCTTTTTCAGCCCGTTTTCGGTGCGAAATATTGACTGCGCATTTCAAGGCACCCCGGACGACACCCTGTTCATCCTTAAACGGATAGGCCCGAATGAACCAGTTTTGCCCATCCGGCGCAACGGTTTCCGCTTCCTGTGTCCGGCCGGATTGGAGTGCGCTGCGAACCGGGCAGTCCGGGCATTCTTCGCTGCGGCGGTGCCAAACCTCATAGCAGCAACGACCGACCAGTTCTTCCGGGGCCAGGCCGGCCGAAGCAGCGGCACCTTGGTTGGCCCAGAGCACTTTGAGTTCCAGGTCGAGGCCGACCAAATCTTCAAGAAAGGTGTCAAGTATGGATAGTTCTTGCAGATCAGGCTTGATCCAGGCCGCGTCAGCCCACCGTTTAGCGTTGTCATCGGCCGATACTCCCGTTTTAGAGGGTCTTCCACTTTTAGGCTGATTGCTCATAGTGAATGAAAATTTCTGCAAAGAAGTCAATAATCCTGGTTCGGAAACAGTAATTAAATGTCGAGCAGTTGAATTGTAGAGGACCGGTCTGTTTTTGAGACCGGCCCGCCAACGAGGTGGTTCGTGTTCAGGTTTTTTCAGTCGATCTGAAGAGGTCTATGATGCCGAGCACTATGCTGGCCAACCCAAACCCAACCAATCCAGCCCCCCAGATGCCAGCGACAAAGAGCCACCCCACGGCGGCCACAATGACGCCGAGGCCGATAACGATCCAACTGGTGAGACTGCCCCGGATCGATTCTGCCATCCAAGAACACCTCCTTTGGCCTCTAGGATGTCCGCGGAAGGAGAAAAATATGCCAATGTGCCGCCAAAATATGTCTCCCAAAAAGGTGAAAAGGTGAGGTGAAAAGGTGTCAGACACCTAGCATGGTTAACGGATCACGAGCCGGCGTTGACGCCTTCGCGGTCTGCGGACTATATTTTTAAGGAAAGGATAGTCTCCAATCCGGCTCTTGCGTCCGGGAGGGGAAAGATGTCTGCCTGGTTCGAGTTCACTGGGTTGTCGTTCAGCGTGGGGGCCGGGGCCAGGACCGCACTCTGTTCCGGGGCGGTCGACCGGGGAGGGGTGATGCTGGTGCGCGGCCCCTCGGGAGTGGGCAAAAGCACCCTGCTCCGCGTCCTGGCCCGCCTGCAGCCGGGGACCGGGGGCGACGTCCGGCTGGGAGGCCGCCAATGGCTTACCCTTGCGCCCACCGAGTGGCGCACCGCGGTCTGCTATGTGGCCCAGCAGCCGGCGCTCTTTGAGGGTACGGTGCTGGACAACCTCCGGCGTCCGTTTCAACTGGCCGCGGTGCGGAAACGCGGGGCGTACAACGGCGCCCTGGTGGAAAAGGGCATGGTGATGCTGGGCTTGGCCCCGGCGCTCCTGGGGCAGGATGCCCGGTTGCTTTCCGGCGGGGAGGCGGCCCGGATGGCCGTGCTGCGGGCGATGCTGACCAGCCCGTCGGTGCTTTTACTGGACGAGCCCACCGCCGCGCTCGACCGGGTTTCGGCCGCCGGTTTTTGTGAGCTGATCGGGAACTGGTTGGCGGCTGAACCCGACCGGGGGGCGATGATCATCACCCACGACGAACTGGTGGAGAACTTTTTCCCGGACCCGGTGTTGTTGGAGCTTAGTGCCGCCGGCGGCCAGGCCCGCCGGCGGGGGGAGTGAGCAATCGTTGGACGCCTCTTTGATTCCCATTTCCGATTTTCAACTGGCGCTGAGCGTGGTCCTGGTGGTGATCACCGGGGCCGTTTCGGCGGCCCTGCGCCTGGGACTGCTGAAATCCCTGCTCTGGGGTTCGGTGCGGACCTTCGTGCAACTGTCGCTGATCGGCTACGTGCTGAATTATGTCTTCGCCCTGGACAGCCTGATCGTGGTCATCCTGCTGGTGCTGGCGATGTGCTGGATCGCCGCCCGGGCCTCGGTGCAGCAGGCAAACAGCGTTTCCGGCGCGCCTACTCTGCCGGCCTACCTGTCCCTGGTTTTCAGCACTTTTTTTGTGGGCATGCTGGTCACTCAACTGATTATCGGGCCCGACCCCTGGTACAGCGCCCGGGTCGTGATCCCGATCTTCGGCTTGATCCTGGGGAACTCAATGAACGGCATCGCCCTGTCGCTGGACCGGCTGTACGCTGAGACGCGGGCCCGCCGGGGCGAGGCGGAGGCCCTGCTGGCGTTCGGCGCCACGCCCTGGGAGGCGGTCCGGGACTGTGTGCGGGAGGCGGTCCGGGCCGGCATGACCCCGACCATCAACTCGCTGATGGTGGTGGGATTGGTCAGCCTGCCCGGGATGATGACCGGGCAGATCCTGGGCGGCGTCGACCCGCAGGAGGCGGTGCGGTACCAGATCGTGGTCATGCTGATGATTGCGGCTGCGGTGGCCATCGGGTGCCTGATCCTGGTGGGAGTGTCCTACCGGCGGATGTTCACCGGTGACGGGGCGCTGAAGCCGGAGCTGCTCCGCAGCCGGGCGGGCTGATTCACCCGGGTGGCACGGATGGCCGCGGGGATGGCGGCGTGGATGGCCTTGCCCCAAATGTGGGACCACTAGACCAAGTCGATATTGCCCGAGCCGTGGGGGTATGGAACCGGTGAATACCGTTGAAGGGCTGAATGTCGGCGATTACGCCGATATTGACATCACGGGCTTGAGCCACGTGGGCGAGGGGGTCGGACGGTGGCGGGGGCTGGCCGTCTTTGTGCCCCTGGCGGTTCCGGGGGAACGGGTGCGGGCGGAGATTACCGCGCTGGGCCGGACATTTGCCCGCGGGCGGCTGGTGGAGGTGCTCGAAGGGTCGAGAGCCCGGGTCGAGCCGGAGTGCGGCCTCTTCGGCGACTGTGGGAGCTGTCACCTGCTTCATATGAGCTACCCCGAGCAACTGCGGTGGAAAACCGTGCAGGTGCGGGACGCCCTGACCCGGCTCGGGGGTCTGGGGCAGGCGCCGGTGGCCAACGTTCTGGGCATGGACGAGCCCCGGCACTACCGGAACAAGGCGCGCTTTCACGTCAGCCGGGAATCGGGGCGCCTGGCCCTGGGCTTTTTGGCCCGCGGTTCGCACCGGGTCACCTGCTTTATTGACGCGAACGGTGGTTCCGGCTGCCTGCTGGTGCAGCGGGACCTGCTGCGGGTGGCGGCCCGCGCCGCCGCCCTGTTGGAAACCCTGCGCGTGCCCCTGTACGATTGGGAGATTCACCGGGGGTATCTGCGCAACCTGTTGCTGCGCCGGGCCGCGGCCACCGGGGAGATGATGCTGGTACTGGTGACCGGCCGGCAACCCTGGCCGGGGGAGCGGGAGTTCACCGAGCGGCTGACCGCGGAAGAGCCCGGGGTGGTTTCGGTGATCCGCAACGTAAACACCCTGGAAAGCTGGGAATTGCTCGGACCCGAAAACCTGGTCCGGGCCGGTAAGCCCGCGATTACCGAACATCTGGGTGGGCTTGAGTTCCGGATCGGTCCCGCCTCGTTCTTTCAGGTGAACCCGGAGCAAGCCGAAAAAACATACGAAATCGCGCGCCTGTTTGCCGGATTGACCGGGGAGGAGACCGTGGTGGACGCGTACAGCGGCATGGGCACCATCGCCCTTCTCCTGGCCTCACGGGCCAAGGCCGTGGTCGGGTTCGAAGCCTTGCCGGCGGCGGTGGCCGACGCCCGGGAGAACGCGGTCCGCAACGACATAGAGAACGTACGGTTCGAACAGGGGGCGGTGGAGGACCTGCTCCCCCAATGGGCGGCCCAGGACCGGCGGCTGGACGTGGCCGTTCTGAACCCGCCGCGCCGGGGCTGCGGACCCGCGGCGCTTGACGCCCTTGGCCGGTTGCGGCCCCGGCGGGTGGTGTATGTATCTTGCGCTCCGGCCACCCTGGCCCGGGACCTGGGGCGCCTGGCCGAGCTTGGTTTTGAAGTGGTGAAGGTTCAACCCGTGGACATGTTCCCCCAAACCAGCCATGTCGAGAGTGTTGTCTTGATGTCACGGGTAGAAAAGTAAGTGTGTGAAAAAGGCTTGAAATAAAGGGATTTTGAGATTTCTGGGCTTGAAACAGGGACTCGAAAATCGTGATTTTATCGGTTCATGGGAACAAGTCCAAGTAAGCAATATTGAGCGTGACAGAGCAGATTAGATGTTGGTGCTTGTTGACAGAACAGGTTAGATGTTTTTATAAAAATACGAGGTTGTGTGGTCGGGTTGGATGTAGAGAGGGTCAAGTCCAAATTGTGG
>DBEH01000008.1:4011-45291 GCA_002294005.1 Firmicutes bacterium UBA911 | reverse complement strand
CCGCTTGGTGCCCCCGGGACTAACCAAGGTTAAGGAGGGTTGAGTTAGGCTATTGCCAAGATTTAGTTGCCTAGTTTTCGTGGCCAAAAATGTTCATTTTCAAGTGGCCGTTGACACTTCTGGATGCAGATTTCCTCGTGGCTTTTCTGGTCCTGCAAAAGCATCCTTTCCTTCTGGGTTAGGTTGATCATTAAAAACACCTCCGGCAACTATCATGCCCTGACCGAAGGTGTTTTGATTCGGAGAAACAGAGACGGCCTCGTCACGACATCATCCAAGCGCTATTCCTTTCCGGCAACGCAACTTCGTCACCGGTTTCCTCGGCGTGTTTCCGGGAGATAGCATCATCCAAGCGCTATTCCTTTCCTGCTATGCAAACCCAGGCCGGCGCCTGAACATGCCTGAAGGCGGTTTAGGGATGGATTTCAAGAAATGGGCCGGCTAGGCTCCTCCAGGCGCGCGCGGGCGCGGGCAATGGCGGCGCGGACCGTTTCAGGCGCCGGTCCGCCGCGCGCCTTGCGGGCGGCGAGGCAGTGCTCGACCCGGATGGCGGCGTACACGTCCTCCCCGGCGGCCGCCGAGAACCGGCGGTACTCGTCCAGGGTGAGTTCCTCGAGGGTCTTGCCGTTATCGAGGGCAAAAAGGACTATCTCGCCGGCGACCGCGTGGGCCTCGCGGAACGGCACCCCCCGCCCGGCCAGGTAGTCGGCCAGGTCGGTGGCGTTGGTGAAGCCGCCCCGGACCGCCCGGTCCATGGCCTGCTCCCGGAAGCCGACGGACGCGACCATGGCGGTGAATACCAGCAGGCACTTCTTCACCGTGTCCACGGCGTCGAACAGGGCCTCCTTGTCCTCCTGCATGTCCTTGTTGTAGGCGAGCGGCAGCCCTTTGAGCATGGCCAGCAGCGCCTGCAGGTCCCCGAATACCCGGCCCGACTTGCCCCGGATCAGCTCGGCCATGTCCGGGTTCTTCTTCTGAGGCATCATGCTGCTCCCGGTGGCGAAGGCGTCGTCCATCTCGGCGAACCCGAATTCCGCCGAGGTCCAGAGCACCAGTTCCTCGCAGAACCGCGACAGGTGCACCA
This sequence comes from Firmicutes bacterium UBA911, assembly GCA_002294005.1. Taxonomy (GTDB): domain Bacteria; phylum Bacillota; class Desulfotomaculia; order Desulfotomaculales; family Desulforudaceae; genus Desulforudis. Next base: position 44,207 of record DBEH01000008.1, on the reverse strand, counting down.
TGATCAGGGAGGCCGCAGCGCAGAACTCGACCGCGAAGTCGCGATCCGACACGGCGTCCAGGCTGTTTTCGGCCAGGGCGGCGAACTCCAGTTCGGCGGCCGTGTACTCCCGGTCGATCGGGAAGACGGTCCCGGCCAGGGCCCCGGCGCCCAGGGGCAGCACGTCGGTCCGGCGGCGGCAGTCGGCCAGCCGCCCGGCATCGCGGTGAAACATCTCCACGTAGGCGAGCAGGTGGTGGGCCAGGGTCACCGGCTGCGCCCGCTGGAGATGGGTGTAGCCCGGCAGGAGCGTCTCGACGTGGCGTTCGGCCAGGTCCAGGAGAGTGTGCTGGAGTTCGGCCAGTAGCTCCCGGACGGCGTCGATCTCGTCCTTTAAGTACATCCGGACGTCCAAGGCCACCTGGTCGTTGCGGCTGCGGGCGGTGTGCAGCTTTTTGCCCACTTCCCCGACCCGGGCGATCAGCAGCCGTTCGACCAGGCTGTGGATGTCCTCATCCGCGCCGGAGAAGTCCACCCGGCCGGCGTTGAAGTCCGCGAGGACGGCCTGCAGGCCGGCCTCCAGGGTGCGGGCCTCTTCGGCGCTGATGATCCCGGCCCGCCCGAGCATGCGCGCGTGGGCGGCGCTGCCGCGGATGTCGTAGGCGTACAGGCGCCGGTCAAAGGACAGGGACGAGTGGAACTCCTCCACCAGCGGGTCGCTCCCCTTGCGGAACCGCCCGCCCCACAGTTTGGACATATATCTTGCCCTCCGTTATTAGGGAAACTCAATCAATCGGAAACACGACTGCGATAATTCTCGAGGTCTTTCTCCGTTACCTCATCGGGCGAAACCAACCGGTAGTGCCTTTCAAAAGCAATAGTTACCCCGTCGGCATCTAATTCAAACTCGAACAAGGCGATGATGTCATCGTCCAAGAACTGTGCTCCTATGGGTCGGCAGACAAGGGCAGAGAACTTGTGTGTGCACACCGCCACGTCTTGTTCCACCTGGATGGGGCTAAGCCGATCCATCCCACCCTTGGCCTGTACGGGAAAAACATAGTGGACGCCTTTCCTGTCCACACCGACGTAGAGCTCGTCGGTCTCTACCTGACCAATACCAGGCACCGTTGTACGAAGATGGTTCTGTAGCGAGTAACAGGTCACCCCGGAAAAAATGTCGACCAGGCGGCTGTACCTGAGCTTCGCAAGTAGTGCCTGTTCGTCGCTCATGGCGTATTTGGAGACTACACCCGGAGTGGAATCGGGAACTTTGGTGATGGAAAAATTCGGATTTGGCACCAAAGGCCTGTCCGGCACCAAAACGAAACAGTACTTGCCTCTCCCGGCAGGCTTGATCACCCACGTACGGCCTTGCCCGGCAGTTTCGGAAATGCTCTCCGGGAGATTGGCACGGTACCGGAAGCTGCAGATAAGGTCTCCCAGGTTCTTTGGGATTTCAATGCCTAGTGCGCGGGCGCTATTTATCAAATCCTCTCTCTCAAAAGGCACCTCGCGCTTGCCACGACTGTACTTGGAGTGAAAAATGCGCTCAATGATGGCCGAGTATACGTTTCGGTCTCTCATGACGACCCCTCTCCCCTGACAGTTCCTCTCCCCGGCCAGCGTAGGAGAAGGACTTCTTCTCTCAACTGCGCTTTGGTGGCGGTGGCCAACCGGGTACGAAACAAATCGATTCCGACAACCTGGTATCCCAAGGACTGAGCTATCTCGGCCAGCAGCTTTCCAGTCCTGATCATGACTCTCAGGTATGATGCTTGGTCGCCGACGACGTAGGCAAGCTGGGCTCCGGGGCGCAAGGCATCCCGCAGGCCGGATAGGTGACGAACCATGCCCCCGAAATAGAGCTTGGTCACCCTGGCATACTGGCGTTCGAATCCGGAGGTCTTGCCCAGCCGGATGCGGCGTTGTTCAATTTCGTCGGCAATGCGCTCAATCTCAGTATTGCCAAGGACAAACTCATCATCACGGTCAGCCTTGTATACGCCCCTGGTATTGGAACGCAGCATGCCTTTCTTCAACAACCGCAAGTCCTCTTTTGAGTTTATGAAACCCAGCAACACAGACTCCAATCGTGTTGTCCGGGTGTAGTCCTTCTCATTCGGATACGGCGGGGAGGTGATTACGGCGTCAATCGAGTTTGGTTCGAGAACGCTGTTCAACTCCCGGGCGTCAGCCTGGTGTACTACTACAGCCGGGGTTAGGTGCTCTTTGGCCTGAACACGTTGCAGGTCGCGGGCCATGGCCTGAACGTATCCCAACCAGGTAGCGACGACCGGGACGTCATGCTTTTTTCGGCCCACTCCAACCTCGGGTCCGAATTCCAAATTACTGATCCCGTAAACCAAAGCCTTGGCCAGAGCCAGAATCTGATAATCCCTGATGCGGTCATTTCGGATGGTCCTAATGGCCTCAAGAAGAACTAGTGTTTTGTGCAGCGGCAGAGGGCTGATGGAATCCTTAAGAAGGAGGCGCTCTTCCTCCGGCGTCACTCTCAGCAGCTTATGGCCACCAGGATATGACATATCATTGCCGCCCAGATCGCTGATTCCCTCTTTTTCAAGCTCCTGAAGCGCCCTTCCGGCAACCTGCTGTGCCTCATCCAGAAGCTCACGAGGATCTAGGCTCCAATCGATCTTGACTCTGCTGGAAAAACAAGTCATTGGGTTGGCTTCCACACCGATGCTGAGAATCCCAAGTTTTTTGCATTCCACAAGCGTGGTGCCTGTGCCACAAAAAGGGTCCAAAACGCAACTGGTCGACGTCAAGCCGAAGCGCTTGACGTAGGTCTGTACCAGATGCGGCGGGAAAGACAGCACGAAGCGGTACCAATCATGAACAGCTCTGTCTTCCGGTCGAATCCTGTTGTCTTGACATTGCGTCTTTGGGTCTGCGCCCCAAAGACCGTTCATACCCAGTTGAATTCTCTTCATTTTCGATGTCCTCTATAATATGGAGCACGCTCGACTCGAGTCTTCCCTGGAATCATTTCTCCTAGTGCTATCCTTTTCCCTGCCGTTCCCTTGGTGCAGCAGGGAAAACACCGCCATTGAAGCGGCGGCGCAAAGTAATCGTGATCGGCCCGCGGGCTCTTTAGCGGTTGCGCCGGCGGACCCGGGCCTGCATCCGGACCGGGAGCCCGAACAGGTTGATAAACCCGGCGGCGTCCTTTTGGTCGTACACCTCGTCCTCCTCGAAGGTGGAGAGGTCCTGGTCGTACAGGGAAAACGGGGACCAGGCCCCGGCCGGGACGCAGTTCCCCTTGTAGAGTTTCAGCCGCACGCGGCCGGTGACCGGTTTCTGGGTCTCGGCCACGAAGGCGTCCAGCGCCTGCCGCAGCGGCGTGAACCAGAGGCCGTCGTAGACCAGCCCGGCGTAGCGGATGGCGATGGTGTCCTTGAAGTGCAGGGTGTTCCGGTCCAGGGTCAGAAGTTCAAGCTCGCGGTGGGCGGCCGTCAGGATGGTGCCCCCGGGAGTTTCGTAGACGCCCCGCGACTTCATCCCGACCAGGCGGTTTTCCACCATGTCCACGATCCCGACCCCGTTGGCCCCGCCGACGGCGTTCAGCCGCTCCACCAGAGTGACCGGGTCCACGAGGGCGCCGTCCAGGCGGGTCGGGACGCCCCGTTCGAACTCCAGCTCCACGTGGGCCGGGTGGTCGGGGGCCCGCTCGGGCGGGACGGTCAGGAGGTAGAGGTCGTCCGGCGGTGCGTTCCCGGGGTCCTCGAGCACGCCCCCCTCGTGGCTCAAGTGCCAGAGGTTCTGGTCCATGCTGAACGGGCGCTCCTTGGTGGCCGGCACCGGGATGCCGCGGGCGGCGGCGTAGGCCATGGCCTCCCGGCGGGAGCGGATGTCCCACTCGCGCCACGGCGCGACCACTTTGAGGTCGGGGTTTAAGGCCATCACGCCGACCTCAAAGCGCACCTGGTCGTTGCCCTTGCCGGTGGCACCGTGGGCGACGGCCTTTGCGCCTTCGGCCTCGGCCGTCTCCACCAGGCATTTGGCGATCAGCGGGCGGGCGACCGAGGTGCCCAGGAGGTACTTGCCCTCGTACACGGCGCCGGATCGAACCAGCGGGAAGAGGTAGTCCTCCACGAACTCGCGCTTCACGTCCCGGACGTGCACGCAGGCGGCGCCGCTTTTGAACGCCTTTTCGCGGACGGCGCCGTAGTCGTCCCCCTGGCCGAGGTCGGCCACCATGGCGATGACCTCGTAGCCGTAGTTTTCTTTCAGCCACGGGATGATGATCGAGGTGTCCAGGCCACCGGAATAGGCCAGTACCACTTTGGCCATTTGGGCTGCGTCCCCCTTTACCTCTGGCAATTGTGACATTGTGACCGCTTCTTTTAAGTTATGGTCTCGCCCCTAACTCTTGCTTATTGGTTTTTCTAGAGCACTAGGGCCAGAAGCGCCTTCTGAACGTGCAGGCGGTTTTCGGCCTCGTCCCAGATCACGCTGTGCGGGCCGTCCATGACGGCGTCCACCACTTCCTCGCCCCGGTGGGCCGGCAGGCAGTGCATGACGATATGGTCCGGCCGGGCGTGCGCGACCAGCGCCTCGTTCACCTGGTAGTCGGCGAAGGCTTTGACCCGGGCGGCGTGCTCGCTTTCCCGGCCCATGGACGCCCAGGTGTCGGTAACCACCACGTCGGCGTCCCGGACGGCGGCCACCGGGTCGGTGGCCGGCTCGACCGCCCCGCCGGTCGCCAGCGCTTCGGCGGCGGCCCGGTAGACCAGGTCCGGCGCCGGTTCGTAACCGCGGGGCGACGCCACGGCCACCCGCATCCCGAGGCGGGCCCCGCCCAGGAGGAGCGAGTGGGCCACGTTGTTCCCATCGCCGACGTAGGCCAGCTTCAGCCCGGCCAGGCGGCCCTTGTGCTCCAGGATGGTCAGCAGGTCGGCCAAAATCTGGCACGGATGTTCCCAGTCGGTGAGACCGTTGATGACCGGCACGCCGGCGTGGGCAGCCAGCTCCTCGACGTCGGACTGCTTGAAGGTGCGGATCATGATCCCGTCCACGTAGCGGGAGAGCACCCGGGCGGTGTCGGCCACCGTCTCGCCGCGGCCCAACTGCAGGTCGGCGGCGTTTAAGTACAGGGCGTGCCCGCCGAGCTGGAACATGCCGGTCTCGAAGGAGACCCGGGTGCGGGTCGAGGGCTTCTGAAAGATCATCGCCAGGGTCTTGCCGGCGCAAAGCTGGTGCGCCTCGCCGGCCCGCAATTGTTGCTTCAGGTCGCGGGCCAAGGCAAATACCGCCTCCAGTTCCGGAACGGAGAAGTCCAGGATCGAAAGGAAGTCGCGCCCTTTGAGGCTCGTCAACCTTATCCCTCGCTTTCTTGGGCCAGTGCGGCGGCCAGGATGTCCGCCGCGGCGTCCACCTCGGCCGGGGTCACCGTGAGCGGCGGCAGGAAACGCAGAATCCGGTCGCCGACGGCGTTGACCAAAAGCCCCGACTCCTGGCAGCGTGCCTGGATGACCTTGGCGGCGTCGCGGTCCAGTTCGGCGCCGATCAGCATCCCCAGGCCCCGCACCTCGCGGATGAAGGGGAAACGCGATTGCAGTTCCTCCAGCCGACCGCGCAAATGCCCGGCCGTGCGCGTCACCCGGTCGAGGAAGCCGTCCTCCAGGACGGTCTCCACCACCGCCGCCGCGGCCGCGCAGGCCAGGGGGTTGCCCCCGAAGGTCGATGCGTGGTCGCCCGGCGTGAACGCGGCGGCCACGTCCTCCCGGGCCAGGGCGGCGCCGATGGGAAACCCGCCGCCCAGCGCTTTCGCCAGGGACATGATGTCCGGCGTAATCCCGTAGTGCTCGTGGGCGAAGAGCCGCCCGGTGCGGCCAATGCCGGTCTGCACCTCGTCCAGGATCAGCAGGAGCCCGCGTTCGTCGCAGAGCGCGCGCACCCCGCGCAGGTAGTCCGGGGCGGCGACGTTCACGCCGCCCTCGCCCTGCACCGGCTCCAGCATCACCGCGCAGGTGTGCTTTCCTACGGCGGCGCGCAGGGCGTCCATGTCGTTGAAGGGAACGTACCTAAAACCCGGGGGCAGCGGCTCGAACCCCTGCTGGTACTTGGGCTGCCCGGTGGCGGTGAGCGCCGCGAGCGTCCGGCCATGGAAGGACGCCCACGCAGTGATGATCTCGTAGCGTTCCGGGCCGTGGCGCTTTTTAGCGCACTTGCGGGCCAGCTTGATGGCCGCCTCCACCGCCTCCGCCCCGCTGTTGCAAAAGAAGGCACGGTCCAATGCTGAGTTTTCCACCAGGAGCGCGGCCAAGCGCACCTGCGGCTCGATGTGGTAAAGGTTCGAGCAGTGCATCAGCACCCCGGCCTGCTCCCGGACCGCCGCCACCACCCGCGAGTGACAGTGGCCCAGGCCGTTCACGGCCAGGCCAGACACGAAGTCCAGGTACCGGCGGCCCGCGGCGTCCCAGACGTAGGCGCCCTCGCCGCGCACCAGGGCCAGAGGCAGGCGGCCGTAAGTCTGCATCAGGCAGCGCCCCGCTCGCGCGATGATCTCATCTTGGTTCAAATCCACAAGACCCCCTCCCTCCCCCAAAAAGGTGTCAGACACCTTTTTCAATACTCTTTTCAATAGAACTCTGGAACGCCCAGGCCAGGGCCTGAAAAAGGTGTCTGACACCTTTTTCAGGGATGACCCCTTTTTAGGGGAGGACCATGGTGCCGATGCCCTCGTCGGTGAAGACCTCCAGCAAGACGGCGTGCGGCTGGCGGCCGTTTAAGATGTGGGTGCGGTTCACCCCGGCCTGGAGCGCCTCCAGGCAGGCCTCGACCTTGGGGAGCATCCCGCCGCTGATGACGCCTGCTTCCCTGAGGGGGCCGACCTCCTCCATCCGGATGACCGACATGCGGGATTCCGGGTCGCCCGGCCGCCGCATGATCCCCTCCACGTCGGTCAATAGCACCATCTTTTCGGCCTGCAGCGCGGCCGCGAGTTTGCCGGCCACGTAGTCGGCGTTGATGTTGTAGCTCTCTCCGTCCGGGCCAACCGCCGTCGGCGCGATCACCGGGATATAACCCTCCTTGATCACGTTCTTGATGATCTCGGGGTTCACCCGGGCCACTTCGCCCACGAAGCCGATGTCCACGGATTCCCAGCGGCCGTCGGACTTCTTGACTTCGGGCATTTTCTTGGCCGCCTCGAACAGGTCGGCGTCCTTGCCGCACAAGCCGATGGCGCGCCCGCCGGTCTTGTTGATCAGGCCGACGATTTCCTTGTTGACCTTGCCAACCAAGACCATCTCCACGATTTCCATGGTCTCGCGGTCGGTCACCCGCAGGCCGTTGACGAAGTCGGACTCCTTGCCGAGCTTGCGCAGCATGTCGTTGATGTCCGGGCCGCCCCCGTGCACCAGCACCGGGTGCATGCCCACGTACTTCATCAGCACGACGTCCTGGATCACCGCCTGTTTCAGCCGGCGGTCCGCCATGGCGTGCCCGCCGTATTTGACGACCACGATTTTGCCGTAGAACTTCTTGATGTACGGCAGAGCCTCCACCAGGATTCCGGCTTTATCAAGCGCCGTAAGCTCAAATCCCATGTTCCCGCTGCCCCCGTCCACTCTTCCAACCTCCCGCTTTCGCTTGATCAGGTTCGGTAGTTAGCATTGATCCGCACGTAGTCGTATGAGAAGTCGCAACCCCACGCCCGGGCCTCGCCGTCCCCGTCGTGGAAGTCGACCGTGACCACCACCGGGTCCCGGGCCAGAATCATACTGGCCCGCTCCTCGTCGAAATTGAGCCCCCGCCCTTCGCCGGCCACCTGGAGGTCGCCCAGGTACACGTCGAAACGGTCGGGATTGAACACGGCGCCCGAATAGCCGGCGGCGCAGATGATCCGGCCCCAGTTGGCGTCGTTGCCAAAAACAGCCGTCTTCACCAGGCTGGAACTGACCACCGCACGGGCCGCCAGGCGGGCGTCCTCTTCACTCGGCGCACCCTTGACCCGTACTTCCAGCAACCGGGTCGCCCCCTCTCCGTCGCGGGCGATCGCCCGGGCCAGGCGGGCGCAGACCGCGGTCAGCGCCTCCACGAAACGGTCGTAGGCGGCGCTGCCGGCGGCCGGCGGTTCGCCTCCGGACCAGCCGTTGGCGACGGCCACCACCATGTCGTTGGTGCTCGTGTCCCCGTCCACGCTGATCATGTTGAACGACCGGTCGACGGCGTAGCGCACGGCTTCCTGCAAGAGCCGCGCCTCAACGGCGGCGTCCGTGGCGATAAAGGCCATCATTGTGGCCATGTTCGGGTGGATCATGCCGGACCCCTTGGCAATGCCGCCGATGGTCACCGCCGGCCCGTCCGGCCCGGCTTTGAAACGCAGGGCGGCCAGCTTGGGCACCGTGTCGGTGGTCATGATCGCCTCGGCCGCATCGAGCCCCCCCGCGGCGCTCAAAAGCGCCGCCGCCCGCGGGACCGCCTCCGCGATCTTCTCCAGGGGCAGGCGCTGCCCGATCACCCCGGTGGAGGCGACCAGTACCGTCTCCTCGGGAATGCCAAGCGCCGCCGCAGTCACGCGCCCCATCTCCAAAGCGTCCTCGATCCCGGCGGGGCCGTTGCAGGTGTTGGCGTTGCCGCTGTTGATGATCAGGGCCTGCAGCCGGCCGGCACGGACCCGGGGCATGGAGACCGCCAGCGGCGCGCCCTTGACCCGGTTGGTCGTAAAGACCCCCGCCGCCGTTCCCGGGCGCTCCGAAAAAATTAGCGCCAGGTCCTTCCTGTTGCGTTTCAACCCGGCGTGTAGCCCGCTGGCCTTGAAACCCCCGGGGGCCGTGATCCCCCCGCCGTCCAGCCACTCGAAGTCGAAATCAGGCAATTCAAACCCTCCTGGGAACTAGAATTCAGAATCCAGAATAGGAAACCGGGAAACCAAGGGAGCCCGGGAGCTAGAATCCAGAATTCAGAAGCAGTGAATGAGGCCCGAAACCGTCTACCCACAACTCAGGAGGCCGCCTGATCTACCAACGCTTTGGCTTCAATCTTCTGAATTCTGGCTTCTATTTTTCCTGTCCCTCCTGCCCCTCCTACGGGTACAGCCCCGGGGATATCAGCCCCGTGGTTTCTTCCAGGCCGAACATCAGGTTCATGTTTTGCACCGCCTGGCCGGAAGCGCCCTTCACCAGGTTGTCGATCGCCGCGAGCACGATCACCCGGCCGGTGCGCGGGTCGGGGACCACCGCCAGGTCGCAATGGTTGGTGCCGGCCACCGCCTTGGTCTGCGGCAGCACCCCGGGCGGCAGCACCCGGACGAACGGTTCCTCCCGGTAGTAATCGGCGTAAAGCTCGTAGAGCTCGTCACGGTCCGGCAACGCCGCCGCCGGCCTGGTGTAGATGGTGGCCAGGATCCCCCGGACCATCGGCACCAGGTGGGGCGTAAAGGTCACGGTCAACTCCCGTCCCGCCAGCCTTCCCAACTGCTCCTCGATTTCCGGCGTGTGCCGGTGCATCCCCACGTTGTAAGCCTGGAAGTTCTCGTTGGTCTCGGCGAAATGGGTCTTTAGGGAAAACCCCCGCCCGGCCCCGGAAACGCCGGACTTGGCGTCGATCACCATCCCGCCGGGGTCGATCAAGCCCCCGGCCAAAAGCGGCGCCAGGCCCAGGATGGACGCCGTCGGGTAGCAGCCCGGGTTGGCCGCCAAGGCCGCACCGCGGACGGCCTCGCGGTTGATTTCCGGCAGGCCGTACACCGCATGGGGCAGCAGTTCGGCGGCGGTATGGGACACCCGGTACCAGGACTCATACACCGCCTGGTCACGGAAACGGAAGTCGGCTCCCAGGTCGACCAGCTTCTTGCTCTGAGAGAGCACTTCTCGGGCCACGTCCATGGAATGCCCGTGCGGCAGGGCCGTGAAAAGCACGTCCGCCCTGTCCACCAAGCGGGGCAGGTCAAGCTCCTCGCACTGCAGGTCGGTGTAGTTCTTCAGGTGCGGGTAGACCCGCCAGTAGTGCTCGCCGACATAGCTGCGGGAAGTCAAGCCGGCCAGTTCGACGTGCGGGTGGCGGGTCAACAGGCGGACCAGCTCCGCGCCCGTATAGCCGGTGGACCCCACGATTCCAACCTTGATCAATGCTCCCAACCCCCAGAACTAATGTTCATAATTATACAAAGGCGCCTATAAAAATTCAACCCTGAATTTCTGAGCGTGTACCGATTTTCTGAACCCCGGATTCCTGAACATCGCGGATTCCGTATTATGCGCGCCGCGGCCGCCGCCCGGAGTCCGTGACGCGCGCCTCCCCGGCGATATTCAGGGCGTAGCCGCAGTGCGCGCAACGGTTGTCGGCCCTCAAGTGCAATTCCCGGACGATGTACCCCGACCGCTCGATGACCTTTTTTTGGCACTGCGGGCAGTAAGTATAACCGTTTTCCACGTCCCAGACGTTCCCCAGGTACACGTGGGCGAGCCGCTCTTTAGCGATCTCCCGGGCGCGCCGCATCGTCTCGAGCGGCGTCGCGGGAAGATCCAGGCGGTAGTTCGGAAAATAGCGGGACAAGTGCAGGGGGATCTCCGGGTTGATCCCGGCGATCCAGGCGCTCAGCTCCCGGATTTCCTCCGGGGAGTCGTTTTCGCCGGTGACCAGAAGCGTGGTCAGTTCCACCAGACACCGCGGCGCCGCCGTCTCGACCGTGCGCCGGACCGGGTCCAGGCGCCCGGCACACATCCGGCGGTAGAAGTCGTCGGTGAAGGCCTTCATGTCGATGTTCATGGCGTCCACATACGGCAAAAGCCGCTCCAACGGCTCCGGTTCAATGAACCCGTTGGTGACCAGGACGTTTTTCAGGCCGGACTTGCGGGCCTGCATTGCCGTTTCGCAAACAAACTCGTACCAAACCACCGGTTCAGAATAGGTATAGGCGATTCCGATGCAGTGGCGGTTCTGGCAGCGGGCGAGCTCGACGATCTTGGCGGGCGTGACCCGGATGGTCGAGGGCTCCCCGTGGGCGATCTCCCAGTTCTGGCAGAACCGGCAGTGCAGGTTGCAGCCCACCGTGCCCAGCGAGAAGATCTCGTGCCCGGGGTAGAAGTGGTATAGGGGTTTCTTCTCGATCGGGTCAACGCCGTAGGAGGCGACCTCCCCAAAGTTCAGAGTGTGCAAAACGCCGCCCACGTTCTTGCGTACGCGGCAAACACCGGTGCGGCCTTCCTTGACCGCGCACCGGTTCGGGCAAAGCGTGCAGGTGACGCATTGTTGCTCCGGTTCGGCGAGAAAGAATTCGGCCCGGCGCAAGGGCAACCCACCTTCCTTCGCTTGGATCAGGTGTAGCGGGTGACCGTGAAGCGCTCCACCTTGATGGGCGCGTCCGGCGCGAGGCCGGCTTTTTCCCGGACGATGGCCAGCTGGCCCGCAACGGTGTCGATCCCTTCCAGGTCGGGCAGGAGCACCCCCGAGCGGCGCCCGTGCGACACGACCACCCCGTACCGCTTCGGGTCCAGGGTAGACAGGTCCTCGACCAGCTCAAGCGGCGACAGTACGTCCACCGAATACTGGAGGTCCTCCAGCTCCGCCGCGCGCACGGGGAAGAAGCGCGGGTCGCGGTTGGCGGCCGCCAAGGCGTTCTGTAATACCTCTTCCACGATGGTGTCCCGCGTGGGCAGGGTGGTGCCGATGCAACCGCGGAGCTGACCGTGCTTTTTGATGGAGACGAACGTCCCTCCGGAACGCTGGAACTCGGGCGGAGCGTCGCCCGGGTCAGGCGGCTCGGTTTTGCGGCAGTGGCTCTCCACCTGCCGGCGGGCGAGGCTCGCCAGGTAACTCTCCCGGGCCCGCCGGGCGGCGAGGGCTTGAGCCCGCCTTTCCCGGAGTTCCTCCGCCAGCTCTTCCCGGCCTGCCGGCCGCGGTTCTCCGGGGACCAAGGCAGCGACCATGTAGCCCACCCCGAAGGGTGCCTCGTAGGACAGCACTTCGGAAACGAAATCCCGGCCGTCCAGCGCACCCAGCATCATAATGATCGGACGGAGGCCGCATTCGCCGGCCTCCTCGGCCAAGTCCTCATCTATTTCCACCAGGCCCCGGATGTCTCCCCGGCGGAGCAGCTCGACCACCCGGGCGTCAAAATCTTTGGCTGCGCGGCTGTACCCCGCCGGTGCGTCGCGGGTCAACCGGTGGGACAGGTCCCCGCTGGCGATGAGGGCCGTTTTGCGCTGCAGGGCCGCGGCGGCTTCCCGTACGGCCCGGCCGAAGAGGTAGAGCTTCTCACGGGACATCAGGCCCATCCCGGCCACCACCAGCGGCAGTTCCGCGCCGGCCCGCCGCAGCCAGTACAGGGGCGCGGTCACGCCGTGGTCCAGGCCGGTGGAGGCACGGCCCCGGTAGATGCGCTCGGCCTGCTCGTCGACGGCCACCATGAGCAGATTGTAAGCCTCGCACTTAATGCGGATCTCGGCGGCCAGTTCGAGGTCGTTGGGAAAGTCGAAGGCGACTTCCGGCGCCCCGAACCGGCTTAAGTCACCCCGCAGCCGGGAAACCATGGTGATCCCGACGCCCTCGCTGAACACCGAGCCGTGAGGCGTGATGAGCACCAGAGTCTCGGCGCCGCTCGCGGTGATCCGCCGCCCCAGTTCCAGCAAGGCGTCCTGCGAGGCAGCCGTATCCGCCGCCCGCCGGCCGCCCACCTCGGGCACCATCACCGGCGGATGCGGCACGACGCCGCACAATACCACCGCCATGGCCAAAAGCCTCCTCGAATGCCATTTATCCCAACTATTCTACCCCGGTCACGTCAGACTCGCCTTCCCCTTCGCTCTTGACCACCGACACCTGCACCTTGGCCCGGTGCGGCAGATAGTGCCAAACCAGGGCGCTGAAGTGCTCCCGCGTTCCGGGTGCCGCCCGGTGCACCTCCTGCACCAGTTCACCATCAACCCACGTGCTGGTCCGGTACTCCAACTCCCGGCCCAAATACGGTTCCACGCGGGCCCTGATGTCCTCGGGCGTGTCCTCCAGAAACACGTGGGCGCCGTCGAAACAGATGCGGCCGTGCAAGACTCCGAGTTCCAGCCGCGCCACCAGCATTACACTTACCCCCGATCCCGGTACCCGATAGCTCGATTCTGTCGAAACTGGGTCCGCACCGTGACACCGTGAACCCGCTCACCGCAGGCAACGCCGAATCCCGCCCGCTTTCGCCTGCTCAAAACCAACAGGCCGCCATCCCTCGGGAGCGTCCAATGGGCAACAACGCCCGGCGCAGAGCAGGGTTTTTCAGCTCAACTAGCACCAGCAGGCCAGAACCTTGACCTTGGCCTTGAAAGGCAAGTAGAAGTTCACCAGCGCGCTGAAGTGGTCATTGGTCCCGGGCACGGCCCGGTGCACCTGCCGCACCTGTCTGCCGTCAACCCAGGCGTTCGACCGGTATTCCAACTCCTGCGCGAGATACGGTTCAACCCGGATCCGGAGCTCCTCGTCCGCATTTTCGAGGTACACTCTCCGGCCGTCAAAACAGAGGCGGCCCACGTGACCGTTAAACTCCAGAGGCACTTCGATCATATCTGTTTCCCCCCGGCAAAGCGGCGCCTGGCGACGCTAAAGGCGCCATCGCCGGGACTCGCGCAGGCTAATGGTACTCATTTGCCAGTATCCCCTAGTCTTCGACTTTCAGCCGCGAAACCCTTCCGCAAAACGGCAAAAACGCCGCTGACGGCGTTTGCTTGCTTCAAAACCCGTAAAGATAAAGACGAAAGGCGCCTATGTAGGGTGATTCCGGGTAGCGGCGGCCGGTTCCGGCCTATTGGCCGAAGACAATCACCATCATGTAGCAAAAAACACCCAGGCCGACAAACAAAAACGTGGCGGGATTCTTCCACTCCATCACCGTTGCCCCCCTTGTACTTCTTCAATTGGTTATGATTCATTTTATACGCTTCCGGGGACAGGTTCAAGAGTTTTGCAGGAATCCTGATCGTGGAACGTTCAGGGAGCGACGGTCTCGGGCATTTGCCGCTTGAAAGTCTCGATGATCTTCTCGTCGACCCATTTGGTGGCCGGAGTGGCCTGCTCGGCGAGGTACTTGACGATGCCGCAGTAGATCGCAAAGGCCATTTTTTGCTGGTAACCCGGGTCTTGGAGCAGCTCAAACTCCCGGGGATTGGTCACGAAGCCCGTTTCCACGAGCACGGTCGGCATGGTGGCGTTGCGGCCGAGGAAGAAGTCCAACTCCTTGGGAGTGCGGTCGGTGTTGCCGAGGATGCGGATGATCTCCGCCTGGATGGCCCCGCTGAGCGCGGCGCTGTCTTCCTCTCCCGGCTGCGAAAAGGTCTGGGCCCCCCGCTGACTTCTGTCCCGTGGATAGCTGTTGGCGTGGATGCTGATGAAGAGGTCGGCGTTTTGTCCCTCAGCCAGGCGGACCCGTAGAGTTAGGTCCTCCCGGTAGCGGGTGCCCATCCGGTGGTCGTCGTCGCGGGTCGCCAGCACGGTCGCCCCGCCCTGGCGCAAAAGCTCAGCCAGCTTCAAGGCGATCTCCAGGTTGACGTCCTTCTCGGCCACCGGGCCGCCACCCACTCCCTTGTCGGCGCCGCCGTGCCCGGCGTCGACCACGATGGTCTTTTCCGACAGGATCCAGGACAGCGCGGCGACCGTCCGCTGCTGAAAATGCGCTCCCAGAGCCTGATATGCTTGCACCAAACCGGTCAGCACCAAGAAAATAGCAGTGGCAAGCAAGAGGTGGCGCCAGCCGAGCCGGCGGCTGCCGATCCAGACCGGCATGAGAAAACCCCCCTCAACACGCATTCGCTCAAGGAATATGCATGCCAAGGAGGAATTATGTGCCTAGCGCTTGGAGAACTGGGGAGCCCGGCGGGCCTTCTTGAGCCCGTACTTTTTGCGTTCCTTCATCCGCGGGTCGCGGGTGAGGAAACCGGCCTTCTTCAACGCCGGGCGGAGGTTAGGGTCGGCCTGTACGAGCGCCCGGGCGATGCCAAGCTTGATCGCCCCGGCCTGACCGCTGACGCCGCCGCCGCACACGGTCGCCCGCACGTTGAACCTCCCGGCGGTACCGGTGATCTCCAGCGGCTGCCTGACAATCATCTCCAGGGTTCTCCGGCCCAGATAGCTGTCGAGTTCCTTCTCGTTGACCCGTACCGCTCCCGAACCCGGAGAAAGAAACACTCTGGCGATCGCGTTCTTCCTTCTGCCGGTGCCGTAGTAGTGTACCTGTGCCACGTTTCGTCTCTCCCTCCTTTACCCCTGCCAGACTTCCGGCCCCTGGGCCTGATGCGGGTGTTTTGGTCCGGCGTATACCTTGAGTTTCTTGGCCATCTGCGCGCCGAGCCGGGTGTGCGGAAGCATCCCTACCACGGCCTTGCGCACCGCCTCCTCCGGCCTCTTGGCCATAAAGGTCCGGTAGTCGAGCGCCTTGAGGCCGCCCGGGTAACCGGAATGCCGGTAATAAAACTTGTCGTTGAGCTTGTTGCCGGTCAGTACCGCCTGGGCCGCATTCACGATGATCACGTGGTCCCCGCAGTCGACGTGGGGGGTGAAACTGGGCTTGTGCTTGCCCCTCAAGATGCGCGCCGCTTCGGCCGCCAACCGGCCGAGCGGCCGTCCGGCGGCGTCAAGGACATACCACTTGCGCTCCATATCCTGGACCCGCGCCATGTAGGTCGAAGTCGTGTTCACTGCCGCAATCCTCCCGAAAAACCTGAACCCTGCAAGAACACAGGGCTTTGGAGTCATACATCCCCCATTCTACTGCAGACGCTGCCCGGCTGTCAAGAAAAACATCCCGCCCGCTTTCCCTCCGGAAAGGGGGTCAGGCCCTTTTATCTTCCTTTATCTTCTTTGACTTTCAAGCTCTGAATGGCGACCGGTTCCCCCGAATCAACGTCTTGAAAGTCAGGGAAAGTGAAAAAGGGGCCTGACCCCATTTTCACGAGAGGGTGAAGTCGATCTGGCGGTTTCCCACGCTCGCCCGCATCACCTGCACGGTAACCTCGTCCCCCAGCCGGTAGACCTTGCCGGTACGCTGGCCGACCAGCCGGAAACCCGGTGGGTCATAGTCGTAGTAGTCGTCGATCATGCTGGTCAGGCTGACCAAACCCTCCACTGTGCTCTCCAGCTCCACGAACATTCCAAAACTGGTCACCCCGCTGATGATCCCCGGGTACACCTCGCCGATCCGGTTTTGCATGTATTCCACTTTTTTGGCGTCCACCGCCTCCCGCTCGGCCTCCACCGCCAGGCGCTCCCGATCGGACGACTGCTTGGCGACCTCGGGCAGGCGCTTTTGCAGGGCGTTTTTCCGGCTGTCACTCAACGTTCCCCCAGCCGTCAGCACCTCCCGGACAAGCCGGTGGTTCACCAGGTCGGGGTAGCGCCGGATCGGGGAGGTGAAGTGGGTATAGTCGCGGGACGCCAGCCCAAAGTGCCCCAACGGGCTGGGGTGGTAGCGCGCCTGTTGCATCGAGCGCAGGGTCACGTCGTTGACCAGCCGTTCCTCTTTCTTGCCGGCCACGCGCGACAGGATGTCCTGCAGCGCGCCCGGCCGAACCCGGGGGTAACCGGGGATGGCGTAGCCCAGGGTCCGGAGCAGGGCCTGCAGGTTCTCCAGCTTCTCGCTGTCCGGCTTCTCGTGCACCCGGCACAGAAACGGCACTTCCAGGCGGTGCAGGTGCTGGGCCACCATTTCGTTGGTCATCAGCATGAATTCCTCGATGAGCTGCTCGGCGACCGTCCGCTCGACCTTTATCAGCTCTCGCACCCGGCCGTTCTCGTCCAGAAGTACTTTGACCTCCGGCAGGTTGAAGTCGATCGCCCCGCGGCGGAAACGCCGGGTGCGCAGCACCAGGGCCAGCTCCCGCATCAGGCGCAGCATGGGGATGAGGTCCGCGCAGCGTTGGGCGGCCTGTTCATCCGCGTTGGCCAGCACCTGCCGGACCGCCGTGTAGGTCAACCGCTCCCGGGTCCGGATCACCGACGGAAAGATCTCATGCCGCACCACTTCGCCTCCCCGGTCGATGTCCATCAGGACGGAGAGCGTCAGGCGGTCCACCCGGGGATTCAGGCTGCAGATGCCGTTGGAGAGCCGTTCGGGAAGCATGGGGACGACCCGGCCGGGCAGGTAGAAACTGGTTCCCCGCGCGTAGGCCTCCCGGTCCAGGGCGCTCCCCTCGGGCACGTAGTACCCGACATCGGCGATGTGCACCCCCAATTGGTAGAGCCCGCCGGGCAGGGACTCCAGGCTCACCGCGTCGTCCAGGTCCTTGGCGTCCTCGCCGTCGATGGTGACGACCGCCTTGTCCCGCAGGTCGCGCCGGCCCTCAAGCTCCCGTGCGCCGACCGTCTCCGGAACCCGTTCCGCCTCTTTTAGCGCCTGCTTCGGGAAATCTTCCGGCAGCCCGTACCGGCGGCAAAGCGTCAGGATGTCCATTCCCGGCTCGTCCGCGGCCCCCAGCACCTCCACGATCTTGCCCTCCGGGGCGCGGCGTTTGCCGGGCCAGGCGGTGAGGGCGGCCACCACCTTGTCTCCGGAACGGGCCGCGTTCAGCCGGCCCCGCGGTATGAACACGTCGTGCGGCAGGCGGGGCTCGTCGCAGACCACGAAGCCGTAGTTCTGTTTCTTCTGGAAGGTCCCCACCACCCGCTCGTTGGCGTGGTGCAGGATCTTGATCACTTCGCCCTCTTTTTTCCCGTTCCGGCCGGGGGTGACCCGCGCCACCACCCGGTCGCCGTGCATCGCACCGTTTAAGGCCGACGCGCTGATGAACACGTCCGGGTGTTCCCGGTTATCGGGAATCACAAAACCAAAGCCCCGAGGATGCCCCTGCAGCTTGCCCACGGTGAGATTCATCTTCTCGGGCAGGCCGTAGCGGGCCGCCCGCGTCTTGTAGATCGAACCCTCGCTCTCCATTTCCCTGAGCAGCTTATTGAAGGCGCGCACACCGGCCTTTTTCACGGCGAGGGCCCGGAGGAGTTCGTCCTCGGTCATCGGCCGGTAGGCGTCCTCGCGCATGTACTCCAAAACTCCGTCTCTGTCATTTCTCTCATTCATCATTATTAAAGACCCAACTCCTTGGCTTTTTCCTGCATCGCCTCCAGGCCCAGCCCGATGAATTCCTCCAGGGACAGGCCCAGTTCGGCGCAGGTCTCTATTTGCCCGCGGTTGGCGCCCCGGGCGAAGGCCTTCTCCTTGAACCGGTTGGTCAAGAAGGCCACGTCCACGGCGTCCAGTTTCTTTTCCGGACGGATGAGCGCCCCGGCCACAATGAAGCCGGTCAGCGGGTCCGCCGCGTAGAGCGCCTTATCCAGCAGGCTCACGCGGGGGAGGCCGTGCCGCTCGTTGTGCACTTTCACCGCGCACACGACTTCCGGCGGCAGTCCCAGTTCCGCAAGCATCCGGGCGCCCTCCATGCTGTGGCGCTCCGGTTCGTCCTTGGTCTGCTCGTAGTCGATGTCGTGGAGCAGTCCGGTCAGCCCCCACGACTCCTCATCCTCTTCAAACCGACGGGCCAGGCGGCGCATCACCGCTTCGGCGGCCAGGCAGTGCTTTTGAAGATTCTTGTTCGGCAGGTTCTTTTTCAGCAAGGCCAGCGCTTCTTCCCGTTTCAAGCTGCTTCAAACCTCCTTGGTCCCTTAGTTGGATTCCGGTGTGCTCAACCGGGGCGTTATCTTTCGCACACGCTCGCCTCACATACTAGTTATTTCCTGATTGCTAACCAGCTTAACCCGGCTGTCTGGCTGTACGCATCCCCGGCCACGGGACGCGGCTGTTCCACGGGCGCACAAAGCTGGCCGGGACGGCACCCAGGACCGCACCGCACCGCACTGTCAGCCCAGGACTTGGGCCGGCACCCGCAGGAATTTCCCCTGGGCCGTGGCCACCACCGTCCCGTCAACGAGGCGGGCCTTGGCCTCCAGCATAAGCAGCCGCCCGCGCGCACCGGTCTGCCGGGCCTCCACCAGGAGTTCGCGCTCCACCGGCACCGGCAGGCGGAACCGCACCGTCAGTTCGGCGGTCACCGCCGTTTCGTGCCGCCGGTACAGGAACTGGGCCATGGCCTCGTCGAGCAGGGTGGTGACAATCCCACCGTGCACGCGACCGGTCCAGCCCTGGTGTTCGCGCCCCGGCACAAAACGCGTGACACAGGCGTCCCCTTCATCCGCGAAAACCAGTTTTAGGCCGATGGGATTGATCGGACTGCAGGCGAAACACATGTGGGTGGTCTCGTCGATCATCAAGCTACCAGACCCCGATACGGCTGATTTTGAATGTTTCGGGAATATCCGCGTGATTGCGGGCCGATGCTATGATTTTACATCAAGAACAGGTCGTTCGCAAATGCTCGCGCGCTACCGCGCTACCGGCCGGTGATCCGGATCCTCCGGAGCGCCGGGCCTCGGGAGGCACGGTGGGGGCGGTCCCCGGGGCCCGCCCTTTCATTGTCATTGTCCCTTGCTTCTATTGTCTCCGGCGCCTTTCTGTGGTATTTCTATGGTAGCGGCCTCTTTAAGGGAGCGTCTTTAAGACCATGAACGCCGGACTAAACCGCCCGCCGGGGGACGAACTCGCCCTCCTGCAGGCCCACACCGAAAAATTGATCTGGCCCTGCCTGCTCTTTCTCCTGTACCGCAAACCGGCGCACGGCTACGAGCTGATTCAGTCTTTGAACGAGATGGGAGTGTCGGAAGGCGAGGCGGACCCGGCCACCATTTACCGGAACCTGCGCCGGATGGAGGAAGAAGACCTGGTGACCTCCCGCTGGGAGGCCGGGTTGTCAGGCCCCGCCCGCCGGCTTTACCACCTGACCCCGGCGGGTGAGGCGGCCCTGCACCTGCTCGCCCACCTGCTGCGGGAGAAGAAAGAAAAAATAGAGGGGTTCCTGGGCCGGTACCGGGAGCTGTTTCCGGACGGACCGGCGGGAAACGGGAAAGAGGGAGACTGATGCTGCCCAAGTCCGAGCATTCACTGACCATTCTCCACGCCGGGGCCTTGCGCCACCCGCTCCGGGAATGCGCGCGCTTCTTCGGGCGGACGCACCCGCGGGTGGACATCCGCCTGGAAGCCGCCGGCTCCCTGGCGTGCGCCCGCCGCCTTCTGGAGGGCCGCCATGCGGACATCGCCGCCCTGGCCGACCCGGTGCTCTTCGAAAAGCTCCTGGTGCCCCGGGTGGTCCAGCGTTATTTTGTCTTCGCCACCGACCAGATGGTGATCACCTTTGACGACCTCTCCCGGCACAGCCGCCACATCAACCCGGACAACTGGATGGACGTCTTGCTGGAACCGGAGGTGACCTTCGGGCGTTCCGACCACAGCCTGGATCCCGCTGGCTACCGGACCCTGATGCTGTGGCGGTTGGCTGAGCAGCACTACGGCCGCCCCGCCCTGTTCGACCGGTTAAACGAAAAGTGCCGCCCGGAGTTTATTTACGCCAAATCGGTCGACCTGACCCCGGCGATCCGGGAAGGGCGCCTGGACTACGGGTTCCAGTACCGGAGTGTGGCGTGGCAGGAGGGCTTGCGTTTCCTGCGCCTGCCCGGGCGGATCAATTTGTCCAACCCCGTCTATGCCGGCCACTATGCACAGGTGTCGGTGGAGTTGGACAGCCCGCTCACCGGCCTGCGCACAATGTTGCACGGCGCCCCGGTAGAGTTCGCGGCCGGCCGCACCGAACAGGCCCGCGACCGTGGATTGGCCGAAGCGTTCCTGGAGCTGCTCATCAGCCGCGCCGGTCAGCAAATCCTTGAGGAGTCGGGCCTCGTTCCCTATTAGATCTCCCTTTACTACATCAGCCGGTGCCTACAGGCACAGCCGCAGCCGAACTCTCGGCGTCCTCCAAATTCTCAGCAACACTTTAGCAGAAGAACTGCACGACGTAGCTTAACCCGGTGGACGTGATGATAAAAACCAGCAGCCATTTGATGACGTTGGCCGGGACGAATTTCTGGGTCCTGGCCCCGAGGTACATTCCGACCATGCCGCCGAACCCGAACAGGATGCCGAGCAGCCAGTCCGGCGCCGCCACCAGGTGCGGGTAGAATGGGGCGATCACCTGGTAGAAGACGACCGCCGCGAGGGACGTGATAAAGGTACCCATCAGGCACGCTCCCGCGACGGTGTACACCGGCAGGCGAAACATGGCCACGAAGACCGGCGCGATGATCGCCCCGCCGCCGATGCCGTAAATCCCGCCCATAATGCCCACCAGCGCCGAAAAAGAAAGGACGATCCCGGGGTTGACCACAAAGGACTCGTCGTAGAAAGAGTACTCCAACCTGGCCAGGTTGAACTGCTTGACCTCGGTCCGGGGCAGAGCCGCCTTGCCTTCCTCTTGAGCGGCCGTCGTGGTCTTGCGAAACTCGCTGACCAGTTCCCGAAACCGGCGTTCCGCGGACTTCGCCCCGGTGCCGGGAGCCGGTTTCTTGAGCAGGGATACGACCATCGTACCGCCGATGTACAAAAGCACCAGTCCGGCAAAGAACTTGAAAGCGGCCGGGTTGGGCAGATAGTGCACGCGCACGAACGTCCCCAGGAACACCCCGGGGATGGAGCCCGCGATCACCATCCAGGTCAGGGGCCAGACCATGCGCCCTTCCCGGATGTAGCGGTATACCCCGCTGGGAATGGCCACGACGTTGAAAAGATGGTTGGTGGCGCTGACCGCGGGAGTGGTGAACCCAAGCACGCTTACTTGAAACGGCAACAACAGGAAGGCTCCGGACACCCCGCCCATGCTACAGACAAAGGCCACCGCAAAGCCGGCCAAAAAGGGGACCCATGGCGCCACCTCAATTCCGGCTACCGGGAAGAACACGTCAACCACCCCCTATCCCCATCGAATCTGCTGGGCCAGGACCATGACTCAAAAAAGCTACGGCCCTTGACTTGCTATGTGCATGTTGCATATAGCATAGCATAGAGCTAAAATAATGGCAATGGTTTTGTTACGAAAAACACAATGGGCGCCGACCCCGATGGTGCGCCGCCTCGGCCGGCGGCCCCGCCCGCACGGCTGAATCGTCTGGGCGCCAAACTTGCACTTTCGCCGGCGCGTGCGCCGGCACGTATAGCCGCAGGGCACCATTAAAAAGCCCCCGCTTCAGACGCGGGGGCTTTTGTTGTGTGCCGCCTTTTCAGGGGCGTGATTACCGGACGATGTGGAAGATCAGCGGAACCGTGAGCAGGGCCACCACGTTCACGACCTTGATGACCGGGTTGATCGCCGGGCCCGCGGTGTCCTTCAGCGGGTCGCCCACAGTGTCGCCGGTGACCGCAGCCTTGTGGGCCTCGCTGCCCTTGCCGCCGTACATGCCTTCCTCGATCCACTTCTTGGCATTGTCCCAGGCGCCGCCGGCGTTGTTCTGGAAGCAGGCCATGTAGATGCCCACCACGATCACGCCGATCAGCACGCCGCCCAGGGCCAGCGGGCCAAGGATGAAGCCAACCAGTAGCACGGTCACCACCGGGAGCAGACCCGGAACCACCATCTCCTTCAGGGCGCGCTTGGTGACGATATCCACGCACCGGCCGTACTCCGGCTTCGCGGTGCCTTCCATGATGCCGGGGATTTCCCGGAACTGGCGCCGCACCTCTTCCACCACGGAGAAGGCCGCGCGGCCCACCGCGCCGTTGGCCAGCGAGGAGAACATGAACACCACCGCGCCGCCGATGAACAGGCCGGCCAGCACCAGCGGGTCATCCAGCCGGAAGACGTACTCCGCGGCCACGCCGGCTTCGCGGGCCGCTCTCTTCAGCGCGTGCACATAGTCTGCAAAAAGCACGATGGCCGCTAAGGCCGCCGAGCCGATGGCGTAACCCTTGGTGACCGCCTTGGTGGTGTTGCCGACAGCGTCCAGCGCGTCGGTCACGTGGCGGACTTCGGGAGGCAGGTCGGCCATTTCGGCGATGCCGCCCGCGTTGTCGGTGACCGGACCGTAGGCGTCGAGGGCCACGATCATACCGCACATGGAGAGCATGGCCATGGAGGCGACGCCGATGGCGTACAGACCCTCACCGCCGCCGCCGCCGACGTAGTAAGCCGCCAGGATGCCCGCCACAATCATCAGGGTCGGGGGAATGGCGGACTCCATACCCACCGAAAGACCGGTGATGATGTTGGTGCCGTGCCCGGATTGGGAGGCGTGCGCGATGGAACGCACCGGCCGGTAGTTCTTGGCCGTATAGTAGTCGGTAATGTACATGATCAGTACTGTAGCCACTACACCGACTATGGCTGCGTAAAACATGGTGGCGTCGCCCAGCATCGCGGTGGTGACCGGGTAGAAACCGATCAGGGCCAGGATCGCCGAAACCCAGACGCCCCTGTACAGCGCGCTCATGATGTTGGTGCTGCCACCCAGGCGCACGAAGAACACGCCGATGATGGAAGCGACGATCGCCACCGCGCCCAGCGCCACCGGGTACAGAATGTATTCGAGCGCGCCGCCGAAGATCAGGTAACCGAGCAGCATCGCGCCGACCGCCGTCACCGCGTAGGTCTCGAACAGGTCGGCGGCCATGCCGGCGCAGTCACCGACGTTGTCACCGACGTTGTCGGCGATGGTCGCCGGGTTCCGCGGGTCGTCTTCAGGAATGCCGGCTTCAACCTTGCCCACCAGGTCCGCACCCACGTCGGCACTCTTGGTGAAAATGCCGCCGCCGATCCGGGCGAAGAGGGCGATCAGGCTGCCGCCGAAGCCGAGGCCGATCAGAACGTGCACCGTGTGCGAGATATTATTGGGATCGTAAAAGAGGAGGAAGATACCGGACACACCCAGCAGTGCGAGACCGACGCACATCATCCCCGTAACCGCGCCGGCCTTGAAGGACACGTTCAGGCCGTGGGCCAACCCCTGCTTCGCCGCTTCCGCCACGCGGGTGTTGCTGCGGGTGGACACGCCCATGCCGATGAAGCCGCAAAGACCGGAGAGGAAAGCGCCTACAGCAAACGCAAACGCTGTCTGCCAGTCTAGAGCGAAAACCAAGGCGACCGTCACGATCACGCCGACCACGGCAATGGTCTTGTACTGCCGGCCTAGGTAAGCCATCGCTCCTTCCTGGACGGCCTTGGAAATCTCCTGCATCTTGTCCGAGCCTGCCGGACGGCCCATGATCCAACTGGTCAAATAGAGGGCGAACAGAATAGCCAAAGCCGCCGCCCCGACGCCGATCCACGGAATCAGGTTCACATCCATGTAACAAACCAACCTCCATCACACAATTTATTATTGCAGACGATTACCGGAACCATTCACCATCTCCAGCATCAACCACCCCCCGCAAACTAGTCGGCAAAGGGCCAAAACAAGCTGTTAGTTCCACATGGTCAGGATGATGGACAAAAGACCAAAAACAACAGCTAAAACAATGGTTACTTTGCCAAAGAACTGGTCCAAACCCTTCTTCTTGCCGAAAAAGGTTTCGGCGCCGCCGGCGATGGCCCCGGAAAGGCCGGCGCTCTTACCGGACTGCAAAAGAATTACGGCGATCAGCCCGAGGGCGATCAGGGCGTGCAGGCCCATTACGATGCTTTTGAGCAACATGGCAAACAACTCCTTACAATGCCGAGAACATTATAGCACGGCCCCCATACGCCTGCAACGTCAATATAGCAGGAATTCCAGAAACGGCGCCCATTTACGCCGCTACAGGTGGCAGAAACACCTCCGGCCCCGAAATACGGCCGCCCTGCCCAATTCCTCCTCGATCCGCAGCAGACGGTTGTACTTGGCCACCCGTTCCGTCCGGCACGGGGCGCCGGCCTTGATCTGCCCGGCCCCGGTGGCCACCGCCAGGTCCGCGATGGTCACGTCCTCGGTCTCGCCGGAGCGGTGGGAGATGACGGCGGTGTAGCCGGCTCTCCGGGCCCGGTTGATGGTCTCCAGGGTCTCGGACACCGTACCAATCTGGTTTACTTTTATCAGTATGGAATTTGCCGTTTTCGATACAATTCCTCTTTCCAGCCGCTGGGGATTCGTTACAAACAGGTCGTCCCCCACGAGCTGCACCCGGCCGCCCAAGCGCTCCGTGAGTTCCCGCCAGCCTTCCCAGTCTTCTTCGGCCAGTCCGTCCTCGATGGAGATGACCGGGTAGTTTTGAACCAGGTCCTCGTAGTAGCCGATCATCTCGGAGGCGGTAAGCGTCCGGTTTTCCCCGGCCAGGTGGTAGCGGCCGTCCCGGAAGAACTCGCTGGCGGCCGCGTCCAGGGCCAGCATTACGTCCTCCCCGGGGCGGCAGCCGGCGGTCCGGACCGCCTCCATGATCAGGTCGAGCGCCTGGGCGTGCGACTCCAGGAACGGGGCGAAACCGCCCTCGTCTCCCACCGTGGTGCCCAGACCACGGGATTTCAAGACCTTCTTCAGAGCGTGGTACACTTCCACCCCGCAGCGCAAGGCGCCCGCGAAGGAGGACGCGCCCACCGGCACGACCATGAACTCCTGGACGTCCAGGTTGTTGTCGGCGTGCCGCCCCCCGTTGAGGATGTTCAGAAGCGGCACCGGCAGCTCACGGGCGTAGGTCCCGCCCAGGTAACGGTACAGGGGCAGGCCGACCCCGTTGGCGGCGGCCTTGCAGACCGCCAGCGAGACTCCCAGAATCGCGTTGGCCCCGAGCTTGCTCTTGTTCTCGGTGCCGTCAAGCTCGATCAGGGCGGTGTCGATGGCCACCTGGTCGGTCGCGTCGACACCGGTGATCTCGGGGGCGATGATGGCGTTGACGTTCGCCACCGCCCGGCTGACGCCCCGGCCAAGGAAACGGTGCATGTCACCGTCCCGCAGCTCGACCGCCTCGAAGGTTCCCGTGGACGCACCCGATGGTACGGCCGCCCGTCCGAGAGTGCCGTCGTCAAGGATGACGTCGACCTCGACGGTGGGGTTGCCGCGCGAATCCAAGATCTCACGGGCGAAGATATCGGCAATGAAAGTGGACACAAGAAGACCTCCTTAAAAGAACGAGAATATAGCGGGAAAAGGGGTCAGGCCCCTTTTTCAGGAGAGGAGGGAGGTGCCCGTCATTTCCACCGGCTTGGGCAACCCCAGCAACTCCAGAATTGTGGGAGCCACGTCCTGCAAGCCGCCCGGCCGCAGCGACCGGCCCGCCGCCCCCCCGCCGACGATCAGCAGCGGCACCGGATTACAGGTGTGGGCCGTAAGCGGGCAGCCTTCGGCGTCGCGCATGTGCTCGGCCTTGCCGTGATCCCCCACCACAAGCACCGTCCCGGCCTTGGTCAACACCGCCTCCACGACCCGGCCCAGGCACTCGTCCACCACCTCGACGGCCTTGACGGTGGCCGAAAGGTCTCCGGTGTGCCCAACCAAGTCAGGGTTGGCGTAATTCACAATAATTACGTCGTATTTTTCCATATTCGCCAGCAAGGTATCCGTTACCTCCCTGGCACTCATTTCTGGTTTCAAATCGTAAGTGGGCACTTTCGGGGAAGGGACCAGGAGCCGGTCTTCCCCGGGGTCGCACTTTTCCACGCCCCCGTTGAAAAAGAAAGTAACGTGCGCGTATTTTTCGGTCTCGGCCAGGCGGAGCTGGCGGAGGCCGTGCCGGCTCAGGACGTTTCCCAGAGTGTTGGGCAGTTCCTGGGGACCGAAAGCGACCGGCGCTTCGATGGTCCGGTCGTACTGTGTGAGGCACACGAAGTCCAAAAAGGCGGGCGCCGGACCGCGGTCGAAACCGCCGAATTCGGCGTCCGTGAAGGACCTGGTGATCTGGCGGGCCCGGTCCGGCCGGAAGTTGAAGAAAACCAGCGCGTCCCCGTCGCGCACCAGTCCGACCGGCCGGTCGTCCCGGACAATGACGGTCGGCTGGATGAACTCGTCGGTTTCCCCCCGCTCGTAGCCCTGTTCCACGGCCTGCCGGGCCGAAGAAGCCTGAAAGCCCCGGCCCTGGACCATGGCCCGGTAGGCCCGGGCCGTGCGCTCCCAGCGCCGGTCCCGGTCCATGGCGTAGTACCGTCCCATTACCGAGGCCACCGCCCCGAAGCCCAGCGTCTCGAGCTTCTCCTCCAGCGCGGCAACGTACTCCATGGCGTTCGCCGGAGGTGCGTCGCGGCCGTCCAGGAAAGCGTGCACGTGTACGGAACGCTGATCCAGCCGCCCGGCCATCTCCAGCAGGGCGAACAGGTGGCTGATATGGCTGTGCACGCCGCCGTCGGACAAAAGCCCCATCAGGTGCAGGACGCCGCCGTTTCCGCGCGCAGCCTCAATATTCGTGACCAGGACTCTGTTCCCAAAAAAACTCCCGTCCCTGACGGCACGGGTGATTCGAGTCAGATCCTGGTAGACGATCCGGCCGGCCCCGAGGTTCAGGTGCCCGGCCTCGGAGTTCCCCATCTGGCCGGGGGGAAGCCCCACATCCTCGCCCGCGCAACTCAGCACGGTGTGGGGCCAGTTGCTCAGGTACCGTTCCCAGTTGGGAGTGTCGGCCAGGGCGATGGCATTCCCCTCCACCCGGTCCCCCAGGCCCCAACCGTCCAGAATCACCAGGACCAGCGGCGTGTTGCGGTTCAACCCCCCACCGCCCCCCCGGTCTCCCGGATGATACCGGCGAAACTCTCCACCTTCAGGCTCGCCCCCCCCACCAGGGCCCCGTCAATGTCCGGCTGGGACATCAGCGCGCCGGTGTTTTCCGGCTTCACGCTGCCCCCGTACTGGATGCGGACCCGGCCGGCCGCCTCCCGGCCGAAGAGTTCGCCCACCAGGACGCGGATGCGGGCGTTTACCTCCTGGGCGTCCGCCGGGCCGGCGGTCCGGCCCGTGCCGATCGCCCACACCGGTTCGTAGGCGACGACCAACTCGGCCACCGCGCCGGCCGGCAATCCGGCCAGGCACCCCTGGACTTGGGTGGTGACCACTTCTTTTGTCCGGCCCGCTTCACGCTCCTCCAGGGACTCCCCCACGCACACGATCGGGACCAGCCCCTGGGAAAGCGCGGCCCGGGCTTTGCGGTTCACGTTCGCGTCGGTCTCCCCGAAATACTGCCGCCGCTCGGAGTGGCCGAGGATTACGTAGCGGCAGCCGATCTCCGCGAGCATTACCGGCGAAACCTCGCCGGTGAAAGCCCCCTCGGTTTCCCAGAACACGTTTTGGGCGGCCAGGCCGATGGGCGACCCGGCCAACACCCCGGCCACCGGCACCAGGGCCGGAAACGGCGGGGCGACCACGATTTCCACGTTGTCAACGCCAGCACTCGCGTCCTGCAGCCGCCGCACGAATTCCACGGCCTCCGACGGCGTCTTGTACATCTTCCAGTTACCGGCGATAATCGGTTTGCGCAAAAGCTTTGATTCCCCCTCCCTACCGGTCCTGCAGGACCGCCACCCCCGGGAGTTCCCGGCCCTCCAGCAACTTCAGCGAGGCGCCCCCGCCGGTGGACACGTAGTCCACCCGGTCGAGCACCCCCGCCTGTTTGACGGCCGCGACGGTATCTCCCCCGCCGACGACCGTGGTCGCCTCGGCGGCGGCGATCACCCGGGCCAAATCCAGCGTGCCGCGGTCAAACCCGGGCACCTCGAAAAGACCGACCGGCCCGTTCCAGAAAATGGTGCGGGCCGACCGGAGCCGGTTGGCGTACAGGCGCACAGTGCCGGAGCCCAGGTCAAAAGCCGCCCAGCCGGCGGGGATGTTCTCCACCTCCACGGTCACCCTTTTTTCAGGCTGCTCCCGGTCGGGCGCCACCACGAGGTCGATCGGCAACGTGATCCGCTCCCCCCGGCCGGCCTTGGCCAACAGCGCCCTGGCCGTATCGAGCCGGTCGGTCTCGAACAGGGAAGCCTGGAGATTGTGACCCTGAGCGGCCAGAAACGTGTTCGCCATTCCGCCCCCGACCAGGAGGTAGTCGGCCTTCTCGATGAGGCGCTCCAGAACCCCGATCTTGTCCGAAATCTTTGCGCCCCCGATGACGGCCACGAACGGGTGTTCCGGAGCGGCCAACAACCGCCCCAGAATATCCAGTTCTCTCTCCAGGAGCAAACCGGCCACGGCCGGAAGGTGGGCGGCGATGCCGACGGTGGAAGCGTGGGCGCGATGGGCGGTTCCGAAGGCGTCGTTGACGTAGAGGTCGGCCAGGGCCGCCAGGCGGGAGGCAAATTCAGGGTCGTTTTGTTCCTCTTCGGGGTAGAAGCGGACGTTCTCCAGCAGCATGATGTCACCCGGAGCCAGTTCCCGGGCGGCGGCTTCCGTTTCCGGACCCACGGCCTCCCCGGCGAAGCGCACCGGCCGTCCGGTCAGCGTGCCGAGTCTTTCGGCCACCGGCCGCAGGCTGAAACGGTCGTCGGGTCTTCCTTTGGGCCGACCTAGGTGCGAGGCCAGAACTACGGCCGCCCCACCGGCGAGCAGGTACTCGATCGTGGGCAGACACGCGCGGATCCTGGTGTCGTCGGCCACCTTACCCTGTTCGTTGAACGGGACGTTGAAGTCCACGCGCACAAAGACCCGTTTTCCGCCGACGTCCACGTCCCGTATGGTTTTCTTGTGCAAACGTTTCTCCCTCCGCAGTCGGCGGGGTTATGCCGATTCCGGAAATCCCCTGGACGCGATGTAGGCAGCCAGGTCCACCACCCGGCAGGAATAACCCCACTCGTTATCGTACCAGGCCACCACCCGGACCAGATTCCCGCCCAGGACCATGGTTGAGGGGCCGTCAATGGTGGCGGAATGCGGGTCCCCGATGTAGTCGACCGAAACCAGGGGGGTATCTTCAAAGGCCAGCACGCCTTTGAGTTCGCCTGCAGCCGCTTCCCGCAGGGCGGCGTTGACTTCTTCCTCGGCGGCCTCCCGTTCGAGTTCGGCCACCAGGTCGACCACCGACACGTTCGGCACCGGAACCCGCAGGGCAAAGCCGTTGATCCGGCCCTCAAGCTCGGGCAGTATCCCGCCCACCGCCTTGGCCGCGCCGGTGGTCGTGGGGACGATGGACAGGGCGGCCGCCCGGCCCCGGCGGGGGTCCCGATAGGGCATGTCGAGCAACTGCTGGCCGTTGGTGTACGCGTGCACCGTGTTCATCAGCGCCTTGCGGATCCCAAACTGCTCGTGCAGCACCTTGGCGACCGGAGCCAGGCAGTTGGTGGTGCAGGAAGCATTGGAGAGGATGTGGTGCCTTTCCGGGTCGTACAGGTGGTGGTTTACGCCCATCACCACCATCAGGTCCGCGTCGGCCGCCGGCGCGGTGACGATCACCTTCCGGCCTCCGGCCCGGAGGTGGCCCCCGGCCTGAGCGGCGTCCTTCAATACCCCGGTCGACTCGACCACGATGTCTGCTCCCAGGTCGGCCCACGGGAGAGCCGATGGGTCCGCTTCCGCGAGGACCTTGATTTCCCGGCCCCGGAACAGAAACACGTCGCCGAGGGCGCTCACTTCGTCTTGAAACCGGCCGTGAATCGAATCGTGGCGGAGGCTGTACAGCAGGGATTCCGCGTATGCGGACGTTGCGGCGAGCCGCCGCGACCTGTGATTGACCGCCGCCACCTCAACGTCTTCACGGGCCAGGGCGGCGCGCATCACCAGCTTCCCGATCCGGCCGAACCCGTTGATACCCAGTCTCACCTTCATCAGCCGTACTCCTCCCCTGGTATGAGTTGTTCGTGTTCCGTCTAACCGGCCGAAGACGATTGGCCACATTATAACAAGCCGGGCAGCGGATGGTAACCCCCGTACACAATTCACCGGGCTCAGTTCCGGGTCTTGGAACCCAGGATCTGCCCGGCGATGTGTTCCAGCCTCCGCAGGCGATGGTTGACGCACGACTTGCTCAAGGGAGGCAGGGCCAACTCACCCAGTTCGCGCAGGCTGACTTCCGGATACTGCAGGCGTAGCCGGGCCACCTGGCGGAGCGGCGGGGAAAGGCTCTCCAGACCCAACCGCTGCACCACCAGCCGGATGTGTCCCTCCTGGCGCATTCCGGCCGAAACCGTCTTGCCCAGGTTGGCCGTGTCACAATTCACCAGCCGGTTCACCCGGTTGCGCATATCCTTGTAAACGCGGGTGTTTTCAAAATCAAGCAGGGCCGCGTGCGCTCCCATGAGCTTGAGCGCGTCGGCCACCTGCTCGCCGCCCTTGAGGTAAACGACCCAGCCCCGTTTGCGCGGGGAAAAACGCCCCTCCAGGCCGACCTTGCGCATCAAGCCCGACAGGTCCGCTGCCAGGCGCTCGTCCCCGACGGCGATTTCCAGATGGTAGGCCCCCCGTGGACTGGAAACCGAGCCGCGGGCCAGGAACGCCCCCCGGAGGCAGGACCGCCGGCAGCATTCCCGGCCCACCAGATCCCGCTTCAGACCGGGTCTGACCCTCAGGGAAACGGTGCAAAGACCCATCTCCACCAGGGCGGGACCCAGGCCGTCCTGGTGGCCGATGCGCACCAAATACTCGTTGTTCTTCTTCAGCCGTGACTTGCGGCGGATTTCCACCCGGGCGGCGAGTTTGAACTGCGTCTTTAACGCCTTGAAGACTTTGCGGGCGATCGCCGCGTTTCCCGTCGTGACCAGCAGTTCCCCCGGTCCGCGGACCAGGCGGCCGTTAAGCTTGACCAGCGCCGCCAATTCGGCCAGCCGGCAGCAAGACGGCAACCCCTCGATCCGGGCCAGTTCGTCCTTGGTGTAGGCCGAAAACGACACAGGCCAGCCCTGCCTCCCACTGTTTGCTGTTTATTATTATAGCATAATCATAAATAGTGCTGACCTAAAACTCCTTTAAAGGCCTTTTTGTGTGACTCTATTGCCTGATTAACACATATGTGCCTATTGATTTGCGTCGGCAGTGTCCCGGCCCAGGTCACGGTGCCGGACGACGATCCGGTGGTTGCGCTCCCGCAATTGTGCTCCGAGCCAGTTGGCCAGCACCACCGACCGGTGCTTGCCGCCGGTGCACCCGATGGCCAATGTCAACGTGGTCTTGCCTTCCCGGATATATTGCGGGATCAGAAAATCGAACAGGTTTTGCAGGTGGGAAAGAAACTCGCCGGTGATGGGCGCTTCGAAGACGTAGTCCTTTACCGCCTCTTCGAGCCCGGTCAGGGGCTGGAGTTGGGGTTCGTAATGGGGGTTGGGCAGAAACCGGACATCGATGACCAGGTCGGCGTCCAGGGGAATTCCGTACTTGTAGCCGAAAGAAACAGCGGTGATCGCCAAACGCTCCCGGTCGCCATTGCCACCGTAGAGGTTGGCTATCTCTTGCTTGAGCTGGGCCACGGAGAAATTGGAGGTGTCGATGATCTTGTGGGCCAGTCCGCGCAGTTCCCGCAGCGCCATCCGTTCGGCCTCAATCCCTTCCACGATCTCCCCCGAGGTGCTCAACGGGTGCGGGCGCCTGGACTCCTTGAAGCGGCGCACCAGGGTCTCGTTCGAGGCCTCCAGGTAGAGGATTTCATAACGGAGACTCTGGTCTTTGAGATCGTCCAACACGTCAAGGACGGTGGCGAAGAACTCCCCTCCCCGGATGTCGACCACCAGCGCGATCCGCTCTATCTTTCCGGTGGTCTGGGCGCAAAGCTCGGCAAACTTAGGTATCAGCTTTGGGGGCAGATTGTCGACACAAAAGAACCCCAGGTCCTCCAGACACCGTACGGCCTGGGTCTTGCCCGCTCCGGACAGACCGGTGACAATCAGGAGCCTGGTCCCCGCCATGATTGCATCACACCCCGAGTCTATTTGTGTTTGGCCAGTTCGTTTTTGAGGTGGTCGATCACCCGCACCGGACCGGGGTCGATCCCGGCCAGTGCCGCCACGTACATGCTAACGTAATCTCCCAGATAAATCAACGAATAGAGCCGGGCCAACTCAGTGGGGCCGGAGGCTTGAACCTCGGTCAGGCCGGCCGTCTTCCTGACCATTTCCCGGGTGATCTTCATGCGGAGCCGCACCCGTGGGTGATCGGCGTCGTCTTTCAGGATGATGAGCCAAATCCGGCCCAGGAGGTCTCCGGGCTGCTCAAATCCGACCACCTCGTTGTGGTTGAGCTCGGGAAACACGTTCCAGTAAGCGGGCGCCTTGGCATTCTCGTTGAGCTGCCCCTTCCAGCGCTGGGCGACCACCTCGGTGGTGCCCGAGGCGCCCCAGATCACGGGCAGCCGGTCCCGAAGGTTCAAGGCCAGTTGCTTGGCCGGGTTTTCGCGGGTCGGCGTCCGGGGGCCGTACCGGTCGCGGAGTTCCCGCAGGTGCGCGGAAAGGCCTTCGACCTCGGCCTGCATCCCGGCGAAAAACCCCAGCCGCTCAAGCACGGCCACCATCGGGATAAAAAGGTACCCGGTCGCCGCGCGCGGGGCGATGCCGGCTGGCACGCGGATCACCGTTTGACCGTCGGCGGCCGCTTTATCCCCCAGTCGCCCGCCGGTGGTGACCGCCACCACGGACGCCCCCCGCTCCCGGGCGGCGTCGTAGGCGCTTAAGGTCTCCTCGGTGTTCCCGGAGTAGCTGACCGCGAAGACCAGGGTGTCCTGGTTGACGTACCACGGCAGCGTGTAGTCCCGGTTGACCAGCACCGGGAGGTGCAGCTTGCCGGCGGCGAACACCCGCAAGAGTTCCCCGCCGATGGCCGAACCCCCGAGACCGGCCACCAGGATCTGGCGCCAGTCCGTCACTTCGGGCAGGGGCGTTTCCCCGGCCAGGGACCAGGCTTGCTCACATTGTTCGGGCAGGTGCCAGGCCGCCTCGAACATCCCCGTGGAATCCAGCGCTCCCAACTCCCTCGCGCTATCCAACACACCACTCACCATATCACCCTCCTTAAAGTTAAGGGTCAGGACAATAACTTACGGAACACTTGCCTATCAGAATCTCCTTGCCCTCAACTCCAACCTTTCTGGAATGTCGGACCGCCTCCGGAAATAGAATCCGGGATAAATAATATCCTGCAGCACCGGCTAGATATGCTTCCGAATGAGGGAGTCGTCCCCGGTGTAGGCCAGATACCGGAGCGGGCCAATTTTGATGCTTTCACGCCCTAGTGTTTACCAAAGTCAATAGACAAACCAGCGCGCAGGGCCAGGGCGACCGCGCCCAGCGCCCCCGCCCGCGCGCCCAGCGCACCCGGCACCAGCCGCACCTGCCGGTAGGACGCCTCCAGGGCCTGCTCCCGCAGGGAACGGTCCATCCGCTCCCAAAGCAGCCGGCCGCTCCGCATGACCCCGCCGCCCAGCACGACCAGGCCCGGATTGAGCAGGTTGACTACGGCGGCCAGCCCGGTCCCCAGGTGCCAGGCCGCCTCGTCCAGGATGGCGCGCGCTTCCGGGTCGCCCGCTTCGGCCGCGCGGGCCACGGTTGCGGCTGTAATCGCTTCCGCCGCCCCGCCCGCGCCCCTGTCCAGCAATTCCCGGGCCCGGAGCG
Organism: Firmicutes bacterium UBA911; assembly: GCA_002294005.1. GTDB lineage: Bacteria > Bacillota > Desulfotomaculia > Desulfotomaculales > Desulforudaceae > Desulforudis. The sequence continues at coordinate 9,945 of DBEH01000008.1, read as the reverse complement.
CGATCGCCGTTCCGGAGGCCACCGCCTCCAGACACCCCCGGCTCCCGCAGCGGCAGCGCGGGCCGCCGGGAACAACGGTGATGTGCCCGATCTCGCCCGCCCCGCCGCCCGCGCCCCCGTAAATCTCCCCTCTCAGGATGAGCCCGCCGCCGATTCCGGTGCTGACAGTGACGTACACCAGTTCGGTGCCGCCCCGGCCGGCGCCGAAGGCGTACTCGCCCAGGGCACCGAGATTGGCGTCGTTCTCCAGGCGCACCGGGAGCCCGAGGCGTGCCTCCAGGCCGGCCCGCAGGGGCGCCTCTTTCCAACCCAGGTTGGGTGCCTGGTGCACGATCCCGGTCCGCGGGTCGAGCGGCCCGGGCGCCCCGACCCCCACCGCCCGGATGTTTTCGGGGCGCGCGCCGGCCTGGGCCGCGACCGCGGCCACCGTCTCCGCAATCCGCTCCACGACGGCTTCGTATCCCCGCCCGGCCTCGGTCGGCACCTCCGCCTCCGCCTTGACCGTACCTTCCGTCGTGGCCAGCAACGTATATATTTTGGTGCCGCCCAGGTCGACCCCGGCTACATAGTCGGCCCCCACGAGCCCACCCCGCTTTCCGTGCTTTTGTCCGTTGGCCCGTACCGCCGCCGGGAACACGCCGGAACGGGTTCGGGGGTGCCTGTGCGCTTGCCAAGTTCGGCGCCCCCCGACACCACCCGCCCGCGCTACTATCCGTGTTTCCCGCGCTTCTCGCCAAGCACAAACCGTTCGATGGCCTCGGCCACGCCGTCCGCGTCGTTGGACGCCGTGACGTGGTCCGCGTGCCGTTTCACCTCGTCCCGGGCGTTGCCCATCATCACGCCCAGCCCGGCCCAGGCCACCATGTCCAGGTCATTGTAACCGTCGCCGATCGCCATTACGGCTTCCCGCGGGACGCCGCAATGCTCCGCCAGGTACCGCAGCGCAAGACCTTTGGTCGCCCGGGGGTGGGAAAACCCCAGGAACTTGGGCTTCGACCGGGTGATGTGCACCTGCTCCGCCGGGAACAGGGCGGTCATCTCCCGTTCCAGGCGCTCGATATCGTCCTCGCCGCCGATGGCCAGCACCTTGGTCGGGCTGCGGCCACCAAGACAGGCAAGGAGGTCGCCCACCGGGTGGGCTTCAACCCGGGAAAGGTCGGCGTACCTGCGGCCCAGTTCGGTCAGGACTTCCATGTAGAGCCGGTCGTCCAGGTACACGTTGATGTGGTAGCTGTGGGCCCGCAGGCGTTCGATCACGGCCCGGGCGGTGTGGTTCGCCAACGCCCGGTGCAGCAGTTCGGCGCCGGTCGCCGGGTGCTTCACCAGCGCGCCCTGGTAGGTGATGATCGGGGCGTTTATGCCCAGGCGGCGCGCGAACGGTGCCGCGGAAAGGAACATCCGCCCGGTCGCCAGGGTGACCACCACGCCCGCCTCCCGGGCGCGGCTGATCGCCCGCTCCGCGCGCGGCGACACCTCGAGCCCGCTCGTGAGCAGGGTGTCGTCCAGGTCAATGGCCACCAGCCCGTAGTCCAGCAAAACAGTATCCCCCGTGCTGGGGCGGACCCGGACGAAATCCGCCGTCTCCGCCCCCATTATGTGGGTGGCCCGGCCCGGCCAACCCCGAACCTTCTCCCCCGTCATGTTCCTTCAGACGAGACGTGTTTATCCGCAGTGGTGCGCATAACGCCTCTGAAAATCAAAGTTCGCTGACCGGGCCTTCGATACCTGCTCGGGCGGATGCAAGATTTGGCAAACGGCCGGGTCCGGCCGTTATTCGGCGGGAGCGTCGTGGAAGTAGTCGTAGACGGCTTGAGCAGCCTTGCGGTTCATGGACGGGACGGCGGCTAGTTCCGCCGGCGTCGCCCCCTTGAGGGCGTCCAGGGACGGGAAGGCTTTCTGCAGGGCGCGGCGCCGCGCCGGCCCGATGCCGTCGATCTCCTCCAGGAGGGAACGCAGGCTTTCCCGGGAACGGGTCCGGCGGTGGGTGCCGACGGCGAACCGGTGGGCCTCGTCGCGCAAGTGCTGCAGGAGAAAAAGGGCCTGGGAGTCCGGGGGCACCGGCACTGGTGCGCTGCGTCCCGGGGCATAGACCTTTTCCTCTTCCTTGGCCAGGGCGAACACGGGCACGGCCTGGAATCCGGTCTCGCGCAGCGCCTCCAGGGCCGCGCTCAGCTGGCCCTTGCCCCCGTCGATGAGCACCAGGTCGGGCAGGCGGTAAAAGCGGGCGTCGCGCGACGAGAGCCGCCCCGTGTCGATCAACTCCCCCTCTTCGCGGGCCCGGGTGAAACGCCGGGCCACCACCTCGCGCATGGCCGCGAAATCGTTCGGCGCGCCGGCGGTCTCCCGCACCCGGAACTGCCGGTATTCAGCGGGGGCCGGGCGGCTGTCCTCGAAGACGACCATGACGCCCACCGTGTGGGCGCCCTGAATGTTGGAGATGTCGTACCCCTCGAGGCGGGCCGGGGCCCGTTCCAGCCCCAGGACGGCGGCCAATTCGGCCAAAGCCTCGCCCGCGTCGCGTTCGAACTCCATCTGGACCCGGGCCTCGGCGGCGTTTTGCTCGGCCAGGCGGACCAGTTCAAGTTTGCGGCCGCGCCGGGGCACGGGCAACCGGACGCGCGCTTGCCGCCGCAGTCCCAGCCACTCGGCGATCACTCCCTGCTCCTCGCCCAGCGGGGCGGGGAGCAGCACCTCGGGCGGGATGAAACCGGCCTCCCGGTAGTACTGCTTCAAAAAGGCGGCCAGCACCTCGGCGTCGGAGCGCTCCGCGATCCCCTGCAGGTCCAGGATGTGGCGGCCGAGCAGCTTGCCGTCCCTGATTTCCAGCACAACCGCGCGGCCGCGGTTTCCGTCCCGGGCCAGCGCGACCACGTCCCGGTCCTCCCGCCCGGGGGACACAATGCTCTGCCGGGCCAGCACCTGCTCGACAGCCCGGAGCTGGTCGCGCAGTTCGGCCGCCCGCTCGAATTCCAGGTTCGCCGCGGCCGCCGCCATCTTCCGGGTCAGGCCGCGGACCAGTTCGGCGTGCCGCCCCTCCAGGAACAGCAGCACCTCCTGCACCATAGCCCGGTACCGCTCGGGATCCACCGTTCCGGAACAGGGACCCAGGCAGCGCCCAATGTGGTGGTTCAGGCACGGGCGCTGCTGCCTGAACCGGGTCGGGCGGCAGGAACGGAGCGGGAAGAGTTTCCTCAGGAGCCGCACCGTCTCGTGCACCGCCGCCGCGCCCGGGTAGGGACCGAAGTACCGGGCGCCGTCGCGCGGCTGGGTGCGGGTCAGAAAGGTGCGGGGGTAGTCCTCCTGCACGGTCACCTTCAGGTACGGGTAGCTCTTGTCGTCCTTGAGCACCACGTTGTAGCGCGGCCGGTGCTCCTTGATCAGATTCGACTCCAGGATGAGGGCCTCGATCTCCGAGCCGGTCACCAGGCACTCCACGTCCCGCGTCTTGCCGACCAGCGCCTGGACTTTGTCGCTCCGCGCCCCGGTGAAGTATGACCGCACCCGGTTTTTGAGGGATACGGCCTTGCCCACGTACAGCACCTCGCCGCGCGCGCCGCGGAAGAGGTACACCCCGGGCTTGTCCGGAAAATGCTTCGCTTTCTCCACCGGCTCCACGCTGCCAATCTCCCTCCGTAAAAAGGGGGGACAGTCCCCTATTTTCAGTGAAACTTTGGACGTCGCTAAAAGTGCGGCAAAAAGGTGTCTGACACCTTTTTCTCACCTTTTAGGCTTCGGCAGCGGCGCGGCTGGTGCCGGGGGTCCGGTCGAGCACCCGCCGCAGAAACCGGCCCGTGTAGGATTCGGGTTGGGCGGCCACCGCCTCGGGGGTGCCGCTCGCCACCACCCGGCCGCCGCGGTCCCCGCCTTCGGGGCCGAGGTCGATGATATGGTCGGCCGTTTTGACGACGTCCAGGTTGTGCTCGATCACGATCACCGTGTTCCCGGCGTCCACCAGGCGCTGCAATACCAGCAAAAGCTTCTTGATGTCCGCGAAGTGCAGCCCGGTGGTGGGCTCGTCCAGGATGTAGAGCGTGCGCCCGGTCGCCCGCCGCGAAAGCTCGGAAGCCAGCTTCACCCGCTGCGCCTCGCCGCCCGAGAGCGTGGTGGCCGGCTGGCCGAGGCGGATGTAGCCCACTCCCACGTCCTGCAGGGTGGCCAGGCGGCGGTGGATCTTGGGAACCGGCGCAAAGAACTCGGCGGCCTGGTCCACCGTCATCTCCAGCACGCCGGCGATGGTCCGCCCCTTGTACCGGATGTCCAGCGTCTCCCGGTTGTACCGGCGTCCCCCGCACACCTCGCAGGGCACGTACACGTCGGGCAAAAAGTGCATCTCGATCCGGATAATGCCGTCGCCCCGGCAGGCCTCGCAGCGCCCGCCCCGGACGTTGAAGCTGAACCGGCCGGGCTTGTAGCCGCGCATCCGGGCCTCCGGGGTGAGGGCGAAAAGCTCCCGGATGTCGGTGAACACCCCGGTGTAGGTGGCCGGGTTGGAACGGGGCGTCCGCCCGATCGGCGACTGGTCGATGTCGATCACTTTGTCCAAATGCCCCGTGCCCAGGATTTCGCCGTGCGCCCCCGGGTGGGTGCGGGCGCCGTGCAGGGCGGCAGCCAGCGCCTTGTTCAGGATTTCGTTCACCAGGGTGCTTTTCCCCGACCCGGAAACCCCGGTGACGCAGGTGAACACGCCCAGCGGAAAGGATACATCGATATTCTTGAGATTGTGCGCGCGCGCCCCGACCACCTCGACCCACCGCTCCCCGGGAGTCCGGCGCGCCGGGGGCACCGCGATCGACTTCCGGCCGGCCAGGTACTGCCCGGTGATGGAAGCGTCCGCGCCGGTGATCTCCCGCAGGGTGCCCGCCGCCACCACCCGGCCGCCGTTCAGCCCGGCGCCGGGGCCGATGTCGATGATGTGGTCCGCAGCCCGGATGGTCTCCTCGTCGTGCTCGACGACGATCAGGGTGTTCCCGAGGTCGCGGAGCCGCTTCAGGGTGTCCAGCAGCCGCCCGTTGTCCCGGGGGTGCAGCCCGATGCTCGGCTCGTCCAGGATGTAGAGCACCCCCACCAGGCCGGAACCGATCTGGGTGGCCAGCCGGATCCGCTGCGCCTCGCCGCCCGACAGCGTGGCCGCCTGGCGGTCCAGGGTCAGGTAGTCCAGGCCGACGTTGACTAGGAAACCCAGCCGCGCCCGCAGCTCCTTCAGCACCCGCTGCCCGATCAGCGTCTCCCGGGCGGTCAGATTCAGGCCGGTGAAAAATTGGTCGGTCGCGGTGATGGACAGAGCGGCCACCTCGGCGATCGATCTCCCGCCCACCTTGATCGCCAGCACCTCCGGCTTCAGGCGGCGGCCCTCGCAGTCCGGGCAGGGCTTGGTCCGCATCATCCGTTCGGTCTCCTCGCGGACGTGGTCGGAGGTGGTCTCCCGGTGCCGGCGCCCCAGGTACGGCACCACCCCTTCAAACGGCGCGGTGTACCGGCGCAGCCGCCCGGTCATGTCCCGGTAGCTGAAGGGGACGCGGGTCGCGCCGGTGCCGTACAGGATGATGTCCAGGTGGTCCGGGTCCAGCTCCCGCACCGGTGTGTTGACGTCAAACCCGTAGTGCCCGGCCAAGCCTTCGAGGAAGTGGTAACCCCGGGTCCACCAGGACCAGGCGGCCACGGCGCCTTCGTACAAGGTCTTGCTCCGGTCCGGGATAACCAGGTCGACGTCGACCTCCAGGCGGCTGCCCAGGCCGGTGCACGTCGGGCAGGCCCCCACCGGGCTGTTGAACGAGAACAGGCGCGGCGTGATCTCGCTGAAGCCAAAACCACAGTCCACGCAGGCGAAGTTCTGGCTGAACAGGATCTCCGGCCCATTCTGAATTCCGGCTTCTGGATTCCGGCTCCTGAATTCTGGATTCTGAATTCTGGATTCTGAATTCTGATCTCCGGCTC
>DBEH01000008.1:655-3668 GCA_002294005.1 Firmicutes bacterium UBA911 | reverse complement strand
TCCGGCTCCTGAATTCTGATCAATAACGTGGCAAACGGCCAGGCTGCCGGTCTGCTTGAGGGCCGTCTCCAGGGAGTCGGCCAGCCGCGCCTCCAGGCCCGGCTTGACCACCAGCCGGTCGACAACGATCTCGATGGTGTGCTTCTTGTTCCGGTCGAGGCTGATGTCCTCGCCGATCTCCCGCATTTCCCCGTCGATGCGCATCCGGACGAACCCGCCGCGCCGGGCTTCCTCGAGCACCCGCACGTGCTCGCCCTTCTTGCCCCGCACGACCGGCGCCAGGATCTGCAGGCGGGTGCCCTCCCCCAGCGCCATCACCTGGTCGACCATCTGCTCCACCGTTTGGCTGCTGATCGGGTGCCCGCAGTGCGGGCAGTGCGGCCGCCCCACGCGGGCGAACAAGAGCCGCAGGTAGTCGTAGATCTCGGTCACGGTGCCCACCGTGGACCGGGGGTTCGCCGAACGGGTTTTCTGGTCGATGGAAATGGCCGGGGATAAGCCCTCGATGTAGTCGACGTCCGGTTTGTCCATCTGGCCCAGGAACTGGCGTGCGTAAGCCGACAGCGACTCCACGTAGCGGCGCTGCCCCTCGGCGTAAATGGTGTCGAAGGCCAGCGAGGACTTCCCGCTGCCGGACAAACCGGTCAACACGACCAGCTTGTTCCGGGGGATCTCCACGACGATGTTTTTTAGGTTGTGTACGCGCGCGCCGCGCACGACGATTTTGTCCTGCATGCTGTTTCTACCCTGAAAATCCCCTCTCCCTCTACCCCCGAAAATTCCCTCTCCCTCTGGGAGAGGGTCAGGGTGAGGGGTATTTTTATCCTTCCGATGGTGCCGCTAGAGCGGCATGGGTGTCTACTCCGGCTGGTCCCCCACCGCCGGGCGGAGCAGGCGGGCGCCTTTGGCCTGGAGCTCGAGCCGCAGTTCGATTAGCACGTCGCGCAGTTGGGCCGCCCGCTCGAATTCCAGGTGCCGGGCGGCGTGTTGCATGTCCTTCTCCAGCCGGGCGATCAATTTCTTAAGTTCGTTCCCGGTGAGCCGCTTCTCGCGCGCCGCGTAGTACGGTGTTGTCTCGGTTTCAGCCGCCCGGGTGGCCTCGATCACGCTCCGCACCGCCTTCTGCACGGTCTGCGGGGTGATGCCGTGCTCCCGGTTGAACGCCGTCTGGCGCGCGCGGCGCCGTTTGGTCTCGTCCAGCGCGCGCCGCATCGAGCCGGTGATCTGGTCGGCATACATGATCACCTTCCCGTTCAGGTTCCGGGCCGCCCGCCCCGCCATCTGGATCAGGGACCGCTCGGAGCGCAGGTAGCCCTCCCTGTCGGCGTCCAGGACGGCCACCAGGCTCACCTCGGGCAGGTCCAGCCCTTCCCGCAAGAGGTTGATCCCCACCAGGACGTCGAAGGTTCCCAGGCGCAGGTCGCGCAGGATCTCCATCCGTTCCAGGGTGTTGATCTCCGAGTGCAGGTACCGGACCTTCAGGCCCAGTTCCCGGAAGTAGTCGCACAAGTCCTCGGCCATCCGCTTGGTCAGCGTGGTGACCAGCACCCGCTCTCTTTTGGCCACCCGCTTCCGGATCTCGCCCAGGAGGTCGTCGATCTGGCCGCGGGTGGGCCGGACCACCATCTCCGGGTCCACCAGCCCGGTCGGGCGCACGATCTGTTCCACCACCGCCGCGGCGTGTTTGAGCTCCCACGGGCCGGGCGTGGCCGAAACGTACACCCCCTGCCGGACCCTGGCCATGAACTCAGTGAAGGTCAGGGGCCGGTTGTCGAAGGCCGACGGCAGCCGGAAACCGTGCTCCACCAGGGTCACCTTGCGCGAGTGGTCGCCCTCGTACATGCCCCCGATCTGGGGGATGGTAATGTGCGACTCGTCCACCACGATCAGCAGGTCGTCCGGGAAGTAGTCGAGCAGGGTAAACGGCGACGCCCCCGGTTCCCGCCCGGTCAGGTGGCGGGAGTAGTTCTCGATGCCCTTGCAGTAACCCAGCTCCCGCATCATTTCCAGGTCGTAGTTCGTGCGCTGCTCCAGGCGCTGGGCCTCCAAGAGCTTGTTCGCCGCCCGCAGTTCCGCCAGGCGTTCCGCCAGTTCCGCCTCGACGGCCGTGACCGCCCGGTTCAGCCGGTCCCGGGAAGTGGCGTAGTGGCTGGCCGGCAGAATGGACACATGCTGCCGTTCGCCCAGCACCTCTCCGGTCAGGGCGTCGAATTCCAGGATCCGCTCCACCTCGTCGCCGAAGAACTCGATCCGGAGGGCCCGCTCCCCGGAGGCGACCGGAAACACCTCCAGCACGTCGCCGCGCACCCGGAACCGGCCGCGCCCGAAATTGACGTCGTTCCGCTCGTACTGGACGCTCACCAGCTTCCGGAGCACCGCGTCCCGGTCGTAGCCGCTCGCTCCTGAGCGCAGGGAAACCACGAGGTTCTTGTACTCCTCCGGGTCGCCGAGGCCGTAGATGCAGGACACGGAGGCCACGATGATCACGTCCCGCCGCTCGAACAGGGACGAGGTCGCCGAGTGGCGCAGTTTATCGATCTCCTCGTTGACCGAGGCGTCCTTTTCGATATACATGTCCGCGGACGGGAGGTAGGCCTCCGGCTGGTAGTAGTCGTAATAGCTTACGAAGTACTCCACCGCGTTTTCGGGGAAAAACTCCTTGAACTCCCCGCAGAGCTGCGCGGCCAGGGTCTTGTTGGGCGCGATCACCAGGGTCGGCCGCTGGACCCGGCTGATCACCTGGGCCATGGTGTAGGTCTTGCCCGAGCCGGTCACGCCCAGCAACACCTGGTGGCGCAGGCCCTTTTCCAGGCCGCGCGCCAGGTTTTCGATCGCCTGGGGCTGGTCGCCCCGGGGCCGGTAGTCCGAAACCAGCTTGAAGGAAGACAAGCCGCCTCACCTCTCCCGGGTATTATATCACGGCCTGTCGAGACACAAGAAACCCGGGGCAGGCTCGAAAACACTCCGGGGCAGGCCCGAGCAGTAATAGACGTTAATAAGTTAAGTGCCTGGC
>DBEH01000008.1:0-259 GCA_002294005.1 Firmicutes bacterium UBA911 | reverse complement strand
CCGCCTTGCCGGCCGCCGCCCTCCTGTTGAGCTTCAATGCTCTGGATCTGGCCCGGAATGTCGATTTCCACCGTCTTGCCGTCCTGGGTCCTGATTATCAGCCTGGTCATCGGCTGTTGCTGCTGCCCCTGCCCCTGCTGCTCACCCCCGCCCTGTTGTTGTCCCTGCCCCTCCTGGCCGTCCTCCCCGCCCCGCCGGCCCTGACCGCCACCCTGTTGGCCGCCGCCCCGGGTCAGGTCGCCGTAGTAGTCCCGGAGCA
>DBEH01000019.1 GCA_002294005.1 Firmicutes bacterium UBA911 | reverse complement strand
CGCGCTCATACTGACACCCGTCGTCTCCTCCAAAATCTCACTGGCACGGGCAAAGGGAACACAAGCGCCAAGCAAACTGGCCAGCCGCTTCACTCCCGTACTGAATTGCCCAGACGGCAAGTTCCACTTTTCATCAAGAGGGCGGACAACCTCACTACAATACATACACCGGTAGCTGGCTCGCTTTATTCGCTTTCGCGAAATGAGAAATCATTTGTTCTCGCAAAGTACTCACACTCGAAAAAACTCTTGCTTTCCGCTTTCCCCTGGCTGCTATACTTTCCAAAAGAGACCCTCCTAACCTATGCGTTTACGCGCTAGTGTTTTTTCGTCAAGGGTCTCTTTTCTTCTTTATCCTATGTCTTCCTGCCTCTTCCCCATACTGTTGCGCCCAAAACTTATCCGCCCCGCCTACTATTCCCACTGTTTCCAGTTACATTCATTGCTGCAATTTCTTAATACCTTCGTTTTTTGCGTAGTCCCGGAAAATTGGAAAATTGCAGGACTGACGCACGCCCCGTTCTTAAATCCGTCATGGAAAACCGGGATCTTGTCCCGCTAACGGGCGAAGACATGATTGCCGATAGTGATCAGCGGGGTTCGGCCCCATACCCACGGGTTCGGGTTCTTGCGCGGATTCCAGAAGTACAGCGCCCCGCCGGTCGGGTCCTCGCCGCTCGCCGCCGCCCGGGCGGCTTGCAGGGAATCCCCGGTGGGAGTCCGGTTGATCAGCCCGTTCGCTACCACGCAGAAGGCGAGCGGCTGGTAAATGACCCCCCGCACCGAGTCCGGATACTTGTCGTGCTTCACCCGGTTCAGGACGACCGCGCCCACGGCCACCTTGCCCCTGTACGGTTCGTTGGCGGCCTCGCCTTCGACCACGCGGGCGATCAAGCGGACTTCCTCATTTGTAAACCCGTGATCAGGAACCCCTTCGTCAGCGGCGGTCTGGGCGACGACGCTGGGCGGCGGTGATTCCGCGCCGGCCGGGCTGCCGCCGGTCAGTCCCAGAGCGAGAGAAAGCAGGACCATCACCAGCGTGTACGCCCCGATTGCCGCCGGAACCTGTTTTTGTCCAAAGGCACGCAAATAGTCAACCACCACCACGTTATCACTCCTTTTCAGTTGTTAAACGGGGTACTGTGGAGTATATAGGCGATGTTTCGGCTGGTCAATGGCAAGGGGTGGCAGGCAAGCGCCGTGGAAGGAGGTCCCATGGCTGAAAAGCCCGGAATGCTGCGGGCCTAACTTGTTGGGCGCCTCTTCCAGCCTGTGGCCCTGGTAATTTCGGGAAGCGCAAAAAAAGCGCCGGCTGAAGACCAAGCCAAACCAAACCAGACCAGACCGACCGCTTTTTCAAAACTCAAAACTCAAGACTCTGGATCCTTGGTCTTTTTCCCTTGACCTTGACCGGACGTATCAGGCCGTTTGCCCGTCCTGAGGCTGGTTTTTCCCGGTTCTGCCCGTCAGATCCTGGGCATAATCGCTGGACACCAGGTAGAGGTTGACCCACAGAACGTGTTCATTCGGTTTTCCGGACAACTCGGCGGACAGGTCGCGAAACCTCTTCCCGACCCGCTCCTTGAAGGCCGAGAAATCGGCGAGCAGTTCAATGATGTCCCGGTGGTTGTAGGTCACTCCTTCGCGCAAATGCCTGGCCATAAATTCCACCTCCAAACCATATTATAGCTTGTCCACCAGATATTGTTAATACCCCGTCTCAAAATGATAGGCCGTTTATTCAAACGGCCTATCAGGGGTGCTTATGTCCAGCTGCTGACCTGCTGCGTGGTGTGTACCGGAATTCAAAATTGGCCGCTGATCGCCGGATTCAAATAACTGGATGGCGCGGTCCAGTAAGCGCCCATGTTCGTCAGATTCTGCGGGTGGCTGACGCCGGTCCGGTAGCCGGACTGCGGGGCGGCGTAATTGCCCAAACTGCCGATATTCCCGATATTGCTCGGGTTACCCATGTTACCCATCATCGGGCTGAAAACCTGGGTGCTGTACTGGTTTGCGCCGAAGTTGCCGAAGTTCATGCCCGCACTGTACTGTCCCAGGTTCTGGGCATGCGCGCCGGTGCCGTACTGCGGCATGTTGAACCCGCCGCCGAACTGGGCCGTGCCGGTTTGTGCGGTGTAGGGCTGCTGCTGCGTGAACTGGGTGGCATAAGGCTGCTGGTATTGCTGGGTGAACTGGCCGGTGTAGGGCTGCTGCTGGGTGAACTGGGCCCCGGCGGCCTGCATGCCCGCGCCGTACTGCTGGGTGATCCCCGAAACCTGGTTCAGGCTGTTGCTCAGGCTGCTGCAAATCTGCTGGATCCGCTGCAGCTGCTGGGAGGCGTTACTCTCCAGTTGCTGGAGCCGCCGCAGCTCCATCGCGTTGCTCTGCTCCTGATGGGAAAGCTGGCTGGCCATCTGCAGGATGTTGTTCAGGTCCTGCCTGAGGTGGTTCAACTGCCACTGTAAGTTTTGAGCGTGGTGGGTCATGTGTTGAGTTGCCTCCTTAGTGTAAGTGGGTTTTTCTATTGTGTGCTTTATTACCAATTTCATTCCCGGATCATACTGGGAAAACAGGGGAATCAAGGTCCTTTGGGTTGTGGCAGTTTTCTAGAGAGCCGAAATGGTCACGAATTGGTCACGGGCGACCCCAAAGCACGTTCGGTGGCGGATTTTATCCTTTGCGGGCGAAATTGGCGAAGGCCAGTGCCGCCGGGAAAAGAGGGCGGTCCTTGGCTGAAAGGAGACAGCGGGAGAAGTTGAACGTCCACTCGGCTCCGAACTGCACCAGACGGCCTGTTTCCAGTTCCGGTGCGGCCAGGGCGGCGGGAACGAAAGCGAGACCGGCGCCGGCGGCGGCCAGATTCCGGATGGCGCCCCAGTCCGGCACCTCCAGCGTTTTCGGCTGGAGGCCGTACTCTTGCAAGAAGGAACTGACCGCCTCCCGCACACCCGAACCGCGCGGTGGCCAAAGGATGGTCCGTTGGCTCAAAGCGGCGTAATCGGGCGGGGGTTGCGTAGTCCAGGGGTGGTCCGGCGCCGAAACCAAGATCAGGGTGTCGCCCAGCACAAATTCAATGTGCAGCCCGGGCCGGACGTCCGGGCCGGCCAGCGCCAGGTCCAGTGCTCCTTCGGCGAGCAGTTGCTGGATGCGCCTGCTTGGCGCCACCGTCAGCCGCACTTCGATTTCCGGGTGAAACACCGGAAAACGGGTCAACGCCGGCCGGAGGGCGTGGCCGGCCGCGGAAGCGGCCAAACCCAGGCGGACCTGCCCCCGTTCGAGGTTGCGCAGCCCGTCCATCGCCCGCCGGGCTTCGGCAGCCAGGTGCACGATCTGGTCGGCGTATTCATAGAGGCTCCGGCCGGCGTCGGTGAACTGCACCCGGCGTCCCCGCCGGTCAAACAGCGAAAGGCCCAGGACATCTTCCAGGTTTTTGACCTGGCGGGACACGGCCGGCTGGCTTAAGGCCAGTTCCTCCGCGGCGCGGGAGTAACTCAAGTGCCGGGCGACCGCGTGGAAGACACGGAGCTGGGAAAGGGGAATATCGTTCATCATCAAGCCCCCTCATAACCATGAGCTCTCTCATAACCATTACACATAAAACATATGCAAACTATGCATTTGTCTAATACTAACTCCCGTGATACCCTGATGGCAACCACCTTTGAACGGAGAAACTGAACATGACGGCGAACTACCCGCACTTCCGGCTGACTTCCTACTCTCCGGGTTCCGGCTGAGCGTGCAAGATCGGGCATTCCGATCTGGCGCACTTGTTGCGTTGCCTGCCGCCCCTGGTTGATCCCCGCCTCCTGGCCGGCCGGGAGGATGACGCCGCCGTGTACCGGGTCGGCCCGGAGCTGGCCCTGATTCAGACCGTGGACTACATCACGCCGGTGGTCGATGACCCGTACACCTTCGGTCAGGTGGCGGCTGCCAACGCCTTGAGCGACGTCTACGCCATGGGCGGCCGTCCGGTGATCGCCCTCAATATCGTGGGGTTTCCCAACCAGAGCATTCCCCTCGGGATTTTGGAAGAGATTCTGCGCGGCGGTGCCGATAAGGCGGCCGAGGCCGGTGTAGCCATCGCCGGGGGCCATTCCATCACCGATCACGCTCCCAAGTACGGCCTTTGTGTCACCGGCTTCGCCCATCCCGAACGCCTCGTGTTCCGGCGCGGGGCGCGGGCCGGCGATTTCCTGGTCCTCACCAAACCGCTGGGCACCGGCGTTATCGCCACCGGTATCGACCGGCGGCTGGTGGACCCCGGCTTGGAGACCCTGGCGGTGCGCCACATGACCGCGCTGAACCGGGAGGCGGCCGAAGTCATGCTGCGGGTCGGCGTGCACGCCTGTACGGACGTGACCGGGTTCGGGCTTCTCGGCCACCTGTGGGAAATGGCGGCGGCGAGCGGGGTGGGGGTGGAGGTGGAGGCTTCCCAGGTACCGGTGATTCCCGGAGTTCTGGCGTTGGTGCGGGCCGGGGCGGTGGCCGGCGGGGCCCACGGCAACTACCGTTTTGCCCGTGAGCGCTACCGGTGGGCGCCGGCGCTCCCCGAGGAAACGCGGCTGGTCCTGTGCGACCCCCAGACTTCCGGCGGTTTGTTGATGGCGGTGGAACCGGAGAAAACGGAGGCGCTTTTGGCCGCCTTGCGCGTTGCCGCGGGAGCCGGGGAATCGGCCGTGATCGGCAGACTGGTGGATGATCCCGGCTCGTTCAAGGTGCTTTCCTAAGCTTTGCCAGTATTTGCCCGGTCGAGTGCTGGGGGGAGGGAGCGGGATGGCCGGCGGCGGCCGCGAGCGTGAGGACATATTCCTGGAGGTGGGTTTGGGCCTTTGTCCGGAGTGCCGGAGGCTGGTGCACGCCGACGTCCTGGTCCGGGGCCGGCGGGTTTACCTGCGCAAGTGGTGCCCCGAGCACGGCCACTCCGAGGCGCTGGCGTCGAGCGACATCGATCACTACCGGTACAGCCTGAAATACAACAAACCCGGCACTCTCCCCCGCCGCTTCCATAGTCGGGTTGAGCAGGGCTGCCCGCAGGACTGCGGCCTTTGCCCCGACCACCAGCAGCATACCTGCCTGGCCATCATCGACGTGACGCAGGCGTGCGACTTGAAGTGCCCGGCCTGCCTGGCCGACGCCGGGGGATCCGGCTTTTTGACCGTTGAGCAGGTGGGCCGGATGCTGGACGCGTACCGGGAGGGCGAGGGCAACCCGGACGTGCTCCAGTTCAGCGGCGGTGAACCGGCGCTGCACCCGCAGCTCTTCGAGCTGTTGGCGCTGGCCCGGGCCAAGGGCATCCGGATGGTGCAGCTCAACACCAACGGGCTGCGCATCGCCCGGGACGACGCCTTCCTGGCGCGCCTGGCCGAGTATGGGCCGTCGGTTTACCTGCAGTTTGACGGGCTGTCGGCGGACGTCTACCGGCGGCTCCGGGGGGCCGACCTTTTGGCCGACAAGCTCCGGGCCGTCGAGCGTTTGAGTGCCCGCGGCATTCCGATCGTCCTTTCGGCCACCGTGGTCCGGGGGGTGAACGACGGTGAACTGGGCGGTCTCGTCCGCTTTGCGCTGCAAAACGTGCGCATCCGCGGCCTGATGTTCCAGCCGGTGGCCCAGGTCGGGCGCCACCGGCTCGAGTTTGACCCGCTGGACCGGGTCACTCTCCCCGATATTCTTGACGGTTTGGAGCGGCAGACCGGGGGTGAGCTGACCCGGGCCGATTTCGTGCCGGTGCCCTGCCCCTACCCGACCTGCTTCGCCTTGACCTACGTGTATACCGGAGGCGAGCGGCTGACCACGGCGCCCCGGCTGGTGAACGTGGACGACTACCTGGACTACTTCAAGAACCGGATCATCACCGACCTTTCGCCCCTGACCCAGACTTCCCTGGAAGGACTCTGGTCGGCCGGGGCCGTGCCCGGGACGGACGAATCGCTGAAAAGCCTGGCCTCCTGCTGTGGGATTTCACTGGAGGACCTCGAAGGGCTCCGCGACCAGATCACCATGGTCGGAGTGCACGCCTTTATGGACGTCCACAACTTCGAACTCAAGCGGGCGCGCAAGTGCTGCGTTCACCAGCTCCTGCCGGGCGGCGGGCTGGTGCCCTTTTGTGTGTACAACGTGCTGAAGCGAGGTGGTTGACGGGTGAGTGAAGATTTTAAGTGTGCCTGCGTCGACTTCTACCAAAACGATATCGTCCGCCTGCTCTTGGACCGGAGTTTTCACCCCGGGGGGCTTGACCTGACCCGGCGGCTGGGGGAGGCGCTGGCCCTGGGTCCGGGGGACTTCCTGCTCGATGCGGCCTGCGGCGCGGGGACCAGCGCCGTGTTTCTGGCGGGCGTTTTCGGCTGCCGGGTGTTGGGGGTGGACCTGGGCGCGGAGAACCTGGAACAGGCGCGCCGGCACGCCGCCGAGGAGGGGCTGGCCGACCGGGTGGAATTCCGGCAGGGCGACGCCGAGCGCCTGCCCCTGGAGGAAGGCGCCTGCACGGCGGTGATTTCCGAGTGTTCCTTCTGTCTCTTTCCGGACAAGGAGGCGGCGGCCCGGGAGATGTTCCGGGTGCTTGCCGCCGGGGGGCGCGTCGGGCTGACCGACATGGTGGTGGACCGGGACCGGCTGCCCGAAGAGATGAGGGGGCTTTTATTCCGGGCGGCCTGCGTCGCCGACGCCCTCACCGCGGACGGCTACCAGGCGGTGCTGGCCCGGGCCGGGTTCACCGGCCTGACCGCAACGGCGCATCCGGAGGCGCTGCTGGCGCTGGCCGGCCAAATCCGGCAGCGGCTGCTCCTCGCCGAACTGGCCCAGGCCGTGGGCAAGCTCGGCCTGAAAGGCCTGGACCTCAAGCGCGGCAAGGAAATCCTGGCCCAGGCCGAGGAACTGGTGCGCGGCGGGGTGTTGGGCTATGCCCTGATCACCGGGCGCAAAACCTAGGAGACCGCTGCAAAACTGCGCCTGGCAAAAGAGAGGTGTGAAGTGAGAGGTTGGGAGTGGGAGGCATGAAGGAATTCGCAAACGAATTCTATCGGAATTCTCACCTCGCACTTCCCACATCCCACTTCTCAACGTCCGGCTTCGCCGCATCAAGCCATGCTTGTTTTTCGCGGCCTCTAGGAGACCGCCATGAGGCGGCGCTTAGCCGCCTGTGGCCGGAGAGGGTGCTGAAGAAATGAGTTCCGCGAAGAAAATCACCCCGGCGAAAATAGTGAGCGCAATCGCCCTGGCCTGGCTGGCCTCCAGTTTCTTCTACCCCATCTACGCCGAAGTGGGCGGGTCGGTGGTGAAGCTGAACGGCAGCCCGGAATTGTACCTGATCCCGGCCTTCGCCGTGTGGCGGCTCGCGACCGAGCCCGACGCCTACCAGCGGATGCGGGTCAAGGTGATGGTGGGGCTGTTTTTCCTGTACTGGGTCTTCATCCCGATGTTTTACCCGCGCATGCCGCTTCTCGACGGCACCGGGGCCGAGTTCACCTTGAGCGTCCACATGGTCGGCGCCCTGCCCTTTTTCATCCTTTTCATAATGGTGGCCCTGGTCGGCAAGCGCGCGGACTGCGGCTGGAACTGCCCCTGCGTGTTCAGCCGGGAGACGGTGGGTTTCGCCTTCCGGGACGCCACCCTGAAAGGCGACTTCTGGTGGCGCCTGCGGCACCTGAAGTGGCTGCCCTTTGCGGCGGTGTGGGCCTATTTCGCGTATATGCTGGTGGACCCGGTGCACGCCTATGAGCGGTTCGGCCGCACGCTGTACGACCTGATTCTGGTCGGCTACTACGCGAGCTTTTTGATTATCCCGTTCACCGGGCACCGCAGCTTCTGCCGCTGGGCCTGTCCGTGGGCGGCCACCTGGGGCCTGCTCAACTTGGCCGGCTTCTATAAAATCAAGGCCGACGCCGGCCGGTGCCGGGAGTGCGGTCTGTGTGAGCAGAACTGCGACATGGGGGTGCCGGTCCGGGGGCTGATTCGGGAGAAGGGGGTGCTGCGCACGGCGGAATGCATGGGGTGCGGCCGCTGCGTCAACGTTTGCCCGCAGGGGGTGCTCAGTTTTCACGACGTCCGGGACACCATCCGCGGGTACAACCTGGGGTCACGGGAGCGGCTGGTCCGGATGGCCGGCGGGCTCACCGTGGCCGGCCTGATCTTCCTGGAACCGAATTCGCCGTGGGGATGGGTGGGCCTGGCCTTTTTCGCCACCGGGCTCTTCGGCTTCTGCCCCACGTACATCGTGGTCGGGGCCGCGGCCCGGAAGGCGCGCGGGATCTTTTTCCGCCAGTAGAAAAAGGGGTCAGGGCGCTTTTTTTGTATCTCCCCGGGGACTGGGCCCTTTTTCCGGACCGTTTGTTAGGTTAAGGGCCAGGACCAGTAGCGTCGCATTAAAACCGTGGCCGGTTGTCAACCCCTAATTCTGCAACGGGCACTGAAAGGTAAAAAGGGGCCTGACCCCTTTTCCGAAGGGAGGGATATGGGATGGTGCGTATCACCGTGTACTCGAACCGGCCGGCGGGTCTCCGCTGAAGGGGGCTCTGTGCTTTGGCCGGTCAGGTCAAGGAGAAGTTCGAAGACCAGGTGGAGGTCGAAACCGTCTACAGGGGTTTCATGATGCTGGGCGGCGGGGACCTGCCCAAGCCCCCGGACATCGCCGTCGACGGGGAACTCCTGGGCGGCCGGGTGACCCTGGAACAGCTCGAGGAAGCGGTGCGCCGGAGACTGGGCGGGGGCTGAAAGCGCGCCAGCAATGAAGCCCGGACGCATGCCTCCGAGGGGCTGAGTCATTGGGCGCACGGTATCACGGGTCGTCCTTGCGCACCTGGGCCAGGTAAGCGCCCCCGGTGGGCTGGACCACCAGGTTTTTCACCGTTGGGTGGTGCGCCGCCGTTTCCAGCCGGTGATTCAGGAATACCCACGGGGCGTCGGCGGCGATAAGCTCCTGAGCCTGGCGGTAAAGGCGTTCGCGCATCGCCGCGTCGGTCACCTGCTGGGCCCGGCCGAGCAGCATGTCGACGTGTGGGTTTGAGTAGCGCGCTGCGTTGTTCCCGGCTTGAATCTGCGAGCTGGCCAGCAGGGTGTAGAGGAAGTTGTCCGGGTCCCCGTTGTCACCGACCCAGCCGAACACGAAGGCGTGCCCCTCCTGGCGGTGGATGGCGAGCTTGCAGATCTCCCACGGGTAGGCTTCCACCCGCACCTTGAAACCGGCCTGGGCGAGCTGTTCCGCCAGGAGGCGGGCCAATTTCTCCCCGCCCGCCGGGTTGTAGGGGCGCCGGTCCTGATAGGTGATCAGCGTGATTTCCTCACCGTCGTAGCCCGCTAAGTTTAAAAGCCGCCGGGCTTCGTCAAGGTTGTAGGCGTTTGCGTTCAGGGTGGGGTGATGGCCCAGGGTGCCGGGGGGCAGGGGCCCGGCGGCGGGCACGGCCCGGTCCGGAAAGAGGTAGTCCACGACAGCCTGCTGGTTTATCGCCAGGCTTGCCGCCCTCCGTACATTTGGATTGTCAAACGGTTTTTTGTTGGTATAAAATGCTAGGTAACTCAGGTCCAATCCGGTTACCTGAGTGATGACCAGGCTGTCCGGGCCCCCGGCCGGCAGGGCGGCCCCGGTGTTTTCCGCCACGTCCACCCGTCCTTGGGCCAGTGCCCGCCAGCGCTCGTCCGCATCGGGAATGACCACGAACAGGACTTCCCTCATCTGCGGCGGCCCTTCCCGGTAGGCGGCGTTTGCTCTTA
This sequence comes from Firmicutes bacterium UBA911, assembly GCA_002294005.1. Lineage (GTDB taxonomy): Bacteria > Bacillota > Desulfotomaculia > Desulfotomaculales > Desulforudaceae > Desulforudis. The sequence continues at coordinate 6,625 of DBEH01000019.1, read as the reverse complement.
AGGTGATCCGGGCCGATTCGATGGCGGCCGGCACGAAAGGGCCGGTGCCGATGGGCAGGCATGCTCGGGGGAAGGGCGTACGACCGCCGCCGGGAGCATGGCCAGATTTCCGAGAAACGGGGCGTACGGGTGCTTCAGGTGGAAAATGACCGTATGGCGGCCCTTGGTTTCCACTCGGGTCACGGGCCCGTATATGAAGGAAGCGTACGGTCCGGCGGTCTCGGGGTTGAGCTGCCGTTCCACCGCGTCTTTTACGGCGGCGGCGTCCAGCGGGGTGCCGTCGGCGAAAGTGGTGTCTTCCTGGAGAAAAAAGGTCCAGGTTCGGGCGTCGGGCGACACGTTCCAGTCCCGGGCCAGCGCGGGTTCAATTCCGGTTCCCCCTGGTTCGAAGCGCACCAGGCCCTCGTAGAGGTTCAGCAGCACGGCCGCCCCCGACTTGTCCGTAACGGCCGTGGGGTCCAGGGTGGCCGGGAACCGGGCCAGGGCGTAAGTTAGCCGGTCCCTTTTGGCGTTGTCCTCAAGTCGGCCGGCCAGGATGAACATGGCGGTCAGGATGAAACCCAGTCCCAGCAGGGCGAGCAGGCGCCGGCGCATGGCACACCTCCGTCGGCGTACTATGTAGTCAAGATTTTGCGGCAGAAGTCGCAGGTGTGCGCCGGGGCATCGGCGGAGGTCGCATTGGCATCTAACATATAGACAGCCGTCCCGCACGCGGCACCACTCAGGATGAAAATCACCTAAGCCGCCGCTCTGTATTTTCGGAGTAGTTCACTCCTTGGTGCGGACGGAGTACCCCTTTAAGAAAATGCCCCGGGTAAGCACACCCCCTATGGTTTTTTCGTCAAGGGATATGGTTGGAGGTTGTTTCGGCGGCCGTGCAGGAAAACCCTGCCATAAATATAAAAATCAAACTCTGGTCACTGCTAACCCGGGGGAGGTTTCGTAAAGTGGAAGCCAGATTCGGTACGGCCGGCAACGGGGATGCCTTCTACGGCGCGGGCCACAAGTCGTCGCTGGAGGCGCCGGCCTGGCTCCGCGGCCTCGGCCTTGCGGCTTATGAGTACCAGTGTGTGCGCGGGGTCAATATCAGCGAGCGCACCGCCCGCGCGCTCGGCGAAAGGGCGGTCGAAAACGACATCGCGCTCAGCATTCACGCGCCCTACTACATCAACCTGGCCGGCGAGGATCCGGTCCTGTTGGCCAAGAGCAAGAACCACCTGCTGAAATCGCTGCGGGCGGCGCACTGGATGGGCGCCACCCGGGTGGTGTTTCACCCGGGGAGTGCGAAAGGCAGCCGGGAGGGCGCGCTGCGGCGGGCTCAGGCCGTCCTCGGGGCGACGCTGGACGAGGCGGCCCGCGAGGGGCTGGAAGGCGTTTGGGTCCTGCCGGAGACACTGGGGCGGTACAGCTACCTGGGCTTGCTGGACGAGGTCCTGGAATTGTGCCGCGTGGCCCCGAACGTGGTCCCCTGCGTTGACTTCGGGCACGTGCACGCCATTACGGGCGGGCTGATGACGGACCGGGAGGCTTACGCAGCGGTGCTGGACCGGGTGGAGGCCGCGGTGGGGAAAGACGTGTTGCGCACGCTGCACATCCACTTCAGCCCGGTGGAGTTTACGGAAAAGGGAGAGCGGCGGCACCGCACCCTGGCGGACGCGGGTTTTGGTCCCCATTTCCGGCCTCTGGCCGAATTGATGGTGGAAAGGAAACTTACCCCCACCATCATCTGTGAGTCCAACGGCACCCAGTCCGAAGACGCCTGCGCCTACCGGGACATCTACCGGGAAGCACTAAGAAGGCAGAGAATGTAGAATTCAGAATTCAGGAGACAGAATTCAGAATCCAGGAGACAGAAGTCAGGGAGGGAGCGAGGGGGACAGGCACCTTTTCCCAAAGAACAGTTTTGCACTTGCTGATGAAAGGCCTGCCGCCGGGAAAAGGAGCTGGTCCCCATCCTGCGGGCTTCGCTTGAAAAAGTGTTAGGGGCCTGACGTCTTTTTGGAGCTACTTACAACGCAAAACGCTTTTTCAGCAGGAATGGTTTTCTTTTCCCGCCGGATTCTATATAATAATTCTCGTTGTGATTGCCCCATCTAATCTTGAGGAGAGAAGTGCATGCTGCCGACACCCACCAGGTACTTTGTTACCGCGGCCTGTGCCGAAGGGTCCACCGCGCTGAACGCTTTCGACAACGCGCTTCTGGCCGCCCGTATCGGCAACGTTAATTTGGTGCGCCTGTCAAGCATTCTGCCGCCGAAAGCCGTCCACGACCCCAATTTGCAATTGCCCCCCGGCGCTCTCGTGCCGACCGCCTACGGTTCCATCGTCTGTGACGCCGAGGGAGAACTGATCGCCGCCGCCGTCGGGGTGATCGTCTCTCCGGACAGCATCGGCGTAATCATGGAGTTCGGTGGCAAGTGCAGCCGCCAAGAGGCCCACGACGCCGTCAGCAAGATGCTGGACGAAGCCTTTGCCCGGCGCGGGCTCTCTGCGCAGGAAAAGAGAATCGCCGCCGTGGAGCACCGCGTGGAACGGGTGGGGTGCTGTCTGGCGGCGGTCCCGCTGTGGTATTGACAATTTCTTCAAGGAGGAATCGGTTTTGCATCTGTGGTTCACCGAAAAGCAAAACGACAACTTCGCCATCAGCTACCGGGTGAATGAGACGCTCCACACGGAGACCACGCCGTTTCAGCACCTGGCGGTGGTGGACACCGTGCCGTTTGGGCGCACCCTGGTGCTGGACGGGATCGTGCAGACCTCGGTGGTGGACGAGTACGTCTACCACGAGATGATCGCCCACGTTCCGCTGAACACCCACCCTGCCCCGCACCGGGTGCTGATCGTCGGCGGGGGGGACGGGGGCACCCTGCGCGAGGTGGCCAAGCACCCGGCGGTGGAGAAAGCCACCCTGGTCGAAATCGACGAGCGGGTGATCGCTGCCTCCAAGAAGTACCTGCCGGAAATCGCCTGCGGTTTTGATTCGCCCAAGGCCGAGGTCGTGATCGGGGACGGGATCAAGTACGTGGCGGAGCACAAAAACACTTTCGACCTGGTTATCGTCGACTCCACCGACCCGATCGGGCCGGCGGTGGGCCTTTTCAGCCCGGAATTCTACCGGTCGATTCACGACGCCTTGAGGGACGAGGGGCTGTTCGTGGCCCAGACCGAGTCGCCCTACTTCAACACGGACCTGATCCTCCGGATCTACCGGGACATCGCCGGGATCTTCCCGCTGGCCCGGACCTACTGGGCTTGCATCCCGACCTATCCCGGAGCCATGTGGAGCTTCACGATCGGCTCCAAGAAGCACGACCCCGCCCTGGTGGTGCCGGGGAACATCCGGGACTACGCCACCCGGTACTACACGCCGGAGATCCACCGCGCCGCTCTCGCCATGCCGCGCTTCCTGGCGGACCGCTTCCGCTCGCTCCCGTTAAAATAATGCGGGAGGTCGTCAAGGAACAGGACTTTCTGGCGGCCCGGTCTCCGTACGCCGAAGCGCGGGCGGTGATCGCCGGGGCGCCGCTGGACGCGACCGTGTCCTTCCGGCCGGGCACGCGGGGCGGGCCGGCGGCGATCCGGACCATGTCCTACTGCCTGGAAGAATACAGCCTGGATCTTAAGCGCGACCTGCGCGCATTAGCCTTCCACGACCTGGGCGACGTCCTCCTGCCGCCCGGCGAGGTGGCTGCCGGCCTCGACCGCATTGAAACCGTCATCGCCCGGCTGCTCCATGACGGCAAAACCCCCCTCCTGCTCGGCGGCGAACACCTGGTGACCCTGCCCGCGGTCCGGGCGGCGGCCGCCCAGCACCCGGAACTGGCCGTCATTCAGCTCGACGCGCACGCCGACCTGCGCGACGACTACCTGGGAGCCACCCTTTCCCACGCGACGGTGATGCGGCGCATCGGCGACTTTCTGGGGCGGCAAAACCTGTTTCAGTTCGGGATCCGGTCGGCGTGCGCGCCGGAGCTGGAGACGGCGCGGGAGAGCGGGGCCTTTTTCACCCACCGCGTGCTGCCGGGGCTGGTCGAGACGCTGTCCGCGCTGCGGGACCGCCCGGTCTACGTTTCGCTGGACATGGACGTCGTGGACCCGGCGTTCGCCCCCGGCGTGGGCACCCCCGAACCGGCCGGGATCACCCCCGCGGAATTGCTGGACGCCCTGGGACTCCTGCGGCAATTGCGCGTGGTCGCCTGGGACGTGGTGGAGGTCAACCCCGCCGTCGATCCGGCGGGAATCACCGCCCTGCTGGCCGCCCGGGTGGTCCGCGACGCTCTTCTCGGGCTGGTTGAGGCGGCGGCTTGAGGTTTTCTTCACAAATAGTCGGCGTTCCGGCAGGAACAAGGGAGCGGACGGCGAACTGCCCGCTGGTGCTCAATGCACGCCTATGTAGCAGCGGGATGTTTCTGGCCGCACTATTTCCTCAGGCGGGCCAAAGCAAGCCCGATCAGGGCGCCCAGGACCAACACCAAAATGATTGGAACCAGGTTTATCTTGAGCACGAAAATGCCGTAGCAGAGCAGTATTACCGTAAGAATCAGAGCGATGGTCAGCCGCGGGTTCATCCGATCAACTCCTATCAATAATAATCAGGACAGTGTAGTGACTAATCTACGGCTCCGGATCGCCAAAGACATATCTTGTCAGGTCGAACAACTGAAAGAGGTCATCCTGGATACCGGCTCTCCGGGTCAGTTTTCGCGCCACGCGCCCGTGGGAGTAACTCAGCACGATCTCGCAAATATCGGACAGCTCCGCCTTCATTTCCACGTTATCCAGAGAGAGCCCCGCCTGCCGGACACGGTGCATCATCAGTTGCTGCACCAGCAGCGCCAGGATGCAGAGCAGGGTGTAAACCCTTACCTGGCCCTCAGTCCAGGAGTGTGGGGGACGGAAGGGCTGCGCGGCGGGGTCGTGGTAGCGCCGGAAATCATCCTCCAAGCGGTCCTTTTCGAGGTGAAATTCGAGCAACTCCCGGGTGCTCAGATTGAGGTTGTCGGAGAAGATCATCGCCTTGCCCATGGTGCGTAGTTTGTGCCGGTAGGCCTTCCGGTTCAGCCGGCAGTGCAGGACCTTGTGGCGTCTCCCGCCGACCTCGAGGTCAAAATAGCGTCCGTAGTCGCTGTCCTGAACAAGCTCGCGGATCAGACCCTCGATTTGGTCTTTGGGGAGGTGCTTGTTCTTGTTGAATAATGTCCGGACCTTGTCGTGCATTTTCTCTATTTCCCGGCGCAGTTCCCTTTTCTGGCGCCGGTAGGCCCGCTCGTCATAGACCACGGCCACCTGCACCGTGTCACCGAACACCTGCGCCTCCGTACTATAGACCGGCCTTCCGTCAATGTTCTCCTGGTACATGTAAAGCGGCACCTTGCAGAGGATCGGCCGGTTTGCCGGCTCCAGCCGCCCGGCGACCCAGGCGCGGCGCTGGTGGATCTTCTTCACGTTTTCCGGGGAGTTGTTTCCCCGGCTGACCACCGCGGTAAGCTCCCTCTTGGACCCGCCCAGTGCCGACAGCCTGTCGGCCAGCTCTTCCACGGCTCCGGTGAACAACCCGGGTTCCTGTTTTTGGCCGTAGAACAGTCTATGGAAAAGGGGCAGTTGGGCTATCCTGGTCACCCCCAGGATCAGCCCCACCGGGCGCGGCAGACCCCCGCGGGACAACCAGGGAAAGGCGTGGAGGCCGATCATCTCGTGTAGTACGGCGTCCACGGCGACGTCGTACCTCTGGACGATACGTTCCCAGATCTTCTGTTCGATCCGGGACACGCGTTCGGCGGTAAACGCACAGTCCTTTTCGGCGGCCACGAGGTCGAAGTTTTGCCAAAAGTTCTGACTGGCGAGCAGTCCGGGGTCAATATCCATGTGACGGGGCAGCGCCGTGCTTTCGAACCAGTCCCGCAAACCGCTGTGACCGGTGGCTGTGCAGAGCTTCTTCAACACGCCGATCAGCATGTATCGACCGGGTGTCAGCCCGTTCGGGGCCGGCGGCATCACCTCGTCGATCGCCTCCGCGATGCCGACCTCCCGGGCGACCTCCAGCGCGGCGCAGACCAGGCCGAATTCGAGCTTCGACAGGTCGTGCGGCAACTGCCCGGCGGTGCACTTCTTCAGCACTTCCTCCGCCGTGCCGAGGTAGATGTCACGGGATTTCACCACGCTTTTGCCCGACCGCGGCCCCTTGCCCCGGGCCTCAGGGTCGACCTTGACCCGGAAAGTCTCGTGGTAGTAGTAGATGGGCCGGGGGCACCCCCCCGGCTGACGCTTGACGATGCTGGCCAACGGAACACCACCCCGCAAAACCAAGGTCAGATGTTTCTCGTATCCATAAATTCATTGCGCTCGGCGGATTTCCTGCCTGGGCTACTGTACACTACACTACGCTCAGATCGGGCGAGGCAACCCTGTAAGCCTTGATACATAAGGCGTGAAGCCAGTCGCTGTCCTTTCTGGCTAAAATCCAATGACAAAAGTATTGACTTTCAGAAGGCGGCTAATATAATAAAAGGCAAGAGTCAATGTGAAAGTGATAGCAACCACGCAAGGTCCGGTTCGTTCAGCCGTACATAGTACGCTCCTGGTCGGCTGTATAACCGGGCCTGAGTGTGAAGGCAAGAACATTTGG
>DBEH01000021.1 GCA_002294005.1 Firmicutes bacterium UBA911 | reverse complement strand
CATCATAATGGACACTACTCCTTCCCTGATCTTTTTCATAGCCTATGGCGCCAGCAAGCTGCTCAAACTGCCGCATGACATAGCGGCTCCGGCCGGCATGATCGGCGCGTCCAACTTCTTTGAACTAGCCGTAGCGGTCGCTGTTTCCTTGTTTGGTGCGGCTTCGCCTGTGGCGCTGGCGACCATCGTAGGGGTGCTTGTTGAAGTGCCTGTTATGTTGACGCTGGTGCGTATCGCCAATAAAACCCGTCATTGGTTCAAGGAGGAAAAGCAACATGGATAAACCTAAAGTCGCTTTCATTTGTATTCATAACTCCTGCCGTTCGCAAGTAGCGGAGGCCTTGGGCAAACACCTTGCCGGTGATGTTTTTGAAAGCTATTCGGCGGGAACCGAAACAAAACCGCACATCAATCAGGATGCCGTCCGGTTGATGAAACAGCTTCACGGGATCGACATGGAGAAAACACAGCATTCAAAAACGCTTTCGGAAATCCCGCCCGTTGATGTTGTCATCACGATGGGCTGCAATGTCGCCTGCCCTAACCTACCCAACAAGCACAGGGAGGACTGGGGACTGGAAGACCCGACAGGGAAAGACGATGAGGTGTTTACCGCCATGATTCGCGGGATTGAAACTAAGATCAAGGACCTGTCGTGCAGGATCAGAAAAAGGCTTGTATAAGATGCCGTTGCGAGCAATAATTTGCGGCAAGTTCTAATCGAAGCAAGCATCTGTTTAACGGTTGCTTGTTTTTTATAGCGCTTGAGTGATCTACAATCCCCAGTCCGTGTGCAGGGCCGAGGGGCTGAACTTCGGAACCATGCCCTCCTGTGCGGCCCGGCGGAGCAGGGTGGCCACTGCCTCAAACCCGACCCCGCCCAAATCCATGGTGTACTCATTCACGTAAAGCGCGATGTGCGCGGCGACCACTTCCGGGGACCACTCCTGGGCGTGGCTCAGCACGTATGCGCGCGGGGCCTCGGGGTAGGCCCAGGCGTGGGCCAGGGAGATCTGGATCCAGTGGGCGATCGCCGGCAGGTTCAGTGACCGGCGGGCGACGATCGCCCCGAGCGGCAGCGGCAGACCGGTTTCGGCCTCCCACCAGTTGCCCAGGTCGGCCAGCATGTTCAGCCCGTAAGACGGGTAGGTGAAGCGTGCCTCGTGGATGACCAGCCCGGCGTCGACCAGGCCGCTGCGCACCGCCGGCATGATCTCGTGGAACGGCAGGACCGTGATCCCGCCCGCGCCCCCCGGCACATGCTGGGACGCCCACAGCCGGAACAAAAGGTAAGCCGTCGACCGCTCGTCGGGCACGGCCACCCGCCGGCCGGTGAGCGCCGCCGGGTCTTGCGCGCCGTCCGTCCGTCCGGCCGTCAGCACCAGCGGCCCGCATCCCCGGCCCAGCGCGCCGCCGCACGGCAGGAGCGCGTACTCGGAGAGCACCCAGGGCAGGGCCGCGTAGGAAATCTTGACTATGTCCGGCCCGCTCGGGACGGACGCCAGGGTGTTCGTGACGCTGATGTCGGCGTAGGTGACGTCGAGCTTGGGCGCGCCGGGGACCAGCCCGTGCACCCAGGCGTGGAAGATGAACGTGTCGTTGGGGCAGGGAGAAATCGCAATTCTCATGGCTTCAGCACCTCGGATAGCACTTTACCGGCGGCTTCCAGAACGCCCAGCGCCTCGTTGACGCGCCACGCCGCCCGGTCACGCGGCCCGACCAGGTTGGAGACGGCGCGGATTTCCAGCACCGGCAGTCCCCACTCGCGCGCCGCGAAAGCCACCCCGTAGCCCTCCATGGCCTCCGCTGCCGCCCCCGGCACCCTGGCGGCCAGCACGGCGGCGCTCTCCGCCGTCCCCGTCACGGTGGATACCGTGAGCACCGGGCCGGTCACAACCCGCAACCCGGCGGCGCCGAGCGCCTCGGTCATCGCGTGCACCAGACCGGCGTCGGCCGGAATCCGGGTGGCGCCGAAACCGAGCGCGTCCAAACCGGCAAAACCATCAAGGGTTTCCACGCCCAGGTCGGCGGCGACGATTTCATTTGCCACCACGAGGGAGCCCACGTCCGCCATGCCGGGGAAGCCGCCGCCGAGGCCGGCGCATGCGACCAAGCCGTAGGCGGCGGTCGGGGCGGTCGCCAATGCCTTCGCCGTGTTGGCCGCGGCCGCGACCGGGCCGACGCCGGCCGCCACGACGTCGAACTTAGGGTTGCCTTGAAGACCGCGCCACACTGCTTGTCTCTCCGCCGTAACCGCGGTCACCACGAGGATACGCAATGTCTTACCCACCCTACGAGGCCGGTAACATAACATTCGATTTCTCTTACCACATGATGCAACAATTACGGTGTTCGCACAAGCGGAGCGTCAAGAGGGTCCGTGTCAAGAATTAGTAGGTGATCTCCCAGCCGATTTTAATTTAGTTAGACCGTGGACCACCTTGGTGAACTAATTTCCCTTATGATGTGCTTGACCCAGTGCCGGCCGGCGTGCGGTCCTTCAAGGGCCGGCACGTGT
>DBEH01000014.1 GCA_002294005.1 Firmicutes bacterium UBA911 | reverse complement strand
AAATAATGGCTGTAAGGCCCGCCATTATTGGACTATTCGGTTTTAATTACCGGATTCAAGTTAATCCTTCCACTACTTCTGGATTCTGGATTCTTGTTCCTCCTACAGTTTAACCCGGCGGACCTGCTCTCGTACATCGCCCTAAAACTCGTGCAGAATCTCGTATTCCGTGGACCGCTGCGCCGGGACGAAACCGGCGTCGCGGATCACCCGGATGATCTCGGCCAGCGGCACGCGGTGCGCCGCTCCCGCCGCCCGGACCACGTTCTCCTCAAGCATCGTGCCGCCGAAGTCGTTCGCCCCGAAGGAAAGCGCCACCTGGGCCACTTTCGCCCCCTGGGTGACCCACGAGGCCTGCACGTTCAAAAAGTTGTCCAGCACGAGGCGGGACACGGCCAGCACCTTCAGGTACTCGCGACTCCCGGCGGGGTCGCCGCCGAGTTCGGTGTTGGGTGGCTGGTAGCTCCAAGGGATGAAGGCGGTGAACCCGCCGGTACGGCCCTGGGCCTCCCGCAGGCGGACCAGGTGGCGTACCCGTTCGGCCGGCGTTTCCACCGTGCCGAACATCATGGTCGCCGTGGTGCGCATCCCCAGCTCGTGGGCGGCGTACATCACGTCCATCCACCCCCTCCAGGAGATCTTGCGGGGGCTGATGAAGCGCCGTACCCGGTCCACCAGGATCTCGGCGCCGCCTCCGGGCACCGAATCCAAACCCGCCTCCCGCAGAGCCGCCAACAGCTCACGCACCGCCAGCCCTTCCCGGCGGGCCAGGTGTACGATCTCCGGCGGCGAAAACGAGTGCACCTGGAGGCCGTCAAAGCGACCCTTGATCGCTCCGAGCATCCCGGTGTAGTACTCCAGCCCGAGGTCGGGGTGGAGCCCGCCCTGGATCAGCACCTGCGTGCCGCCCAGACGCACCAGTTCCCCGATCTTCTCAATGATCTCCTCCACGGACAGGACGTAGGCTTCCGGAGCATCAGGGGCGCGGTAGAAAGCGCAAAAACGGCAGGCCGACACACACACGTTGGTATAGTTGATGTTCCGGTCGATCACGAAGGTGACGCGCCCCTTCGGGTGCCGCCGCCGCCGCGCCCGGTCCGCGGCCCGGCCTAGGTCTAAAAGATCGGCCGACTCAAGCAGGACCGTGCCCTCGTCTTCCGTAAGCCGCTCACCGGCCGCCGCCTTTTCGAGGACCTCCCGCAGTTCAGGCAAGGTGTTCCCCCCAGATGGCGAGCCGCACCCGCTCATCGGTCAGGCCCGTTTTGTACGTGTAGTCATAGAAGGTTAAAAGCCCCCGGCGGTGGTCGGCGTCAAAGTCGTGCCGGACCAGCTTCAAGTAGTCAGCAACGAACTCCCGGGGCAGGCCCGTCCGGCGCGCGCCGAGGTCCAGCACCGCCTCGCGCTCCCGCAGGCCGATCTCCCGGGCCTGATGCAGCGCCGCGACCAGCACGGCCGTTTCCCGGGGGTGAGCCAGGGCGTAGTCGCGCCGGACCACCCAGACGGCGAAAACCATCCGCTCCCCGGTGAACTTCTTCCAGGCCTCCCCGAGATCGATGACCACCAGCGGCACCCTGGTTTCCCGCACGCGCCGGTAGGCGGCCAGGGCCTCGTCGCCGATCAGCAAGGCGGCGTCCGCGCAGTCCAGCATCAGTTCCAGGTCCGAAACCGTGCTTTCGAACTGCACGTCCACGTGGTAGTAGTGGTGGAACAGGACCCTCAACAGGGCCACGGCGCTGGCGGAGGTGTCCGGCAGGCACACCTTTTTCCCGTCCAACTCGGTGAGCGGCACCTTGCTCATCAAAAAGATGCTCCCCACCGGGCCGTCCGAACTGATCGAGAGGCCGGGCACGATCAGGCAGCGGTCCGGGTGGCGGGCGTACTCGATGCTGGAGATTGGGGTCATCTCCAATTCACCGCGCAAGAAAAGCCCGTTCAGCCGCGTGGGCGAGCCCTTCACCAGAACGGCAGGCACGTCAACCAGGCCCTGTTCAAAGGCGTAGTAGATGGGCAGGCAGTTCAGGTAATCTACCTGTCCCAGGCGGATCAGCGTCATCAGGCGAAATCCTCCCTGACCACGTTATACAACGTATCGCGTTCCACCGGCACGCGGCCCGCCGCCCGGACGAGCCGCAGGAGTTCTCCCTGCCCCAGGCTCTGGGCCGTCTGGCTGCCGGCCGCCCGGGCAATCTGCTCCTCGACCACCGTGCCGTCGATATCGTTGACCCCGAAGTTTAAGGAAATCTGGGCCAGCTTAGGCCCGATCATCACCCAGTAAGCCTTGATGTGCTCGAAATTGTCGAGGATGAGCCGCGCCACCGCCAGCGTTTTCAGGTCGTCGTACCCGGTGGTGGCGGTGGGGATCTCCGGCTCAAGGGCGGTGTTCCGCGGGTGGAAGGCCAGCGGGATGAAAGCCTTGAAGCCCCCGGTCCGATCCTGGAGTTCCCGGAGCTGCAAGAGATGCTCGACCCGCTCCTCCAGCGTCTCCACGTGTCCATAGAGCATGGTAGCGTTGGTGCGGATGCCCAGTCGGTGGGCCGTTTCGTGCACGGCGAGCCAGCGCGCGCCGCTAATCTTGTTCGGGCAGACCAACTCCCGCACCCGCGGGGCGAAGACCTCGGCCCCGCCGCCGGGCAGGGTATCCAGGCCGGCCGCCCGGAGTTCAACCAGTACGTCCTCAAGCTCAAGCCCATGCAGGCCGGCCAAATAGTCCACCTCGACCGCGGTCAGGGCCTGGATGATCACGCCGGGGACCGCGTCCCGGAGCCGGGTGAGCATCTCCCGGTAGTAGTCCAGGTTCAGATCAGGGTGCAGGCCGCCGACGACGTGCACTTCGGAAATGCCGAGCGCCCAAGACTCGCGCGCCCGGGCCTCGACTTCGCCGAGGGACATCACGTAACCGGCCGGGTCGCCCGGTTCCTTGCCGAAGGCGCAGAACCGGCAGCCGTTCACACAGATGTTGGTGTGGTTGATGTGCCGGTTCACCACGAAGTACACCCGGTCGCCGTGTTTTTGGCGCCGGGCGGCGTCTGCCAGCCGCCCGACCCCGATCAGGTCCGGGGACTGGAAAAGGGCCATTCCGTCGTCGAGCCCGAGACGGGTACCGCTTTGCACCTTCCGGGCGACCGCCCCGAGCCTGTCGTCAAAAAACTCATGGTCCACGCTGATCACCCCCTTTATCTTTCAACCGATTAACACGTCAGCCAGGGTAAAGACAAACATCGTCAGCGAGAGCGCCACGTTCACGTGGAAAAAGGCGACGTTGATGCGCGCCGGGTCCGCGGGGTTGGCGATCATGTGCTCGTACATCAGGAGCCCCGCCGCGATGCCCACCCCGATGAAATAGAACGCCCCCAGCCCCAGCATCAGCCCCGCCGCCGCGAACAGCACCGGCGCCAGAACATGGAAGACCAGCGCAACCCGGAGCGCCCTGACGATCCCGAAGCGCGCCGGGATGGAGTGGATCCGGTGTTCCCGGTCGAAACCGTAGTCCAGGCAGGCGTAGATAATGTCAAAACCAGCCACCCAGAACAACACCCCCAGGCCCAGCAGTACGGGGGCCGGAGTGAAGCCGTTCGCGATCGCGATCCAGCTCGCCACCGGGGTGATCCCGAGCGCCATTCCGAGCCAGAGGTGGCAAGCCCAGGTGAAACGCTTGGTATACGAATAGGCGGCCAGGATGAACACCGCGAGCGGGAAGAGCTTCGCGGCCAGGGGGCTCAGTTGCGTGGCCGCCAGCCCCAGCAGAATAAAGGAGAGCACGGCGTATACCCAGACCTCGGCCACCGACAGGATTCCCCGTGACAGTGCCCGTTCGGCAGTGCGGGGGTTGGCCTTGTCGACATGCCGGTCGATGATCCGGTTTAAAGACATCGCCCCGGTACGCGCCCCGACCATGGCCAGGGTGATCCACAAGAGGTCGTGCCCGCTGGGAATGCGGTGCTCCACCAGCAGAGCGCCGATGTAGGCGAAAGGAAGGGCGAACACCGTGTGCTCGAAACGAATCATCTGGGCCACGATGACCACGCGCTGCAACATCGTCGCTTTGACTAATGCTCCTTTACGGGCCTAACTTGGCTGCGGTTTCGCTCCGGAGTGCACAGTCACAATCCCGCCGGTGAGTTCCGTGTATTGCACGTCCACCAGTCCCTGCCGCACAAACAATTCGCGGACCTGGTCCCGGGGCGGAAAATGTTCCAGGGACATGGACAGGAAATCGTAGGGTCCGGTAAAACCCACCCCCCACCGGCCGACCAGGGGCACCACCCGGCGCAGGTACAGGGAGTGCGCCTGCTTCAGCACCGGGAGTTCCGGTTTGGCCAACTCCAGGCTGACCACTCTCCCGCCGGGCCGCACCACCCGTGCCATCTCGGCGATGGTCCGCTCCGGGTCGGGCACCGTGCGCAGGGCGAAACCGATCGCGGCCGCGTCGAAGCAGCCATCCGGAAAGGACAGGTCGATGGCCTCGCCGGCAACCAACTCGACCGTTTCACCCAGCGGCACGCGCTCCAGGTTCTCCCGGGCCCGGGCCAGCATCTCCGGGCAGAAATCGAGCCCCACCACCCGGCCCTCCCGCCCCACCAGCCGGGCCAACTCCAGCGTCAGGCGCCCTGTCCCGCAGGCCACGTCCAGCGCCCGGCCCCCGGGTTTGACTCCGCAGGCCGCCGCCGCCGAGGCGCGCCAGTAGCGGTCCTGGTTCAGGCTCAGCACACTGTTGAGCAGGTCGTAGCGGTGGGCGATCGAGGCGAACATGGCCCGCATGGCCTCGGCCTTCGCTTCCGGGGAATCGCCGGGCTCTTGCGTCCCACCGTTTACTTTCAACCCCCGGCCCCGGCCAGGGGGTGTCCCGGCAAGTCTAACAGGTGGGCGGCCAGGCCGTCAAGCGCGTCCCGCGGCGCACCCGGTGCCAAACCCGCCAGGCGCCGCCGGGCCTCTTTCAGGTGTTGGCAGGCGTCTTTGGGCAACCCCCGGGCCCAGAGGCCGTATCCCATCCCCAGGCTGTAACCGAGCCGGTACAGGTCTTCGCGCGCCCGCTCCGGCGCCTCCCCTTCCAGGCCCGCGATCAAACACGCCTGGGCGATCAACTCGGCGGTTTCTTGCCGTACCGCGTCCGCGACCAACGCCGGTGTGGCGCTCAGGTGGAGGCGCGAAATCGCCCCGTCGTGGATTCGGCACACCGCCGCCGACAGTGGTTGCAGCACTCCCATCATGCCGCTCGAACCGACCAGGCCGAAAAACCGCCCGAGGTAGTAATCCCCGATGAGCACGGCGAGCCGCGTGCGGTCGTTGCCCGGGCCGCCGTCCTCGTTAACGTGCTGATGGACCCGCACACTCAGGAACAACAACTGGACCATCGTGGCCAGGGCGACCAGCTTGGCGCAGGCGCCGTTGAACAGTCGGCCCGTAAGGAGCACCACCCCCGGCCGCAGGTCAACCTCGAGCGGCGGCAACTCCAAGAGCGTGTACATGTTGTGGTGCTCAGCCGACGGAAACCAGTCGGTCACGTTAGTGGCCCGGTGCACTTCTCCCAGCTCGGACCGGATGGAATCAAAGAATCGCGTGCTCACGAAACAGCAAAACCTCCACGTGGGTTTCCCTGAATGGAGAGAATTCGTGCTCTTCCGAGCATGTCCTCCTAGTAAACTTGTACAGAATGGGTGGAAATAAACCGGGAGGCGGGGAAAACCGTTGAGGCGGCAACGACACGCGGAAGGCGCGTTGCCGGGTAAAGAACGGCGGGGGGCTCAAGGAAGGCGGCGTGGCTTTGCGGTGAAACAAAATGGCCCTGCACCTTTCCTTTCGGAGTGGCAAGGCCGATTCAGTTTCCTCCATCCCTCTGCGGCTTGGTACTAATAAATATCCCCCCCTAATGATTGACCGCCTTTAATTCGGGCACGGAATCCGGAAAGATTCCCCTCACAGTCTCTTCCGCTTTGATCTGCTTGGCGCTGAAGCGGCTACACAAGTAGTTGCAGGCGTCCCAGGGATCGACCCGATCGCCGCAGGTAAAGACGTCTACGGCTGCGTAACCCAATTCGGGCCAGGTATGGATGGTGAGATGAGACTCGGAAATCACGACCACGCCACTGACTCCCTGGGGGCTGAACTTGTGAAACACACACTCCCTGACTTCGGCTCCGGCTGCTAGTGCTGCGTTGACCATTATCTCTTCTACTTTCCTGGGATCATTTAGCACGTTGAAGTCGCACCCGTAGATTTCGGCAAGTATGTGCCGCCCCATGGGTTTCATCGTCATTATCTTCCCCCTTCAGAACCAGAATTTGTTGGTTAAATTCCAACAGAATAAATTCTAACATATACGATAGGTTTGTCAACAGAATTTTTGGCTTAATTCGGCTAATTCCGCCACCTAAGGCCGTTTGGCGGCGACTTTGTTAACCAGTCGCCCCGCCAGTTCGATCTGGTCCGGCGGAGGACCCGCTACAATATACGAACCCAGGGGGCGGAAGGTGTCAAACGACTTGGCCCTTGTCCACTGCCCGTCTCTTCGCCGCAGGTCCCGGGCCGTGACGCCGTCGGCCGCGGCCGCCGGCGAAAAAGGCCGCCGTCCGGTTGCACCACCGTCCCGGCCGCCGTCCGGCTGCAGAAGACTTCGTTCCCGCCTGCAAACCGGCCGAACCGCGTCGTACCGCCTAGTCTTCTGCCAGGAACAGGTATAAAAGCGGCGGCACCCCGAACATCATCACCATGGCCGAGGCCACCACGCCGGAATCGTTGAAGATGAGCGCCACCACACTGCCGACGACGATGCCCACCAGCCCTTTGAACACGTACGGGTACTGATCGCGGAACGTCTGCATGCGCCCGGTGGGCCGGTAAAACAGCAGAATCAGCCCGCCGAGGCTCGCCAGGTAAACCCGGCTCCAGATGGTGTGGCGGATGAGCCTCAAGTTCATCGAGACTTTGCGCTCGATGATGCTGTAGGCCTCCTGGAAGCCGCGCTCCAGGTCCCCGCCGAAGACCAGCCGCGCCGCCCGCCCGATGTGCGACTGCTGTTCCGCGCCGCGCAGGAACTCGAATGCCGTCAGCCCGGCCAGGAAGAGGAACGCCCCGCCGGCGCACGCCAGAATGAGGCGCCGGGTGAAGCGGACGTGCAGCAGCAAGAGCATGGTCACCAGAAGGGCAACCAGCGCCGTGATGGTGCCGCCCATGTTCGCGCCGATCCCGGGGTTTGCCACCGCGAACAGGGTGACCAGAAACAGCGCGCCCGCGCCCACCAGGACCGCACCGCGCAACCGGCGCGGGGCAAGGGTGACAACACACACCGCGGTCAGGATCACCGCCCCAATCAAAACCCCCATGAACTCATTGCCGATGCCGTAGTACCGTGCTCCGCCCAGCGGGTCATAACTCAAGAGCGAAAACTTCTGCAGGGGAGCGCCCAGGAACAGGTCTACCAGGATCACCAGGGCCGTGAGACCGCTCAGGAAGGCGAACGCGCCCACCGCCGTCCGCCGGCTGACCCGGACCGCGGCCGTCCCCACCGCCAGGGTGGCGGCCACGATTCCCAACCCGGCCCATACCGGACCCGGCTGCGGCAGAAGCGGGAGTATAAGCGCGGCCAGCGGGAAACTCATGATCACGAGCAACAACGCCTGCAGGTACTCCCGCCGCACGATGCCGATTTCCCGGAAGAGAATCGTGAGCAGGGCGGAGAGTACCACGGCAATCTGAATGGTCATGTAGGTCCTGATGACCGGCGCGCGGACATTGTGGGTGAGCACCAGTTGGCGGTTCAGCGCCTCAAGCCCGGCAAGGTCGGCGGCGCCCGGAATGACGGTGACCGGACGTCCGGCCATGTCCACCGGAGCGTCCGCGTGCAGAAACTGCGTCACGGTAGGAGCAAGGTCGGTGTTGTTGATAATGCCCGGGCGCCTGGTGGAAGGAGCGGTCAGGGTGCCGCTGCCCTCCGGCCCGAACATCAGGACCGGGCTTAAGGTGTCGCGGGCCGCAATGCTCACCGCCGGGGGCGTTGGGGATACGACCAGCAGAAGGTCCCGCCCGGGATCGAGTTCCCGTCGCACCCGCTCCACGAATTCCGCGCCCTCTTTCAGGGCGGACGCGCGCAACTCCGCCAGGACCTCCGGGAGCACCATCGGTCCAGCCTCGTCCAGCCGGGAGAGGTCGCCCAGTTCAATCACCAGAAAGTCGACCCCGTCCGCCTCCCGGAACGCTGCAAACAGCCGTTCATAATCGGTGCGCAGACATCCGGGGAACCGGGAGTCCGCGGTGAGCGTCTCGCTACCGATCACGCCCCGGTCCACAAGTCCCCGCCCGTCCATGGCGATCAAGGCCGCCGGGCGCCGCGGCATGCCGTCCCAGTCCGCGTTGCCGAGCACCCCGGTCACCAGCCCGTTGGCCCGTAGCGCCGTGCCCAGGGCGCCGACCTCCGCCGGGTAGGGGAGCGTCCGGGTAAGCTCCCAGACACGGGCGATGCCCAAGTGCACCACGCTCCCGTCCGGGGCCGCGACCCCGGTCCGGCGGGCGTATTCCTCTCCGGCGGGAATCCGCTGCACCCGCTCGTTGACCTCAAAAGCGGTAAAACCGGCGCCGGTGGCCACGATCCGGCTGCCCGCCCCGATGGAGGCATGGCTGTTCTCCACGCTCCGGATGCCGCCGGTGTTGGTATTCATCAGGCCCAGCCCGGCATGCGGCACAAGGCCGCGAAACGCCTCGCAGGTCCCCAGGTCGTTCAAGCTTATGCGGTCGATGACCACCATCACGACCCGCCTTTCGGCGGCGGCCGCCGGATGGGTCCCCAAAAAAGTCGCAAAAAACAACAGGGCCGCCAACAGACTCAGCCCCGGAATTCTCAAGGAGGCACCTCTTCTCCGTCACCGGCTCTCCTCATTCTAATGCACCGTCCTGGGAAAAGACAACACCCAACCGGTCTTCCCCCCGGGCCGCCAGGGCTTGGCGGTAGACCGCCAGGGTGCGCCGCACCATCTGTTCGTGGCTGAAAAGGCCGCGCACGCGCCCGGCGGCCGCGGCCGCCATCGTTTGGGTTCCCGCTCGGTCCCGCAAGGCGTCCGCCACCCCTTGGGCCAGCGCCTCGGGATCAGCGGCCGGAACCAGCCGGCCGGTGCGGCCGTCCTCCATGGCCTCCGGCACCCCGCCGACCCTGGCGGCGACCACCGGGCAGCCCACGGCCATGGCCTCGAGCACCACCAGCGGCAGACCCTCGGTCACCGAGGGGAGCACAAACACGTCAAACAAGCCCAACAGGGCGGCGACGTCCGGGCGGCGACGTCCGGGCGGCGTCCCGGAAACCGCGCGTCCACCCCCAGCGTCCGGGCTGTGTTCTCAAGAAGGGCTTTGAGCGGTCCGTCGCCGGCGATCACCAGGGTGACCGGACGGCCCTCTTCGCATAACGCGGCCGGCGCCCGCAAAAGGTATTCCACCCCTTTTTGCGGGGCGAGGCGCGCCAGGGTGCCCACCACCGGGCGGTCGGCGGGCAACCCGAGTTCCCGGCGCAATGCCTCCGCCGCTCCGGCAGGCGCCACCGGCGGGTCGATGCCGTTGTACACCGTCACCGCCCGTTCGGGCTGCACCAGCCCGAGTTCCAGCATCTCGGCGCGCACGTGCTCCGCGACGCAGATGGTCCGGTCGGCCCACCGGAGAACGGCTTTCTGCGACGCCACCGCGGCGCGCTGCCGCCATACGCCCCCCAGCCTGACCGAACCATGCATCGTCACCACCACCGCCGGCACCCCGGCCAGACGCCCCGCCGGGCAGGCCGCCAGGGCGGCCGCCGCCGCGTGGGCGTGCAGCACCGTCACCCGGTGGGTCCGGGCCAAACGGACCAGGCGCATAAGCGCCCCGAGCTGCCGGTCCACCCGCAGGCCCGGCTCAATCCACACCGGCGCCACCGGGAGTCCCTCCTCCCGGAAGGCGGCAAGCAGAGGCGCGGGGCCGGCCACCAGCACTTTTACGCCCCGCCGGCGCATCCCCCGCGCCAGGGCCAGCAGGTGGTTCTTCATGCCCCCGTCCGCAGGCCTAATGACGTGCATGACGTCAAACCGCTCGGCCATGTCGTCTGATGCCCCTTTTCCTGGAAGTCCGCTTCCTCCCTATTTACCCGCTGGCCGGACGCCGTATTCCCGACCCGGGTCAGACGAATGATCGGTGATTCGGCGGGATGGCCCGGATTTCCGCATCCGCTGCGCCGCTGGAGCGCGCTCAAAAAACGGCGACGGCTAACGCGACCACCACGCTCCACACCTCCCGCAAAAGAAAACTCCCCTCTTTCAGGGGAGCCTTGGCCGTATAAGACGCGGATCGGGCTAGTGTTCCAGGATCGCCTCGGTCGGGCAGCCCTCCACGGCGTCGTGGGCGCGTTCCTCCTGGTCGTCGGGCACTTCGTCCCTGACCGCCACCGCCTTGTCCTCGTTGCCCCAGTTGAACACTTCCGGGCACATCTCAATGCACACCCCGCAGCTGATGCAAAGTTCCGGATCGACTTCCACCTGCAAAGCCGGACACCTCCTGCATTAGGGAAGATTTCATGGCTAGTCTGGCGTGCACCGGCGCAAAGTATGCAGTACAAAGACTGCAGCCCGCTCCAGCCGGAGGCGGGCCGCCGCCCGGTTCCGAGATTGGTCGGCTTTCAGACGGCTAGTAGCCGGCCAAAAACTCCTCCATTATGTCCACGCTCGCCTTTTCCACCACCAGGTCGAAGATCTTGTCCTTGACGTCCCTGGGCAACTGTTCGACGCTCTTCGTGGTGGCGCTGTCAAACTTGGCCGTTGGAAATACGGCCAGCACCTTGTCCCGCTGTTCGGCGGTGCACGGCACGCGCAACACCTTGAGCCCGGCGAACACCTCCTGGGTCAGGTCGCCCAGCTTCACGGCCTGCAGCTTGGCGAACCGCTCCTCGTTGATCCACACGTTGATCGGGAAGGTCTCCTCGTGATGGGTCATCTTCTCTGATACCTCCTTAACTAACTAGAGTTCGAGCGGCGGCACCGTAAACAGCGGCTGCCTCTGCGCCAGGTATTGGTCGTTCACGTATGCGGAACCGAAGCCGTACTTCCCCGCCGTTTCCAGAATGATGTCGAACACCTCGGGGCGGAAGATGATCCGCGGCGGCTTCACGCCGTCCTGGATGATGCTCCGGACCACCGTGCCGCTGAAGTTCTGGCGCTCCTTGGTGTGCCCGCACAGGCCCATGTAGGTCACCTCGCCGCACACCGGGCAAAACCACCACTCCAGCACCCGGATCGGCGTGATGCGCAGGTCATCCTTGGAGATGGTGTCGAAAATGCGGTGCGCGTCGTACGGATCGTAATAACTGCCCACGCCGGCGTGATCGCGGCCGAACATGTGGTGGGTGATGCCCAGGTTGGTTCGGACGATGGCGTGGAAAATGGCTTCCTTCGGGCCGGCGTAGCGCATGTCCCACATGATGATCGACGTGAGATGCACGTCTTCCCGGAAGTAGCCGTATTTTCTCAGCGCGTCGTGGGTGAGCACGATCGCCTCGTCGATGTAGTCACCCTTGCGCTTTTCGCCCATGACCGCGCTGACCACGACCCCGGTGGTCGTCTTCTCCACCGGCTGGTCGGCGTGGCAAGCGATCCAGGAGTGCTTCATCAGCCACTCGTGGCCGCTGTGGGGCACGTTGCGGGTCTGGTGGGCGACGCAGCGCTCCCAGCCCTTCTCGGCGATCTTGGCCCGCATCTGGCGCGGGGTCAGGAAGAAAGCGTCATAGGGCTCGTTCATCCTCGGGGGGTTCACCAGGGTGACCTTCCCGCCGATGAAACGGCCGGCGTACCGGTAGGTCCGGGCGCAGCCCGGGTGCTTTTCGTCGTCGGTGCCGTAGATTTTGGCGGCCATGTTTTTCAGGTCGTACTCGAAAATCTCCTCTACGTCCAGGGTGGCCAAAGGCTGGTTCTGGGACATCAGCAGGAGGGTATCCCCCTCTTTGATTCCCTTGGCGGCGATCTCCTCACTGGACATGTCGAAGACGATGGGGATTGACCAAACCACCCCGCTCGCCAGGCGCATGCTTTCGACCACGCCGTCCACGTCGGCCTTGGTCATGAAGCCTTCCAGTGGGGTAAAGAAGCCGTAGGAAAGCATGATGACTTCGCGCGCGATCTGGTTCCGGATCGGAATCTGGGTGAGGCTGCGGATCTTATCCACCGCCTCCTGCGGATCCATTACCCGTTCGACAATTTCTTTTCCACCGTGCCCGATCAGACTCATGTCTCTTCTCCTTTCCCTATGCGGATATTTGCTTCCGTCACTACACACGGACTCTCTGGGCAATCAGTCGCCGAAACTCTGGAAAGATCACCTCCTCACGCAGATTAGCGCGCACGAAGTCGATACTTTGTGCACTATGGCACTTGTTGGTGTACACCGCGGCGCTTGTTCATAATATCACTATAGCAGACCGCAGTGGATAAGGTCAATACAATTTACTAATTTTGGCCCAGATAAATGCCCGGGTCCGGGTTCGTCCTCCCAACCGCCCGGCTGCTTGCCCTGATGAATCCCAGAATGCAAAAACCCCGTTCCCAAGCGTGAACCCGAGACGGCGACAATGGCCTCTTTGGCCATGTGCTGGACGGCGCAAGCAGATGTGTTTGTGCTACCGATTACTTTGTATTGCTCTGAATTTGCCGATTTTTCAAATGATCTCTTTGTCGGGCTGGTCGATGCGGTCACTATGCTAACCGGCGCCAGGGCCATTGTCAGCATGCCATAACCCTACAGCGCAAAATCAAGTGCCGACTGCACTCTAACACGCTGTCGGGTGGCAATAAAAGGCAATATCCGTCTGCCAAGTCATGCCGCCGGCAAACCCCCAGGATATCAGGGAGCCCTGAATGATAATCCGGCCATAGCAAGAAAGAGCACCGGAGATCTGTGAAGAGCATACTCCGATGGTGGTGGAGAAGATCCACAGAGGGGTCGAACGTGCCGAGAAGGAAGGGACGCTTAGTCAGGATGAGGTCGAAAGGAAACTCGGTAAATGGATCGCGAAGTAAAGTGGTCGCCAGGGGCAACCGAGGACCTCGAAGCAATCGCTTTATCAGCACGCTCACGGCTGGAGCAACCGGCTGGTGGTCGGCGACAGCCTGCTGGTGATGAACTCGCTCTTGGAGAAGGAAGGTATGGCGGGCAAAGTGCAGATGATCTACATCGACCCGCCTTATGGGCATCAAGTACGGCTCCAATTTCCAGCCGTTCGTCAGCAAGCGCGACGTGAAGGACGGCAGGGACGAAGACCTGACCGCCGAGCCGGAGCAGATCCGCGCCTTCCGCGACACTTGGGAACTGGGCATCCTAAGCTTATTCCAGGTTCAGCGACCGACGGACCGGACTGGCTGACCAATCCAGTTTAATGTAATTCATACAGTCCAGATTAAAGTGACCGTACACAAGTCCACTCCAGCAGTGCCGCCCGCACCGCTTAGTCCTTGATCACGTCCACGTAATCGCTTGCCCTGGAAAACTCCCCGGCCCTGACGCGCTTCTTGAACCATTCGATCTCCCTGCTGTACAATTCGCTCACCGAAACCGTCCCCTTTCTTGGCTTGCCGCTTGCACTGCCGCTTAGCAGCTTTTCTTGGATACTGCCCCCCCGTGCCCCGGCACCGGGCGTCAAGGACGCCGGGACGGTGCTTGTATATCCTTGACGCCCGGTGCCGGGTATGGGACAATCAGGCAAGAGAAGCGTCGTTCCCCTGGTTCCTGGCTTCCGGTTCCCTGGTTCCCGCCAGTCTGCCGCAGGCAGTCCGGCCTACCCGATTGAAGGGACGGTGGCTCTAGCCACGGTTCCCAAGTCTCGGAAGCCCTTTCCGCATCACCCCTTTTGTGGTAGCATGGTTTTGTAGATCACCCGAAGGAGACCCACCTGTGGAGAAAGTTTTGGAACAGATTTTGACCGGACTGAAGGCCCTGCAGGAAGGGCAGGCCCGCTTGGAGAAGGGCCAGGGAACCCAGGGCCACGAACTCAAAGAGCTTCGCCAGGACCAGGAAGCCCAGGGCCAACGCTTGGAACACCTGGAGAAGGGTCAGGAAGAACTGATCGGACGTGTCGGCTCCCTGGAGAAGGGCCAGCAGCGCCTTGAACTGCGTCTGGAGCACGAAGTCATTGAAAAGGTCAAGGTGCTCTTTGATGCTCACTCGTTGCACCTGGACTACTTTGAAAGCATCCGGGACAGCCAGGCAAGGGTGGAAGAATTGCTGGACTTGGTTTTCGTCCAGGTGACCAAGCTAGATGACAAGCAAAAGAATCAGGAACGCGAACTTCGCCTCCTGCGGGCGAAGAAAAGCCAAGTTTGACTTAACCGCTTTGGCTACATCACCGGCGGTTTTTATTTCGCCACCGTGGCTAAATAGTCCGGTTTGTCACCGCCTTTCCTGGGGCATACCCGCCGCACCGCCGCCCTTGAGCCGTCCTGAGCTTACTTCGCCGCCCTTGGACGGCCCAGCGCCGCGTTCAGTTGCGCGTTGCTGCGCACAGGCGGGCCTACTTCCCAGGACTGCTCTTCCAGGAACTCTTTTATTGCTTCTTCGGTGATCCTTACCCGCCGGGCGCTCATCTGGCTTGCCCGCAGCTTGCCGGTCCAGATCAATTCTTAGACGTACCCTTTGCGCAGCTTCAGCAGCTTGGCCACTTCCGCCGCCGTATAGACTTGCATTTCGGTTTCACCCCCTTTCTAATCAAATCCGTCACTCCCCCCGCGCGCTCTCATCCGGATGCCCTTCGTCTCCTTGCCACCGCTGCGTTTTAGGAAAAAACCACGCGCCAGAATGCCGCAGGATCTTCGCAAACCGGCTTGGTGATACCAAGTATACCCGCCGCCCATACCGCCACCCCTGTCCCGCCCTGGTGCGCCTTGCCGGTCTGCCGTAAGCAGTCCGGCTTGTCTCCAAGCGGCACGGTGGCAAAGCCACTGTGCCGCGCTCCCTTTCCGCTGGCACCCGGTAAAAAGGCCAGGCCAATCGGCGGTTTGGGAGAGCTTGCCTGCGGAAACCAAGCCTTGGAGCGGCGGGATCAGGTCGTTGAGCTTGAGAAGGCGTCTGGGTGCTCTTTTCGGTCTCCCTGATTGCTTCAGCCACGTCAGCCAGGGCTTTTGGAAGGACAATTTTGGAAGCACAAAATGTCCCTCCAAAGTGTTTAACTTGAATCCGGTAAGTAAAACCGAAGAATCCAA